>JBBQGU010000083.1:0-12280 GCA_038323315.1 Rhodobacterales bacterium | reverse complement strand
AGGTTGCGGGCAAGAACCGGGTGATGACCAGTCTGATCGGCCAAGGCTACTACGGCACCTTCACGCCCCCCGCGATCCAGCGCAACATCCTGGAAAACCCCGCCTGGTACACCGCCTATACCCCCTACCAACCCGAAATCGCCCAAGGCCGGCTGGAGGCTTTGCTGAACTACCAGACCATGGTCGCCGATCTGACCGGCCTGCCCGTCGCCAATGCCAGCCTGCTGGACGAGGCCACCGCCGCCGCCGAAGCGATGACCATGGCCGAACGCTGCGCCCGCTCCAAAGCGCGCGGCTTTTTTGTCGACGAGGGCTGCCACCCCCAGACCATCGGCGTGATCCAGACCCGCGCCCGGCCCTTGGGGATCGAGGTGACGGTGGGACCAGTCACGGCGATGGACCCGGCAAAGGTTTTTGGCGCGATCTTTCAATACCCCGGCACCCATGGCGAGGTCCGCGATTTCACAACCGAAATCGCCGCCCTTCATGCAGCCAAAGCCATCGCCATCGTCGCCACCGACCTGCTGGCCCTGTGTCTGCTGAAGGAACCCGGCGCCATGGGCGCGGATATAGCGGTCGGCTCCAGCCAGCGTTTCGGCGTGCCGATGGGCTATGGCGGGCCCCATGCCGCCTTCTTCTCCTGCAAGGATGACTACAAACGCCAGATGCCGGGCCGGATCGTCGGCGTGTCGATCGACGCACGCGGCAATCAGGCATACCGCCTGTCCTTGCAAACCCGCGAACAGCACATCCGCCGTGAAAAGGCCACCTCCAACGTCTGCACGGCGCAGGCCCTGCTGGCGGTGATGGCCAGCATGTATGGCGTGTTCCATGGACCAAAGGGCCTGCGCGCCATTGCCGAGCGGGTGCATTTCATGGCCAACCGTTTGGCGCGGGCGCTCAAGGCCGCTGGTGCCGTCGTTCAACCCAAAGCCTTCTTCGACACCATCATGGTCGAGGTTGGCGTGGGGCAAGCCGGTATCCTCGCCGCCGCGCGGGCCGAGGGTCTGAACTTCCGCAAGATCGGCCACACTCATGTCGGCATATCCTTGGACGAAACCACCGACGAACGTGTCCTCATCCGCGTCTTGCGCACCTTTGGCATCGCGGGCGTGCCGCCGCACCGGGCCGAACTGTCCTTCCCTGAGGCGCAACTGCGCCAGACCGACTACATGACTCACCCGGTTTTCCACATGAACCGCGCGGAATCCGAGATGATGCGCTATATGCGCCGCCTGTCCGACCGCGATCTGGCCTTGGACCGCGCCATGATCCCGCTTGGTTCCTGCACCATGAAGCTGAACGCGGCAGCCGAGATGATGCCGATCACCTGGCCGGAATTCAGCACACTCCACCCCTTTTGCCCCGCCGATCAGGCCGCAGGCTACCGCGAGGCCATCGACGATCTGGCCGCCAAACTGTGCGAGATCACCGGCTATGACGCCTTCTCGATGCAGCCCAACAGCGGCGCGCAGGGTGAATATGCCGGTCTGCTGACCATTCAGGCCTATCACCGGGCGCGGGGCGACGACCACCGCAAGATCTGCCTGATCCCCGTCAGCGCCCATGGCACCAACCCCGCCTCGGCCCAGATGGCCGGGATGACCGTAGTCGTCGTCGGCGGGATGCCGAATGGCGACGTGGATATCGAGGATTTCCGGGCCAAGGCGGCGGCGGCAGGCGGTGACCTTGCCGCCTGCATGATCACCTACCCCTCGACCCATGGTGTGTTTGAGGAGACTGTCCGCGACATCTGCGACATCACCCACCAATACGGCGGCCAGGTCTATCTGGACGGCGCGAACATGAACGCCATGGTCGGGCTGGTGAAACCGGGGGAAATCGGGTCCGACGTGTCGCACCTGAACCTGCACAAGACCTTTGCCATCCCGCATGGCGGCGGTGGTCCGGGCATGGGGCCGATTGGGGTCAAGGCGCATCTGGCGCCCTATCTGCCCGGCCATTCCGAAACCGGCGGCACGGGGGCGGTCAGTGCGGCACCGGATGGCAGCGCCTCTATTCTGTTGATATCCTGGGCCTATTGCCTGATGATGGGGGGTGAGGGGCTGACGCAAGCCACCCGCGTCGCAATCCTGAACGCCAATTACATTGCTGCGCGGCTCACGGGCGCCTATCCGGTGCTGTTCATGGGCAACAAGGGCCGCGTGGCGCATGAATGCATCCTCGACACCCGCCCCTTTGCCGAAGCCGGGGTGACGGTGGATGACATCGCCAAACGCCTGATCGACAACGGCTTTCACGCGCCAACCATGTCCTGGCCCGTCGCAGGCACCCTGATGGTCGAACCCACCGAATCCGAAACCAAGGCCGAGATCGACCGCTTCATCACAGCCCTTCTCGCCATCCGCGCCGAGATTCGCGCGGTCGAGCGGAAAGAGATCAGCGCAGAGGACTCCCCGCTGCGCCACGCCCCCCACACGGTCGAGGATCTGGTCGCCGACTGGACCCGCAAATACCCCCGCGAACAGGGCTGCTTTCCGCCCGGTGCCTTCCGCGTCGACAAATACTGGCCCCCCATCGGCCGCGTCGACAACGTACACGGCGACCGCAACCTGATCTGCATCTGCCCCCCGTTGGAGAGCTACCTGGCCGCCGAATGACGCCATGCCGGTCACCTTGATACGCCATCTGACACAACGGTAGGGCGGGGTTC
Source organism: Rhodobacterales bacterium (assembly GCA_038323315.1). Lineage (GTDB taxonomy): Bacteria > Pseudomonadota > Alphaproteobacteria > Rhodobacterales > Rhodobacteraceae > Stagnihabitans. The sequence goes on along the minus strand of JBBQGU010000083.1, from coordinate 9,606 downwards.
ACCCCGCCGCCGCCCAGGTTGACAACCCCCCACCCCGCCCCTTACCTGCCGCCCATGGAAACGGCGGAAACATCAAGCTTCTGGGCGGGGTTGGCGACATCTCTGCCGCTGATCCTGGGTTATTTCCCCATCGCCTTTTCCTTCGGCGTCGCAGCGACCCGGTCGGGCCTGACCAGCGCCGAGGCCTTTGCCCTGTCGCTGATCATCTATTCCGGCGCCTCGCAATTCGTCGCCGTCACCCTGATCGCCAGCGGCACGCCTTTGCTGGTGATGGCCTTCACGCTGATCGCGATGAACCTGCGCCATGTCCTGTACGGCCCGGCCCTGATCAAACGCACAGGCGCACGGCTTCGCCTGCGCCACGCCTGGGCCTGGTCCTTTGGCCTGACGGATGAGGTGTTTGGCGCGACCCTGGGCTCCCTCGCCCGGGGCCGCCCCTTCACGGAACCGTTCATGTTCGGCCTTGGCCTCGGGGCCTACGCCGCCTGGCTGTCCGGCACCGCCGCGGGCGCCCTTGCGGGGGGCGGCGCACTGGACGCGTATCCGGCCATCAGCGCGGGCCTCGGTTTCATGCTGCCCGCCCTGTTCCTGGCCCTGATGCTGTCGATCCTGACGAAAGCGCAGATCCCGGTCATCCTGCTGGCCGGGGCGGTGACAGTGGGGATCACCCTTTATGCCAACACCACCGCCGGGTTGCTGGCGGGTATGGTCGCGGGCGCGGTGCTGGGTCTGCTAAGGCGGGGTCCAAATGCACAGTGACATCCTGATCCTCGCCTTGATTACCGGCGCCTTCACCTGGGGCTTTCGCTATCTGCCGCTGCGGATGGACCTGTCCGACCTCAGGCCCGACAGCCTGCTCGCCCGCTTTCTGGCCGCCACTGGCCCTGCCGCGATCGGCAGCTTGTTCATGGCGGCGGTCATGCCCTATCTGTCCCATCCGCTGACGACACAAGCCCCCCTGGTCGCGGGCGTTCTTGCGGTGTTGGTCGTGTTTGCCGTGTCACGCTCGGCGGTGGTGGCAACCATCGCGGGGGCCGTGGCATTTGGAGGCGTGACAGCCGTGATATAAGGGCTGGCTTCGACCGACGACGTGCAGCCCCCATCCGCTATCTGACCGATTTGGCGCGGTAAAACGGAGCCTTCGAGGTCGGTTTTCATTGGCTTGCCGGGCCGATGGCCGCCGCCTGACACAGCCCCCAACCTTGACATTTCGCCGGGATTTGGCGACTCAAGCCCGGTGGGGCAATAGCTCAGTTGGGAGAGCGTATCGTTCGCAATGATAAGGTCAGGGGTTCGATCCCCCTTTGCTCCACCAGACCATTCCCGTAACTCCAAAACCACCTGCTATCCCGCCGGTTGTGCTGCAACCCGGCGGGTCTGTCGTCTTGTGGTCGTGCGCTAAACTTTGGTCATCAGGGGGAATGTTCGCGCACTGCAACCGCTTTGGGTGCTGCTGGCCACGCCTGGCATCATGCGCTGCCCCATCGTTCAACTGGGATTTCAAAGCGCTTTGAGTTGAGAATCGTTGACTTTGTCAGCGTTTGGAAATAGCCCTTCGGAAACGTTTCGGAACAACCCCAGCGCAGCTTGGGACCGCCGCCGCGTTTGTGGGAGCGCGCCATTTGGCGCATGTCAACAAATAGGGAGGAATACCTATGTCCTATGGATATCGGGGTCGCGCCATGCGCACCGCCGCTGTCGCGGCCGTTTTGGTGGGCTTCGGCGCACCAGTGCTGGCCGCCGAGATCTTCTATGTCTCGGGTGCCGTCGGAAACGCGGTCGAGAATTTCAAGGCCTATGTCAAACCGTGGGAAGAAAAGACCGGGCACACCGTCACCATGGTGCCGATGCCCGCCTCGACCACCGATCAGTTCGCCCAGTATCGCCTGTGGCTGGCCGCCGGCTCGTCCGAGATTGACCTGTTTCAGACCGACGTCATCTGGGCCCCGCAACTGGCGAGCAACTTTGTCGACCTGACCGAAGCTGCCAAAGACCTGATCCCGTTGAACTTCCCCTCGATCATCGAGTCGCAGACGGTTGGCGGCAAGCTGGTCGCCCTGCCAATCTTCACCGACGCCCCGGCGCTGTATTACCGCACGGACCTGTTGGAAAAGTATGACGTCGCCGTGCCCAAGACCTGGGACGAAATGACGGCGGCCGCCCAGAAAATCCAGGATGGCGAAAAGGCCACCAACCCCGATTTCTGGGGTTTTGTCTGGCAGGGTAACGCTTATGAAGGCCTGACCTGTAACGCACTGGAATGGGTCAAATCCTTTGGCGGTGGTCAGATTGTCGAGCCGGATGGCACGATCTCGATCAACAATGCCAAGGCTGCCAAGGCGATCGAAACCTCCAAGGCGTGGGTTGGCACAATCTCCCCAGAAGGCGTGCTGGCCTATCAGGAAGAAGAGGCGCGCGGCGTCTGGCAGACCGGCAATGCCGCCTTCATGCGCAACTGGCCTTATGCCTACGGGTTGGGCAATGGCGACGACAGCAAGGTCAAGGGCCTGTTCGCCGTGACCACGCTTCCCGTAGGTGCCGAGGGCGACAGCTCGGCCGCCACCTTGGGCGGCTGGAACGTGGCCGTATCGAAGTATTCCGAGAACAAGGAGGCCGCGATCGATCTGGCCCTGTATCTGGCTGGCCCGGAAGTGCAAAAGATGCGCGCCCTGAACGAAACCAACCTGCCGACCATCATGTCGCTGTATGACGACCCAGAGATTGCCGCCAAATCGCCGATCATTCCCCAGTGGAAAGACGTATTCCTCAGCGCCGTGCCGCGTCCGTCTGCGCCCACCTTGGGCAACTATGCGGAAGTTTCGGCCAAGTTCTACAACGCCGTTCACGCAACCCTGTCGGGCGATGGCTCGGCGGCGGACAATCTGGCGGCGCTTGAGGCTGATCTGACCGACTTGAAGGGCGACGGCTGGTAAGACCCGGCGGTCTTTTCCACTTGTGTGACACAGAAACGGGCGGCGATTCCGCCGCCCGTTTCTGTTTAGCCGGGTTGGCCATGTTTGGGTAAGGCGGGGTTGGGGATAGGGGAGACGACATGACTGCGCCAACATTTGGTCGGGCACGGGTCCATACGGGGGACACTGGCCCCAGCCTGCAACAGCAACGACAAAAGGCCGCCTTCTGGTTTCTGGCACCCATGGTGGTGGCGTTGTTTTGTGTCGCGGCATGGCCCCTGCTGCGGACCATCTGGTTTTCGCTGACTGACACGTCGTTGGACGATCTGTACGGCGGCAAATTCATCGGCTTCGACAACTATTTCCGGGTACAGACCCTGGCAAGCGGCACGGTCCGCTACCGGGGCACGCTGGTCGATCCGGATTGGTGGAACGCGGTCTGGAACACGGTGCGCTTTTCGGTCGTGTCCGTGACCATCGAGACCATCCTCGGTCTGGGCGTCGCGCTGGTCCTGAATGCCGAATTCAAGGGCCGTGGCCTCGTCCGCGCCGCGATCCTGATCCCTTGGGCCATCCCGACCATCGTGTCGGCCAAGATGTGGGCCTGGATGCTGAATGACCAATATGGCATCATCAATGACATCCTGCTGAACCTGAACCTGATCGACCGCAAGATCGCCTGGACCGCCAACCTCGACACCGCCATGCTGTCGGTCCTGGTCGTGGATGTCTGGAAAACCACACCCTTCATGGCGCTGTTGTGCCTGGCCGGTCTGCAAATGGTGCCGCGTGATATATATGAGGCCGCCCGGATCGACGGCGTCAACCCGATCAAGGTGTTCTGGAAAATCACCCTGCCGCTGATCCGGCCCGCCCTGATGGTCGCCGTGATCTTCCGCATGCTGGACGCGCTGCGCATCTTCGACCTCGTCTATGTTCTGACGCCCAACAGCAAAGCAACCAAGACCATGTCGGTGATCAGCCGAGAAAACCTGTTCGAGTTCAACAACTTCGCTTATGGCTCGGCCCAATCGACTCTTCTGTTCGCCCTGTTGGCGATCTTTGTCTCGCTGTATATCTGGATCGGCAAAGTCAATCTGGGGGGGGAGGACCGGTGATCAAAATCCTGCTCTCCATAGCGTTCTATGCGCTGGTTCTGGTAATCGTCGTGTTTTCGGTCTTTCCGTTCTACTATGCCATCGTCACCTCGTTTTCGACCGGCACCGCGCTGTTTGACGTACATTACTGGCCGGTGGCCTGGGATTGGTCGAACTACAAATCGGTTCTGCTGGGCCGGACCTTTCCGCGCAACATCCTGAATTCGATCTTTGTGGCCTCGGTCACTGTCGCCATCGCACTGTTTCTGGCCGTTACCGCGTCCTATGCCCTCGCCCGCGTGCGGTTCCGTGGCCGCAGCCTGATGTTGATGACCATCCTTGGCGTGTCGATGTTCCCCCAGATTGCGGTATTGGCGGGCTTGTTCGAGTTGATGCGCTTTTTGAACCTGTTGAACACGCCTTGGGCGCTGATCATCAGCTATACCATCTTTACCCTGCCGTTCACCGTCTGGGTGCTGACCACCTTCATGCGCGACCTGCCGGTCGAGATCGAAGAAGCGGCAATCGTCGACGGCGCCACCCCCTGGATCGTCATCACGCAGGTGTTTTTGCCGCTGATGTGGCCCGCAATGGTGACCACCGGCCTGTTGGCCTTTATCGGCGCGTGGAACGAGTTTCTGTTCGCGCTGACCTTCACCCAGACCGAGGTGCAGCGCACCACGCCTGTCGCCATCGCCCTGCTGTCGGGTGCATCGCAGCAGGAAATTCCGTGGGGGCCGATCATGGCGGCATCTGTCATCGTGACCATCCCGCTGGTCATCCTCGTTCTTGTATTCCAACGCAAAATCGTCGCGGGTCTGACCGCAGGCGGCGTGAAGGGCTGATGAAATGGCACAGATCGAACTTAAAAATCTGAAAAAGTCTTATGGCGCGGTGGATGTCATCAAGGGCATCGACCTGACCATCCGGAAGGGCGAATTCATGGTGTTTGTCGGCCCGTCGGGCTGCGGCAAATCCACCCTGCTGCGCCTGATCTCGGGGTTGGAGCAGATCACTGCCGGCGACATGCTGTTCGACGGGCAAGTGGTGAACAACCTGATCCCGTCCAAACGCGGCATCGCGATGGTGTTCCAAAGCTATGCCCTGTACCCGCACATGACCGTTTACGACAACATGGCCTTCGGCTTGAAACTGGCCAAAGCCAGCCCGGAGGAGATGAAGCGCCGCGTGATGGATGCCGCCAAACTGCTGCAGATCGATCACCTGCTGGACCGGCTGCCGAAACAACTGTCCGGCGGCCAGCGCCAACGTGTCGCCATCGGCCGCGCCATCGTGCGCGACCCGCGCGTGTTCCTGTTCGACGAACCCCTGTCCAACCTTGATGCGTCCCTGCGCGTCCAGACCCGGCTGGAAATCGCGAAACTCCACCATTCGATGGCGAATGTCACGATGGTCTACGTGACCCACGACCAGGTCGAGGCGATGACCCTGGCCGACCGCATCGCCGTGCTGCGCGATGGCAAACTGGAGCAGGTGGGCACGCCAGCCGAACTGTACGAACGCCCGAACTCGATCTTTGTGGCGGGCTTTATCGGCAGCCCCAAGATGAACTTCCTGACCGGGGCCTTTGCCGCCGCGCAGGGCTGTACCACGCTGGGCATAAGGTCCGAGCATATCGAAATCGTGGAAGGTGGCATGTGGACTGGCGATGTGGTGCATACCGAGGATCTGGGGTCGGACAACTACCTGTTCGTCGAGGTGGGGTCAGACGAACCCATGATCGTGCGGCAACCCGGCAAGCTGAAAGTGGCATTGGGCGCGCGGATCAGCCTTGGTCCGATGGCTGGGCAGTTGCACAAGTTCGACGCCGCTGGCAAACCGATGCGATGACCCAAAGGCCGAGGGGCCAGCCCCCCGGACCCCCCGGGATATTTGTGTCAAAATGAAATGGGGCAGGGTCGTCCGCCTCCTGGAAAGGAACTAACATGGTTATCCGTGTCACTGTTTGGGGCGAAAACGTCCATGAGCAGATCAACAAGGTCGTGGCGCAGGTCTATCCCAAGACCATGCATGTCGCCATCGCCGATGCGCTGAACCTTGACCCCGGTGTGCAGGCCACCAGCGTGACCCTGCAAGACCCCGAGCATGGCATGACGGTCGAGAAGCTGGCGGTGACCGATGTGCTGATCTGGTGGGGCCACAAGGTGCATGGCGAGGTGGACGACAAGATCGTCGAGCGTGTGGCCGAGGCCGTGCATGGCGGGATGGGTGTAATCTTTCTGCATTCGGCGCATTTTTCCAAACCCTTCAAGCGGTTGATGGGCACACCGTGCAACCTGTCCTGGCGTGAAGCGGGCGAGCGGGAGCGTCTGTGGGTCACCAGCCGCAACCACCCCATCGCCGCCGGTCTGCCCGATCATTTCGAGATCGACATGGAAGAGATGTACGGCGAGCCCTTTGGCATCCCCGAACCGTTGGAGACGGTGTTCATCAGCTGGTTTCAGGGCGGTGAGGTGTTCCGGTCTGGTGTCACCTACAAGCGGGGGGCAGGCAATGTGTTCTACTTCCGTCCGGGCCACGAAACCTATCCGACCTACCACGACCTTAACGTCCAGCGCGTGATCCTGAACGGCGTCAAATGGGCCCATAACCCCGCCCCGCGCATCGCGAACCCGAACGACGCGCCGAACCGCCCGATTACCGCCGTGCTGGAACCGATCGAGGAACGCGGCCCCCGGCTGCATCATGACGGCGAGGCGGGGTATCGCTGATGGCGCTGCAACCTGTCCGCATATTGATCCTTGGCACCGGCGGCATGGCCAAGAACCATGTCGAAGCCTTTGCCAAGATCGACGGCGTCACCCTGGTCGCGGGCATCGACAACCGGCCCGAACAGCTGGCCGCGTTTTGCGACAAGCACCATATCGAGCACCGCTTTGCCTCGATCGCCGAGGCGGTTGCCTGGGGGGCTTTCGACGCCGTCACCAATGTGACCCCCGATGCCGCCCACTTTGCCACCACCATGCCGGTTCTGGCGGCGGGCAAGCATATCCTGTGCGAAAAGCCCTTGTCGACCAACGAGGCCAATGCCGATGCCATGGCCGCCGCTGCCGCCAAGGCGGGTGTGGTCAACATGGTCAACCTCAGCTACCGCAACGTCGCCGCCCTGCAAAAGGCCGCCACCATGGTGCGCGACGGGGCCATCGGCACCGTCCGGCATTTCGAGGCGTCCTATCTGCAGTCCTGGCTGACCCAACCCGCCTGGGGTGCGTGGGACAAGGAGAGCCAGTGGCTGTGGCGGCTGTCCACCCAGCACGGCAGCAAGGGTGTCCTGGGCGATGTCGGCATCCACATCCTTGATTTTGCAACCTTTATCGCTGGACAACCGGTCGAGGAGATTTCCTGCCGCCTTGCCACCTTTGCCAAGGCACCGGGCGACCAGATCGGCGAGTATCTGCTGGACGCCAATGACAGCGCCACCATGCAGGTCCTGCTGGCCAACGGCGCGCTTGGCACGGTTGCCGCCACCCGCTTTGCCAGCGGCCATCTGAACGACCTGCGCCTGCGTATCTATGGCGACAAGGGCGGGCTGGAGGTGTCGTGGGAAAAGAACATCAGCACCCTGCGCGCGTGTCTGGAACCCGACCTGCAAACCGCCACCTGGGCGGAGGTCGAGGCCCCCGTGCTGGCCACGATCTACGAACGCTTCATCGCCGCGATCCGGGGCGAGGGTGTGGCCGACCCCGATTTCGCCCGGGGGGCCGCATTGCAACATATGCTGGACCGTGCCGAACAATCGGCGGCCCAAGGTGGTCTCAGCCTGACGGTATGAGCCCATGGACCGCCACTTTGATGCGTTCGGCCAGCTGCCATATCTGGTCATCAGCAAGGACCCCGATGCGACACTTGATCTGAATCTGTGTGCAGTCCCTCACGCCGCCAGATAGGCGCGGACCGTCTCTTCAAACTCGCGCGGGCGATCGGCGTGCAGCCAGTGGCCCGCGCCTGTCAGCTTGGCAAAACGGGCATGGGGGAACAAGGCGCGGATCTTGTCGCGATGCTCGGGGCCTACGTAGCGGCTTTCCGACCCGGTCAGGAACAGCACCGGGCCATCAAACCGACCGCCAATCACGGGCCAGCCGACGATCAGCGGCATCTCGGCCTCCAGCACATCCAAGTTCAGGCGCCAGACGGGGGGCACGGATCTAAGGTCCAGCGATTGCAGGAAAAATGCCCGCAGCGCCGGGTCCGGGATGGTCAGGGCCAACCGCCGGTCCGCCTCGGTCCGGCTGGTCAGCCCGGTCAGGTCCAGCCCGCGCATCGCCACGATATGCCGGCTTTGGTCATGGGCATAGGCCACCGGGGCAATATCCGCCACCACCAGCCGCCGCAGCAGAGCCGCCCGGGTCAGCGCCAACACCATCGCGGCCTTGCCGCCCATGGAATGGCCCAACACATCGACTTGTCCCAACCCCTCTATGACCTCGGCCAGATCGCCCGCCATATCGGCATAGCTTTGCGTCGTATGTCGCGGACTGGTGCCGTGGTTGCGCATGTCCACCGCATGCACATCCCGCCCAACGGCCAGATTCCGCGCGATGACGTTCCAGTTGCGCGCCGATCCGAACAGGCCATGCGCAATCACCAGCGGCGGAAACTTCATTGGGCCGGTCGAAGTATGGGTTACAATCGTCAGCACAGCACACACCCCCAAAGACTGGTTGAAGCCCCGCTTGTCCCTGCTTACAAGGGGCAAAACAAGTGCCAAGATCCAGGGACAACTGATGAGCATCGTCACAGTGCAGCAAATGGCAGACCGTGTCGCGGGCCTGCTGGAGGAGCGTTTGCGCCTGAAAGGGGCGACGCTGGAGGCGAAACTGCGCGCCGCCGGTCGCCGCCTGCCGCGCCGCGTACGCGAGGCAGGTGATGCCCTGGCTGCCGCCCTGACCATGATCCAGAATCCCAAGACCATGCATCAGGTCGATGATGAAACCGTTGCCGTCGCCTATGACATCTGCGTGCGCCATCTAAGCACCGTGAACCCCGCCGCCGCGCGTAACGGCCTGCTCCTCGACATGGCCGCCCGCATCGCCTTTGCCCTGCTGGTGGTGGCGGTGCTGTTGCTGGCTGTGCTGTACTGGCGCGGCCTCGTCTAGTGCTGCGGGTCTGGTGGCCCCACTGTGACCACCTGTTCGCCAAGCCCTGACACGCCTTGCAGGGCCGCAAAATGGCAAAAGGCCCGCCGGATATACGGGGGCCTTTTGCGTTTTGATACACGTGGAAAAACTGTTATGGGGTAAATACGATCCGGCAAAATACTGATATTGCAGGGTTTTCCAAGCCTCCCACGTGTGGGATCCCCCTGCTACATCCCCTGATAAATCGGGAATTTCAGGCAAAGCGCCTCGACCTTGGCCTTGACCGCCGCCTCGACCGCCGCATTGCCAGCCTCACCATTCGCGGCCAGCCCATCGACGACTTCGACGATCCAATCCGCGATCAACCGGAACTCGGCCTCGCCAAACCCCCGCGTCGTGCCCGCCGGCGTCCCCAGACGGATACCAGAGGTCACAAAAGGTTTCTCGGGATCGAACGGCACGCCATTCTTGTTGCAGGTGATATGAGCCCGCCCGAGG
>JBBQGU010000082.1:0-12337 GCA_038323315.1 Rhodobacterales bacterium | reverse complement strand
CAGCTTCACGACCTCACCCATGGTGCATGCGGGCGATGACAGGTCGGTCATGGAAACCCGCGAGGCGCATCCGGCGATCATCAAGACCGTGGCAAAGATTGCCGCCGGCACGCCGTGGACCGTGGGCCCGTCGGCCATCGGCATGCGCGACAACCCCTATGGTGCGGCGGCCAAGGCCAACCCCGACAACATCCGTCAGGCGATGAACTGGAACGATCCGCGCCAACGCGGCCTGCTGGGGGCGGCGTGGAACCTTGGATACTTTGCCGATTTCGCCACCGGCGGTGCTGCGGCCATCGCCCTCGGCTCGGCTGCCGGTCCGTTCGGGCTGGTGGCCACCGCCGCCGATTTCGCCCAAGACTGGTTCGATGACCATGGCGGCGTATTTCCGGCCTTTCACGTCCTGCGCGGCCTTGCGCGCCTGAGGTCTGCGCCCCTGCGCCACCTGGGCCTTGCCCCGTCCGGACCGATCGCGGGCCTTGCCGCCGAAACCGCACACGGCATCGAGGTTTGGGTCGCCAACACCGGCCCCATGCCAGCGCAGATCGTCGTCCCGGCCCCTGCACAAGGCGCGATCCTGAATGTCGACACATTTGCCCGTGCCGCCGCCGATCCCGCCTTCATGGACAGGCTGTACGCCCTGCACTCCCCCCTTGGCCTCGACGCTTTTGCCGTGGCCCGCATTCTGATCGGAAACTGACATGCATGTTCTTATCATCGGTGCAGCCGGCATGATCGGCCGCAAATTCGCCGAACGCATCGCCGCAACCGGCAGTCTTGGTGATTGCACGGTCACAACATTGACGCTTGCCGATATCGTCACGCCCGACGCGGTACCCGATTTCGGGGGCGCGCAACGGTTCATCGCCGCCGATCTGTCGCAACCCGGATCGGCCGAAACCCTGATCGCGGACCGGCCCGATGTCATCGTGCATCTGGCGGCCATCGTGTCGGGCGAGGCCGAGGCCGATCTGGAAAAGGGCTACCGGATCAACCTTGATGGCACCCGGGCGTTGTTTGATGCCATTCGCCGGGTCGAAGGCTATGTGCCGCGCGTGGTCTATGCCTCGTCCCTTGCCGTGTTCGGCGCGCCTTTTCCTGACAAGATCCCCGACGAGTTTCACCTGACCCCCCTGACCAGCTATGGCACGCAAAAGGCGATGGGCGAGTTGATGCTGGACGATTATTCTCGCCGAGGCCTGTTGGACGGCGTCGGAATCCGGTTTCCAACCATCTGCATCCGCCCCGGCAAGCCGAACAAAGCGGCCTCGGGCTTTTTCTCAGGCATTCTGCGTGAACCGCTGAACGGACAAGAGGCGATCCTGCCAGTCGACACGACAGTGCGGCACTGGCACGCCAGCCCCCGCGCGGCGGTCGGTTTCATCGAGCGGGCGGCGACCATGGATACCCGCCTGCTGGGGCACCGGCGCAATGTGACGATGCCGGGCGTTTCAGCCACGGTCGGTGACCAGATCGATGCCCTGCGCGATATTGCTGGCGAGACTGCGGTTGGCCTGATCCGCCACGAACCAAACCCGACCATCGCAGCGATCGTCGCAGGCTGGCCGCGTGATTTTCTAGTGACGCGTGCCCGCCAACTGGGCTTTACGGCAGAGACAACTTTTCACGAGATCATCAAGGTTTATATCGAGGATGAGCTGACGCCGCAGGCCCGCAATCGATGAGATGGCTTTTGCCCTCAGAACAACTTGAACCAGCTTTGTCGGCGGGATCGTCTTCAGGGCCGGAACCGTGACGGAACGGTGCCGAAGGGGCGACGCTAAAGGCGGTCGCCTTGCGATGCAAATGGATGGCATGCTTGGGCACTCCATGCGATCCCGACCTCGGTGCCAAACCCGACAGACGGGCCGGGGGGCGCCAGAACTGACACCGTCCCGGTATCTCTGGTTGCGACGACGACATGCAGATTTGATCCGTGGTATTCGCAAGCCTGTACCTTGCCAGTGATGCAACCCTCGGTCGGGTCTACAAGGCGGCAATCCTCGGGCCGCACACCGATCCGGGCAATGTCGGTTGACGGTTGTGGCATCGAAAAACCTGCAAAACCATTGACTTGCCCGACGATTTTCATAAGCCCATCCTGTTGATACGCGGGCAGCAGGTTCATCCGGGGGCTGCCAAGGAATTGAGCGACAAACACGTTGGCCGGCTTTTCGTAAAGCTCGCGCGGGGTTCCTGTCTGCATGATCCGGCCACCACGCAACACCACGATCCGGTCTGCAAGGGTCATCGCCTCGACCTGGTCATGGGTGACATATATCATCGTCGCACCCAAGGACCGGTGTAGCTGCGCAATTTCGACACGGGTATCTGCACGCAGCGCGGCGTCGAGGTTGGACAGGGGTTCATCGAATAAAAACGCCAGCGGCTCGCGCACAATGGCGCGGCCGATGGCGACACGCTGCCGCTGTCCGCCCGACAGTGCGGCAGGCTTGCGGTCCAGATAATCGGTCAGATGCAGGATGCGGGCGGCCTCTGCGACCTTGGAATTGACCACCGCTTCGGGCATTTTGGCAGTGCGCAGGGCAAAGGCGATGTTGTCGCGCACGGTCATGTGCGGATAAAGCGCATAGCTTTGAAACACCATCGACAACTGGCGGTCATAGGGCTCGCGCTGGGTGACATCGTTGCCCCCGATCAGAACGTGGCCTGACGTCGCCTCCTCCAGCCCTGCGATCAGACGCAGCAGGGTGGATTTTCCGCATCCCGAAGGGCCGACAAAGACGCAGAACTCGCCGTCTGCGACGGTCAGCGAAACATCCTGGACGACGTTCTGATCGCCAAAAGACTTGGAAAGGTGTTCGAGCCGGATTTCCGCCATGATCTATCCCTTGACCGCGCCTGCCACCATCGACCCGGAAATCCGGCGATACATGATCAAGCCCAAAATCAACGGCGGCAAGGCCGCGACCACCATTACCGCCGCCGCCACCCCCCATTGCACACCCCCGCCTGAGGTTGCAAAGAAGAACGACGCGCCCACCGTCATCGGCACGGCATCCCGCGTCGTCAACATCAGACCGAACAGAAACTCGTTCCAGGCCGTGATGAAGCCGAAGACAAAGGTCGTGATCAGGGCTGGGCGGCACAATGGCAGAACCAACCGGATCAGCAGCGTGCCCAGCCGGGCCCCGTCCATCCGCGCGGCCTCTTCCAATTCGGCCGGGATCTCGGCGATGGCATTGACCAGCAGCATCAGCGTCAAGGGCAGGTTCACCACGGCAAGAAGCAGCCCAAGGCCAAGCCGCGTGTCCAGCAGGCCAACGGCCGCATACATCAGGTACAGCGGGATGGCGAAGATGATCAGAGGCAGGGCGCGTAGGTTCACCACCAGCGGAAACAGCACCTGACGGAAAAGGCCACGGCGCACCATGGCCCAGGCGATCGGAAACGCCACAATCATCGGCAGCACCGCGCCGATCAGGGCGGCGGCAAGCGAGTTGTACAGGTAGTGATAGATGTTCAACCGGTCACTGATCGTCAGCACCAGTGCAAAATTGTCCAGCGTCGGTGCCTCGACCCACAACGAGGCGTTGCGCGTGACCTCGCCGGGCGATTTAAAGGCGGTCACAACGGTCGCCAGAACCGGAAAATTCATGACAAAGGCCGCCACGCCAAAGACCAGCCAGCGCAGACCCATGCGGCGCTTCATCGGTCGGCCCGGTTCAGCATCCGCTGTGCCAAGGACAGCAGCACGAAGGCCGACACGAACAGCAGGATTGCCGCCGCCATGGCCTTGCCGATCTCGCCTTTGCGCAAAAAGGTTTCATAGATGTAGATCGACATCGAGGTCGTCGATCCGCCCGGGCCTGCCCCCACCAGCGTGTAGACGTTGTCGAACACCCGAAAACCGTCGATGAAACGGATGAACATCGCCACAAAGACTGTCGGCATCATCATCGGCAATTCGATCTTCCAGAACAGTCGCCATGGCCTTGTACCATCGACCGAGGCGGCCTCGCGCATGTCCTGCGGGATCGATTGATAGGCGGTCAGGAACAACAGGAAAGCAAACGGAGTCCATTGCAGGGTTTCGGCGGCGACCACGGTGGCAAAGACATTCCTTGGGCCAAGGAAGGATGGCGACCAGCCAAGCCAGTGGTACAGGTAATAAGGCAAAGGTCCGGCAAATTCATGCAAGACCAGGCGGTACATCAGCCCCATCATGGCCGGTGCGACGATCATCGGCACGATCAGCACGGCGACGATCCAGCCGTGGCGTTGGATCAGCGGGGCAAGATACACCGCCAACGCCAGCCCGAACACGCATTCCAGCGCCGCCGTCAGAAGGCCAAAGCGCAACGAGAATCCCGCGGCCTGCCAGAAATCGGCATCTGTCGTCACGTCGCGGAAATTTTCCAGACCTGAAAAGCGCGGCGCGGACAGGGTTTGAAAGCTGGTGTCGGAAAATCCGTAGATCAGGCTCAGGATCATGGGAAAGCCCAGAACGGCTAGCAAAAACAGAACCAGCGGTCCTGCCAGAATAGCGTTTTCAAGGCGGCGTGGCTTTATCATCCGGGCTTTCTGGCGCGGGGTGGCGGCTGCATTCCGCCACCCCTGCCGATGTTATTTCAACAGTTCGGTCATCGATGCGGCGATGTTTTTCATCGCGGTATCAAGGTCTTGGGTGCCCGCCCAGTAACCGGTAAACTCCTTGGCCTGTGCTTCGTAGACCGACAGGGCGTTCTGCGACGTCGCCCCATTCATCACAAAACCATAGTTCGAGGCATAGTCACCGACCTGAACCAGATCGGGACGTTCGGCAGCCAGTTTGGCCACAGTCTCGCCCGCCAGACCCGGCGCGCCACCGGCACGGGCATAGGCCAGTGCGGCCTCCTCGGTCGACAGCCATGTCAGGAAGGCGGTCGCGCCCTCCTTGTTCTTGGCGGCCTTGTTCAGACCCAGACCCAGACCGTGGATATGGGTGAACTTGCCGTCCGGTCCGGCGGGCGGCGCTGTGCTGACAGTGGCCGCCTGCGCCTTGGTCAGGTCTGCTGCCGCTGCGTTCCATTGCACCATCGCCGCAACCTGCCCCGAAGAATAGGCGGCATTCGCCTCGGCATATTCATACGAGGTGGAATCGGGCGGTGTGGCCCCCAGTTCGAACAGCATCTTGGCCATTTTCAGCGCGGTCCGGAATGCCTCGCTGTCGACGGTGATGTTGCCCGCGTCATCCGTCCAGTTGGCACCGTAGCTGCGTGGCCATGAGTGAAAAACCATCATGTTGAACAGCAGGTTCTTGGCCTGAATGACGGTGCCGTAACGGGTCGGGCTGTCGGGGTTGATGGATTGGGTGAAATACAGCGCATTGGCGACGAAATCTTCCCACATCCAGTCTTCCGGCGCCTTAGGCTCCATCTTCTTGCCCAGATGTTTCTCGGAGATTTCGGCATATTTTGCCTTGGCGGCATCATCGGCCATCAAGGCGTCGGTCAGGTCCTTGCGGAAGTACAAAAAGTGCAGCGACAGGTCGGTCGGCACGCCGTATTGCTGACCATCAAACTGCATCGTCTTCAGAACCGTGTCGCCAAAGACGCGGCCAGCCTCGTCCGAAAGGGTGATCGGTTCCATGAAGGGCGCGTATTTGCCGATCGAATAGGTGGCGATAAGGTTGACGTCAAACGCCGTGCTGCCGGCCGCCAGATCAACCTGCAACTTGTCAAAGAAGCCATCGCGCGAGGTGAACAGCAGATCCACCTTGTTTTCGGCGGCCAGATCGGGCTTGGCGTTGTAGATGTCGGTCACGGCACGCAAGGCGGTTTCTTCGGGGCCACCCGGCCAGCCAAGTACGGTAACTTCGGCTTGCGCCACGCTTGCAGCGGCAAGCAGCGCAAGACCAGCGACCCCGCCGCGCAGAAGTGTCATATAGCTCATTTCATGTCCTCTCTGTTGGATTGGTTTCTTGTTGAAAGATCGGCAACGCCGATCACTCCGGCGTCTTTTCCCAGCGCTGCCAGCACGAAGGCCGGGCGCAGCAGCGGCGGTACATGTGCAACGCTGGCCACCATCCGGTCCATGTATCCCGGTGCCAGCCCGACCCCACCGCCAATCACAAAGACATCGGGGTCGAACGTCAATTGCAGGTTTTGGCAAAGCCGCGCCACGCGCCGGGCCGAGGTTTGCACGACATCGCCAGCCCAGTCCTGCCCATCGGCAGCGGCTGCAAACACGGCCCGCGCATCGTCCGGCAAGCCCGCCATTGCCCCCTGAGCGGCGATCCAGCGACCCGAAGCGCCATCCTCGAACCGTTCTTCGGGCCCCTCGGGCTGCGGGAGATGCTGGCCAAAACTTGCCGCCAGTCCGCCACGCCCGCGCAACAGCTGCCCGCCAGATACCACACCACCGCCGATCCCGGTGGAAATCGTCAGAAAGACGATATCCTTGCCCTGTCCGGCACCTTGCACATGCTCGCCCCATGCCGCCGCGTGCGCGTCATTGCACAGGGTGATCGGCACCCCAAGTGCGCGCTTTGCGGCCTCGTAAAGCGCAAACCGGCCCGGAATGGCCAGGGTTTCAGGGTTCAGCGCCTGCCACAGGTTGTCTTTGACAAGACCCGTGACGGTGATCCCGGCCCGTACAAAGCGCCCGGTCCATGCCCGCGCCAGAGCCGCCATCTGGGCCACCCAAGCCTCTGGCCCCGCCGCGCGGTCGGTCGGCACTTCCATCCGGTCTAGAACCCGGCCCGCCTCGATCAGCGCCAGCAGCAGCTTGCTGCCGCCAAGGTCGATGGCCAAGGTGTGCCCCCGTTCCATTACGGCTGTCCTGCCCTGATCGCATCGACAAACCACCGCGTAACATGTTCCGGCCTTGTGATCGCAGAGCCCGCAACCACCGCATCCGCCCCCGCCGCCATGGCCTGCGCGGCAAGGGCCGGCACGTGATAGCGCCCCTCGGCGATGACAAAACCACCCACCCCGGCGAGGGCACCGACAAGGTCCAGATCCGGCCCTTCGGGTGCTGTGTCGCCAACATAGCCCGACATGGTCGAGCCCAAAATCTCAACCCCCAGACTGCGCGCCGTGCGCCCATCCTCGACCGTGGCGCAATCTGCCATGGCCAGGCGACCCGACTGCCGGATCGCAGCGATGATCTGCGCCAAGGGCTGCGGCCGTTCTCGATCTGTGGCGTCAAAGGCAACGATATCTGCACCGGCCTCGATCAATGCCCGCACATCCTCGACTGTCGGGGTTATGCGCACAGGGCTGCTGGCCAGATCGACCTTGATCAGCCCGATGATCGGCGCAGAGGTCACCGAACGCACGGCCCGCAGGTTGGCGATACCCTCGACCCGCAAGCCGCAGGCACCACCGTCAAGCACCGCAAGTGCAGTGGCCGCCGTGATGTCCGGACGGTCAAGCGGCCCGCCTGGCACAGGCTGGCACGACACGATCAGCCCTCCACGCAGCAGACGCAGCAGGTCCGACATGATTCCCTCCCATTGTCTTTGAAGGATCATGCCAGAGCAATACCAGTTGGCAACAAACTTCTAACTGGTATACACCGGCCTACACGCCAAGCCCGGTCAGAAAATCATAACTTTCGCCATTGTAGCGGGTCTCGGTGAATTCGACAGCACGGCCATCGGCCAGAAAGCAGCGTCGTTCGATGATCAGCAAGGGTGCGCCGACTTCATGCTCCAGCAGCGTGGCATCGACCTGCGTCATGATCCCGGCCCGGATGCGCTGCATCCCGCGCACCGGCGCAGCCCCCAGCGAGGTCAACGCCTCATACAACGACGCTCCGACCAACTCGCCCGAGGGCAGTATGGCCTGTGGCACGGTCGCCCGTTCAATGGCAAGCGGCCTGCCATCGGCAAGACGCACCCGCACAAGGCGAACGACGGCATCATCCCCCGCAATTCCAAGCGCCATTGCTTCGGACGGGGTCGGCAGCACGGTCTGGCGGGACAACCAGCGGTGACCCGGAACGCTGCCCCGCGCGCGCAACTCATCTGAAAACCCGGTCAGTGTCGAAAGCGTCTTTTGCACGCGCTTTGCAACAACCGTTCGTGCTCCCTGCCGGCGCCGCAGCATCCCCGCCCGTGCCAGTTCATCCAACGACTTACGGACCGTAACCCGACTAATTCCCAGCCGTGCCGAAAGGGTTCGCTCACTGGGCAATTCCGGATTGCGATCAACGTCGCCGCCCTCAAGAGCCTCGTTCAACGCGCGCGCCAACCGCACGTAAAGCGGCAGGCTATCGTCGATCCGGCCAAGCGCGCTCAGGGCGAGTTGCACGAAATCTGCAGATTGGTGCATGAGAAAAACCGGGACTGCCAACTGGTATACTCCAGCTAGCACTGCGTGTGGACAGATGCAACCCGTTTGACAGGTCGCGCCGATTGCGCACGAACCGCATCGATTCCGCCCTTTCCAAACCTATTTTCGCAGCACCGCAATCGAACCAAGCTGTGCGCGGCAGGCCGCGATCAAAGTCCGTTGGTGCGTCGGTGCCGATCAGCCGTCTTGACGCACCAGTTCCAGAATGGTGTGGCAGTTGGTGATCGACGTTGCCAGAACGTTGATCGCTCCGGTGCGCAGAGCACCCAGAATTGACAGGGCCTTGCTTGGTTCCGAAGCGATGGCGATCGTGTTGCCGATCCGGCGCAGATCATCGCGGGTCAGGCCAATGACACGCCCGCCAAGTTCGCTGTTGCACGGATCGCCCGCGCGGTTGAAGAAATCATACCCCATCAGGTCGCCCACTGCGCCGGACGCTTGGGCCTGTTTCAGTTCGTCCGGGCGGAACCACCCCATCCGGGCCATGTGGCTGTCAGGGGCAAGATCGCCGATCCCGATCAGGGCATAATCAGCGCTGCGGGCCAAGTTCAGGGTCCGACGCACGGTCTCATGTTGCATGAGGGCTTCGCGGACGACGCTGTCTGCCACATAGGCCGGCGCATAAAGTGTCGTCGCCGTACCGCCATAACGCCGGGCAAGTTCGCGGCAGATGTGGTCGGCGTTGCCTTCCGCGCCCGCCTCCGAAGCGCCCCCGCTGCCTGAGACAAAGTTGATCGACCGAAAGCTGCGGTTGGTTTGCACAGCCGCCACAGCCGCCACATTGCGGCCCATGCCAACCGCGACGACAAGATTCTCGCGCAGGTTGGATTCAAGGAAATTGCTGACCAGCATCGCGACATTTGCGCGTTGCTGATCTGGCGAGCGGGCCTCGGGGGCGACCAAAAGATGTTTCAATCCGAACAAACGGCAAAAGTCGCGTTCGATCTGACGGGTCTGAGACGAATGGAAGTGCACCCGCATTTCGACCAGGCCCTGATCCTGCGCCTCGCGCAGCATTCTGTTGACCTTCATCCGCGACAGATCAAGCTCTTTGGCGATCATGTCCTGGGTTTCATTCTCGATGAAATATCTGCGGGCAATCTCGACAAGAAGACCTACGTTTGCGTTGTCTTCCAAAACAGCCATCATCCTTTCCGCGCGGTGCGTTCGCGACGGGTCGGTCGCACCGTATATCGCGTCACCGGAGGTTCTTTACCTCGAATTCCGAGATTCGTTCAACTTTTTCGGTGGATCGGCCGCCCTCGAAATGGGAACCCAGCCAGGCGTCCACAATTGCTTTCGCCAACTCTGCCCCCAGCACGCGCGCGCCAAGGCACAGGATCTGGGCGTTATTGCTTTTTTGGGCGCGCTCGGCAGAATAGGTGTCGTGAGCCTGTGCAGCGCGAATGCCCCGCACCTTGTTGGCGCTGATACACATGCCGATGCCGGTGCCGCAGATCAGGATTGCCCGGTCATGATCGCCCTCCGCGACGGACTGCGCGACGGAAAAGGCTATGTCGGGGTAGTGCGCCGTCTGTCCGACACCCACGCCAAAGTCGGTCGGGGCGAAGCCGCGCGACTGCAAGTGGTCTCTCAACGTTTCCTTCATCAAATAGCCAGCCTCATCGCAGCCGATTGCCAATTTCATTCTATCTCTCCGTATCGTCAGAACTGAACAAATGAACGGATTGTGTGCTAAAGTCAATCGGTCTGCCAGCCAAGGTTCTTTTCAGTTTTTCGCAATGATCAATGCCGGCACCGGAATACCCAACATTTATAACGCGATTCGTCATCTGGCGGTAAATTCTTGCCAAGGCACGGGCAGGTTTTGTGCTTGACCTTGGGTTTGCCCAGCGCTTATCGTTGTGCCAATGCATGAATCGCGTGCTAAATCACGAGGGTGACAAAACCTGGATCTGGGAGGGTCGGTTGGGCGATGTAGTGCTGGAGGTCGAAGGGCTGAAGAAATCTTTCGGGGGTGTTGCGGCACTCCGGGATGGTCGTTTCAGGCTTGCTGCGGGGTCGGTGCATGCGCTGTGCGGCGGCAATGGCGCGGGCAAGTCGACTTTCCTTTCGATCATCATGGGCATTCAGGATCGTGACGCAGGGATGATCCGGCTCAACGGTCGTGAGGTGCGTTTCGCGTCGCCATCCGAGGCGCTGGCCGCGGGAATTTCGATCATCGAGCAGGAGCTGAGCCCAGTGCCCGCCATGACGGTTGCCGAGAACATCTTTTTGGGGCGCGAGCCGCTGCGTTGGTTCGGTCAGGTTGACTTTGCACGGATGAACCGTGCAGCCGGCGAATTGTTGGCACAGCTTGGCTTTTCGATCCCGCCAACAGCGCTGATGATGGATCTGTCTGTGGCGCAGGTGCAGTTGATCGAGATTGCCAAGGCGATCAGCTATGACGCCGAAGTCATCATCATGGACGAGCCGACTTCGGCCCTTGGCGAAAGCGAGGCCGATCAGCTGTTCGCGGCCATTGCGACGCTGAAGGCGCGGGGCAAGGGCGTCATCTATGTCACGCATCGGTTGTCGGAAATCTTCCGGATCGCCGACGATTTTACGGTTTTTCGGGACGGTTCGTGCGTAGCGCAGGGCGCAATGGCGGATGTCAGCCGGGAAATGCTGATCCAGCATATTGTCGGGCGTCCACTTGCCGAAGAATTCATAAAGGAAAACGTTCCACAGTCAGAAGTGGCGCTGTCGGTAAGAAGCCTGACGCGCCGCCACATCGTCCGAGATGTGACCTTCGACGCACATCGGGGCGAGATTCTGGCGCTGTACGGGCTGATGGGCGCCGGGCGGACCGAGATTTTCGAAAGCATTTTCGGACTTGCCCCCGACACAACAGGCAGCATCGACATCCACGGAAAGCCCGCAAGGATCAGGTCGCCGAAAGACGCCATCAACCTTGGCCTGGCCTTCGTGACAGAAGACCGCAAGGGCAGCGGGCTTGTACTGAGCGAGACTGTCCGGGCGAACATCTGCATGGCGGACCTTGCCGCCTTAGGGTTCGGTCCCGTCATGAGCACCCGAAAAGAGGTCAGCGCGGCACAACGCATGATCGCGCTGTTCGGCATCAAGACGGCTGACGACAAGTTGGCGGTATCGCGGCTGTCGGGTGGCAACCAGCAAAAGGTGGTCCTGGGCAAGTGGTTCCTGACGGACCCCGGCATACTGTTGCTGGACGAACCGACGCGGGGTGTCGATGTCGGGGCCAAGCGCGAAATTTACCGCATCATGTCCGAGTTCGCATCGGGCGGTGGTACAGTCATCATGGCCTCTTCGGAGGTGGACGAAGTGTTGGGAATGGCGGACCGCGCGCTGGTCATCCGCGACGGGCGAATCTCGGGTGAACTGGCGCGGTCGGCGATCACGGCAGAAGCCCTGGTTCATCTGGCCGCGTGATCAAAGGAAAGCAGAACCATCATGCAGCGGGCAAATCAAGACAGCGCCACAGACCGTATCGGCACGCAACTTGTCGGCATCGTGCAGACCTATGGGCTGATCCTGGCCTTCGCAATTCTGTGCATCGTGCTGGCGATCATCAACGAAAACTTCCTGTCGCAGCGCAACATCCTGAACGTTCTGCGGCAGGCGTCGATCAACGGTATTCTGGCCATCGGAATGACCTTTGTCATTCTGGCCCGTGGGATTGACCTGTCCGTAGGGTCGATCGTCGCGTTGGCAGGTGTCGTGTCGGCGTCATTGGCCACCACCTCGGCCACCGCGATGGTCGGGGGTGGACCCTACCCCGCGTTTGTCGCACTGGCAGCCGGGCTTGGGGTCGGGGCCGCATGCGGGGCGGTTTCGGGCACCGTGGTGTCGCGGTTCAACGTACCGGCCTTTGTTGCAACGTTGGGCATGCTGTCCGCCGCCCGTGGGCTGACATTGATCTATGCCGGCGGCAAACCGGTGCCGTCGTTGACGCCAGAATTCCGCTGGATCGGCACCGGCGCCATCGCGGGCATCCCCTTGCCGGTGGTGATCTTTGCGCTGGTCTTTGCGATTGCCTGGTGGGTGCTGACCTACAC
>JBBQGU010000081.1:0-12415 GCA_038323315.1 Rhodobacterales bacterium | reverse complement strand
TAGTCGCGGCATAGCGTCCAACAATTTGACGGCTTCGGTCGGGAGAGGAACACGATGGGGACGTCCATTTTTCATCCGAGTTGCGGGAATGATCCATAGGGGCTTTCTCTTTACATCGCTATCAACAGCCTCAAGTTCGACCTCCTCCCAAGTCATGCCACGAACCTCACCTGAGCGTGCGGCTGTCATTGCAAGGAACTGGAGAGCCAGCGCGGCCATGCCTTCACGCCCCATCAGATCTGCCCACCAACTTGGGATATCTGCCAAAGCTAGTGCCGGCTGGTTGTCGCTCACGGCAACCTTCGTAGGTTTGGCCAACATTTCTGAAAGATTACCTTTCCATCGTGCCGGATTATCCCCTTCGCGATGACCCGAGACCGTCGCCCAGGACAAGACGTTCTCGATCCGCCCGCGGAGGCGCGAGGCAGTCTCAGTCTTCTCGTTCCAGATGGGCTTGAGTACGGCATAAATATCATGAACCGTGATCTCTGCGACGAGCTTTGGCCCGAGGAATGGCGAGGCATAGGTATTAAGGGTGGATACCCATTGCATGCGATGCTTCTCGTTCCGGAACTCCGTCAGCTTTGACGCGAGATACTCGTCGACAGCCTTGGCGAAGGTCAGTCCTTGGTTCTGCTTCTTGCGCTTCTCAGCCAAGGGGTCCCCCCCCAGCATTGCGACACCCCGGTTCTCAAGCGCCAGTTTTCGAGCCGTAGCGAGTGAAACGGCCGGAGGACTGCCGAGACCCAGCTCTGTCCGTTTGCCGCGAACGACGATGCGTTGCACCCACTGCTTGGCACCGTTCTTGGCAACGCGCAGGAAAAGGCCATGCCCATCGAAATGCTTGCCTGGCTCGGACACTGTTTCTACGAAGCGTGCGGACAGCGCCTTTTCCGGTCTCCGGATGTTTTCTCGCGGCACTATATCCCCCATTACATCCCCCACTTTAACCCGGATTGGGGTGGAATATGCCGGACCTGTGCGTACAATGGAAGGCACAAACTACCAATATTTATGGACATTTAAGGCCATCTGCGGAAGAGCTGGGAACATCCGCCGGACGGCCTGTCGCGCGGCCAGAAAGCTGCCGGTGGCATTGACCGTCAAGGTGCGCTGCCACCGCTCCAGCGTCATATCGGCCAGGGGGCTGGCAAGCTGGACAATGCCCGCGTTGTTGATCAGGCCTGTGACCGGCCCGAAAGCCACCTCTGCCGCGTCGAACAGGGCGGCCACGTCACCCTCCACCGCCACATCGGCCTGCACCGCAACTGCCTGCCCGCCGATTGTCTGAATGTCGGCAACCACCCGCGCCGCCGCCTGCGCATCTTCGCAGTAATTCACCACCACGCACCAGCCATCCGCCGCCGCCCGCCGCGCGCAAGCGGCCCCGATGCCGCGCGAACCGCCCGTGACGACAAGAACCTTGGTCATCATCCGTCCCATCCCCGCCATTTTCCATCACGACTTTATGAAGCGCGTCACGCCCGCCAGGGCCGCGCGCGAGCGGGTTGCAGGCTGCGCACGGTTGCAGGCAGCCGACCTCAGCCTTCCTGCGGATATCGAAGGCCGATCTGCGCGCGGATTTCATCCAAGGTCTGCATGATCTCGACCGTCTGCGCGGCAGGCATGATCGTGCCCGTGGTCAGCCCTTCGCCGATCAGCCGTTCCGCCTCATCGGCCTGAAACTGCATGCCGCGACCTTCAACGGTGCCGTCAAATCGATCAATGACCGTATCGGTGTTGTCGTAAACGGTCAAGCAGGTGGGGCCGTACCAGACCCGGTCAATTTCGATCCGGCCCATGGTGCCGACCACCGCCGCCCGGTTCGGACCGGCGCTGTCGCTGGAGGACAATGTGGTGGCCATCGCGCCCGAGGCATAGTGGAACAGGGTCGCAACCTGCGCATCCGCCCCCGTATCGCGGAAGGTGGCCGATGACTTGATGAGATCGGGCTTGCCCAAGATATCCCAGGCAAAGGAAATCGGATAGATCGCGAGGTCGAGGAGCGCGCCGCCGCCCAAGGCCAGATCGTTCAGGCGGTGGCCCGGGTCATCAGGCAGTTTCTGGCGGTGATCGGCGGTGACCGAGCGCACCTCGCCAATCGTGCCCGCCGCGATGATAGCGCGCAAACGCACCATATGCGGCAAAAAGCGGGTCCACATCGCCTCGAGCGCGACCAACCGCCTGGATTGCGCCAGATCAACGATCTCGGCCGCCTCCAGGGCATTCAGGGTGAAAGGCTTTTCGACAAGGATATGCTTGCCCGCGCCAAGGGCCAGTCTGGCTGCGGTGACATGATGCGGATGGGGCGTGGCGATATAGATTATGTCGACATTCGGGTCCGCCACCAGCGCCTCGTAACTGCCATGCGCGGTCTGGATGCCAAATCGAGCGGCAAATTCGTCGGCCTTGGCCTGACTGCGCGAGCCTGTGGCGGTCACCTGATGATGGGTCAGCAGCAGGTCCTTGACGAACAACTCGGCGATCCAGCCGGTCGCCAAAATGCCCCAGCGAATTGTTTTGGTCATGGTGGCGCGTTCCTTGGAGGGGTGTGAGACGGTTATTGCGCTACCCTAACGGCCCCGCTCGACTTCGGGAAGGTGGGTCATGGGTCATCTGACGGATCTGCCCCCACTTGAAAGTTTGGTGAAAGGGGTATTGCCAGAATCTTCGTTCACGTTAAGAATGCGAAAGTACACAAAAGAAACGCTTCGATTTCTAACTGTATCGTCGTAACGGACTTTGGGGGAGGTCATCATGTTTGAGCCTATGCTACTTGATCGGCTGAATTTGGCGCAGGCCTTTTCGGAAGTCGATGTAATTCGGCAGAAACTGCCGGAAACCGTCTTGACCGCCGTCGTCCAAGAGGTGGTCAAACGCGTTGCGAACAACATGCGGGTCGCACCGCTGGAGGAATTCAACCCGACCCCGGTACAGATCGACGCGCTATGCAGTGCCTTGATTTCGCAGGACCCGACGGCCGCGATCGTCCTGATCGACGAGGCGCAGCGGAAGGGTGGCAGTTATGATGCGCTGTATCAAAGCTATCTGGCGGTCGCGGCGCGACAGTTGGGTGAATGGTGGGACGAGGATCGGGTTTCGTTTTACAAGGTGACAATCGCGGCGGGTCGGATCTATGCGATCCTGCGGATGTTGCGGTTGCAAAAGCATCTGCCGGTGCCGGATGGGCGGAGGACGGCGGTATTTGTCAGTGTTCCGTCGGACAATCATACGCTGGGAATCACGGTTGCGGCGGATATGGCGCGGGATCGGGGTTGGGATATCGAACTCTTAACCGGGCTTTCGCATGAAAATCTGGTCCATGAACTTGAGCAGCGCGACCCCCCGCTGATCGGGATTTCGGCCAGTGGAGTGCGGGTGTTACCGGGCTTGATCAAACTGATCGTATCGCTGCGGTTGAGCAATCCCAAGGCGCGTGTTCTGGTTTGCGGGCAAATTGCCGCATTGGATCTGGGTCTGGATGGGATGGGTGGCGCGGATTCCATCGCGGGTAGCTTTGATCAGGCCTATGCTTATATGGAGCATACGGTCGTTCAGACTGACGCGCGGTAGGGGCAGGTCTGCCCCCTCCGACATGTTGGAGATCCGTCAAGGGCTTGATGTCGTTGACACTTCCATTAACTCGATTTTTCAAGCTGCGTCACGTTTGAAGACGGCGTGGGCGCCGAGGTCGACCGAGGTTTCGCGGTTCACCAGGCTGGTGTAGAAGTCGAAAAGGGTTTCGGTGCCGGTAGAGGGTGTTGCCTCGGCGTCGTAAAGCCCGGTGGCGGGGTTCAGGACCAGCATGGATTCGGTGGCGTAGTAGCGGCCGATCTTGGCAAACTCGGCCTTGTCGCGCAGTTTCGGGGACAGGCGGCCAAGCGCGCTTAATATTCCGATGATGCCGGTCATCATGGCGACGGGAACCTGGCGGTATTTGGGCGGGCGGCCCAGCAGGTGGAACAGGTGTTCGCCTTGTTGCAATGGTGTGATTGCCGGGCCGGGGCCGCCGATCGGCAGGATGCGGTTGTGGCGGGTCGGGTCATCCAGACAATCGGCCAGATAGTGGCCAAGGTCGGCATCGCTGATCGGTTTGCAGGCGGTCAATTGGCCGTCGCCAAAGATCAGGAAGGGTTGGCCCTTGCGGACCCGCTCGACCTGACCTGACAGGGATTTGAAAAAGGCGGTCGGGCGGACGATGGAATAGGTGATGCCAGACTCGGCCAGCACCTTTTCAAAGACCAGTTTGGCCTGTTGGAACGCCAGAAGCGGTTTTTGCACACAGATGGCGGACAAGAGGACCATGTGCGAAACCCCGGCCTGTTGCGCCAGATGCAAGGCATCTACGTGGGCCTGATGGTCAATCGCCCAAGCGTCGGCAGGGCTGCCGCTGCGTGAGGCGAGGCAGGACACCAAGGCATCAAACTTTTGCCCGGCAAAGCCGTCCTTTTGCAGGGAGGCCGGGTCGGTCACATTGCCAAAGCGCAGGATGGCGGCGGCGGGCAGGCCTTGGCGCGGGTCGCGGGCATTGTGGCGGATGAAGCAGACGACTTCGTGCCCCTTGTCCAGCAAGGCTTGTGCAGTGGCACGGCCAATGGTGCCGGTCGCCCCAAGCAGCATGATGCGGCGTGGCCTTAAAGCCATGGGATCAGACATGGGCGATATGGGAGGTCAGGGTTTTGCCCCAGCCTTGGGCGAGGTAGATGCGCAGCCAGGGGGTAAAGCTCGCCGGTTCGGCCTGAATTCGCGCGGCCAGATCGGCCAGAGTGATCCATTGGGTTTCGCTGACTTCATCGGGGTTCGGGGCGATCACAAGAGTTTCGGGGGCATCGGCGCGGAAGATGTCGACGACCTCATGCTCGATCAGGCCATTGCCGACCTCGGCGCGGTATTCGGTGCCGCCGGCGCGGTGCAAGGTCAGGCCGGTGATCCCCAACTCCTCGGTCAGCCGCCGTTTGGCGCAGGCGGCGGGGTCTTCGCCCCAGCGGGGATGGGTGCAGCAGCTGTTGGTCCACAGGCCGGGCGTGTGGTATTTCGACAAGGCCCGGCGTTGCAGCAGAGTCTTGTCGCCCGCCATCACAAAGACCGACACGGCCTGATGCCGCAGGCCGCGTTGATGTACCGCCAGTTTTTCAACCGGCGTCAACACGCCATCAACCCAGGCCGGGACCATTTCAGGCATGTACATGACCGTCATACGTGTTCGGGTGCGACCCAGCCCATCAGGTGGCGCACATTCTTGAAGCCGATCTTCAGATGCGCCAAGGGGCGGGCATTGACCAGCTTTTTGTTCATATAGGCCTCGAAAGTCAGCTTTTGCACATCGACATCATGGCACAGGCTGACAAAACGTTCGCGGCGCTCGTCGGATTTGTAATAGGCGTCCTGCATCGACCGCAGCACCTTGAACACCGTGCCATGTTCCTTGAGAAACATCTTTCGGGCGATCCGCAGTTTGGCGGGGTTGCCGGAGGCGAGGCAGGCCTGAGCGGCAGTGGCCGCAACGCGACCGCCGACCATGGCGTAATAGATCCCCTCGCCCGAGGAGGGGGCGACGACGCCAGCAGCGTCACCGGCCAGAACCACGTCACGGCCATTGTCCCAGCGGTCCATCGGGTGCAGCGGAATCGGTGCGCCTTCGCGGCGGACCGTCTCGCAATCCGCAAGGCCAGAGGCGGCGCGCAGGTCGGCGGTGGCGCTTTTCAGGTCGATGCCGTCGATGCCGGTGCCCATGCCGACGCTGACATGGTCGCCATGCGGAAAGACCCAGCCATAGAAATCGGGGCTGATCTTGCCGTCATAGATGACGTCGCACCGCTTGGGGTCATAGCTGTTACTGGCGGCGGGGGCCTTGATGATCTCGTGATAGGCGATGACATAGGGGATCTTGTCGCCGCCCGGAACCTCGGTCTTGGCGACGTTGGAGCGGGCACCATCGGCGCCGATCACCAGTTTGGTCGCAACCCGCATCTCGTCGCCGCTGGCCTTGTCGCGGTAAACGACGTGGGTGCCCTCGATATCGCGTTCCAGCCGCAGATAGGTGCCGGTCAGGCGGGTGGCGCCGTGGCTGACGGCGCGGACACGCAGGAATTCGTCGAAATGTTCGCGGTCGACCATGCCGACAAAGCCGTTCTCGATCGGGATATCGACCGAGCGGCCTTTGGGCGAGACCATGCGGGCCACGTTGATATGGGCGACAAGCTGGTCTTCGGGGATTGAGAAATCCTCGATCAGGCGGGGCGGGATGGCACCGCCACAGGGCTTGATGCGGCCTGCGCGGTCAAGGAAAGCCACGTCACAGCCCGCCTTGGCCAGATCGTTGGCCGCTGTCGCACCCGAGGGGCCGCCGCCGATTACCACTACGTCGAACATGCTATTCTCCCGGTACAAGGTTGCCGATGTTGGTGGGGCGCGGGGTTTCGATGATCCGCGCGGCCATGACGGTTGCTGCGAGGAACAAGGCGGCCTCGGCGGTGAAGACCAGCCCGAAGGCGGTCGGTGTGGGCATGAGGTGGCGGGCGAGGTCGACGGCCCCCGCGCCGACGATGCCGCCCAGACCGGCGGCGACAGCCTGGGCCGCACCCCACAGACCCATGCGGGTGCCCTCACGCTGTTCGCGGCCCTGCCCTGCCAAGGCCATCATCGACCCGATGGCCGCGACGGCGAACATGCCGTTGAAAAAGCCGAGTGCGATGGTGGCGGGCTGAATAATCGCGGGGCCGCTGGTGGTTTGGCCTGCAAGCGCGATGACGATCAAGGCGGCTGCCGAACCTGTGCAGCCGGCCATGACCCAGGTGCGCAGCGAGCCGAGTTTCAGGCCGGTGGCCGCGATGCCGACGGTCAGCATGCCGATGAAGACGCCGCCGTTCTGTGCGCCCGACAATTGGGTGGACTGGCCCGGCGTAAAGCCGAAGGCGAGGCCGGCATAGGGTTCCAGGATCAGTTCCTGCATGAAATAGGCGACCATCGACAGGAAGATGAAGATGGTGAAGTTGCGGGCGCGCGGCTCGTCCCATATCTGGGCGAGGCCTTGGCGGAATGGCAGGGGTGCGGGTTGCGGCTCGGCTGCGGCGGTGTGGCCGCGTTCGATGCCCCAGACGGCGAGTGCGGTCAGGATCAGGGCGGCGGCACCGACCATGGCGACCAGTTCCAGCAGCAGGGCGTCGGAATAGGGGTCCAGCGCCTTGCCGACGACGGTGGCGGTGACAGCGATGCCGAAGATCATCATCAGCCAGGTGATCGTGGCGGCGGCCGCGCGGCGGGTCGGGTGGGTTTTTGTGGCGAGAAGGGCGAGGAGCGAGGTGCCTGACGCACCGACTCCCGCACCGATCAGGCTGTAGGCGAGGATCGAGACGGCGAGGCCAGCCGCAAAGTTGGTGGCCATCATGATAAAGCCCAGTGCGGCCAGAAAGCCGCCGAGGCCCAGCACGGCCATGCCGCCGATGATGAACCGGGTACGGTTGCCGCCCGTATCGGATTTATAGCCCCAGTTGGGCCGGGACAGCTGGATGGCGTAATGCAGGCCGACCAGCAGGCCGGGCAGGATGGCGGGCAGGGATTGTTCCACCACCATCAGTCGGTTCAGGGTCGAGGTGCAGATGACCACGATGGCACCAAGGCACATCTGCACAGCACCAAGGCGGAAGATCGAGGCCCAGGACAGGTGTTTCATGGCAAAACCTCCATCGTGCGCAGGGCAAAGGCGGTGATCATCATGCCGCTGACATACATCGCGATGCCGGTGGCGTTATACCAGGGCGCGCGGCCCTTGGGATCGCTGAGCAGGATCGCCATGGCGCGGACCTGCCAGAACAACAGCAGGCTGACGAGGATGGCGTGAACGGGTTTGCCCCAGACAAACAGCAGCGCGATGACCAGGGCTTGCGCCACGCCCATCACGGTGCAGGCGACGCGGGCGGCGACCTCGGGGCCGAGGGTCACGGGGAGGGAGCGGACGCCATGGAGCTTGTCACCCTCCAACGCCTTGAAATCGTTCAAGGTCATGATGCCGTGGGCGCCAAAGGCATAGAGCAGCGCCATCGCGCAGACCTGGAAGGATGGCACGCTTTGCGACAGCACCGCAGCCCCCGTAAACCACGGCAGGCCCTCGTAGCACAGGCCGACCAGACCCGGGCCCCACCAGCCGGACTTTTTCAGCCGCACAGGCTCGGCCGAATAGGCCCAGGCGGCGAGGACGCCGACCACGGTTGCAGCAAAGCCCCAGGGGCCGAGCAACCATCCCAAGGCCAGCGCCAGCACCGACATTGCCAGCGCGATCCACAGACCCCAACGGCCCGGAATCCGGCCTGACGGGATCGGTCGACCCGGCTCGTTGACTGCGTCGACATGGCGGTCGCACCAATCGTTTGCGGCCTGGCTCATGCCGCAGACCACCGGGCCTGCCAGCACGACGCCGAGCAAGACCAACGGCCAAGAGCCCCAGGGCGACACGCCGACCGAGGCGATGCCGCACAGATAGGCCCACATCGGCGGGAACCATGTGATGGGTTTTATCAGCTCCAGCATGGCGCGGGGCTGTGGGAAGGCGGGGGTGTGTAAGTTTTCTGAGACAGACATGTGTCAACCTTGCCTGACAGTTTCGAGTCGGTCAAGCCCAGAGTTGCACCGTTTTGGCATGTCTTGGCCGCAGTATTCTGGAAGGGCTGGCTCGGTATTGATGCGGCAGTCCCGAGCGTGTTTCGTCGGAAACGAAGCGCCGCTCTTCATTCCCTTAAAGTCATTCTTCGCGAACCTGACCGAAGAATGACTGCAAGGGAATGATGAGGGACCCGTGTGGGAAGGATCAGCAGAAAATCTTCAAACTGACGGAAATTTTGTCATGAAAATTTGACACTGACCGATTTTGCGCCATCTGACGAACTAGGGCAATTCTATTCGTCATCTTTGCTGAGAAGCCCGAACTTTCGCAGTTTGACATACAGTGATTGACGCGACAGGCCCAGCATTTCGGCGGCGGCAAGGCGGTTGTTGCGGGTCAGATCGACGGCAGTCTGGATGCACATCTTCTCGACCACATCCGTGGTTTCGGCGACGATATCCTTTAGCGTCGAGGAGCCGACCAGCTCCATCACGGACCGCATCCCGTCATCGCCGCCGGCAAATCCGGGTCGACGAAGCATTTCGGACCGGCTGGAATCCCGGATCACCAGCGCAAAGCCGGGCTTGGGGCGGTCGTGCAGATGGGTTGCCGAAATCTCGACCGAAACCTGGACATTGAATTCGTTCAGGATCTTGGTCGCATACAGCCGCAGGTGGCGCGCGCGTCTGGCATTGTCCAGGATCACCCGCAAATCCACCGAGCCGCGCGCCAGAAAATCGGCAAAGGACCGGCCCCGGATCGCGGCCTGATGCGTGCTGTCGGACAGCTTCAAAAACGCCTCGTTGCCAAATGTGACGACGCCCTCTTCGTCCAGAAAGACCATCGCATCGACGCCCTCGTGGTACAGACGTTCCAGATTGTCGGCAATCTCGCTGAGGGCCGAGGCGGCGTGTTCGGGCGCTTCGAGCCTGCACAGCATGAACCGTTCACCGGCAGCGCGGAACAGACGCGGCACCACGCGCAAACGACGTTGTGACCGGCGCGCGACCAGTTCGACCGGGCTGACCGAATCGGATGAGGCGACGTTGGACAGGCTTTCCAGAAACTCGCCGCGCCGGCGGCCCTCGAACTCCTGCGCGATGGCGGCACCCATCAGGTCCTGGCGCGACCCGCCCAGAGCATTGGCGGCGGCGGTGTTCAGATCGGCGATGCGGCCGTTGTTCATCGACAACAGCACCACCGCGTCGCGCGTCGCCTCCATCAGCACACGGTAGCGGGTGTCCATCTCGCGTTGTGATTCGTAATCGCGTTCCAGCGCGATCTGCGCCATGACCAGTTGCTGCTGCATTTCGGCAATCGGACGCATATCGCGGCCCAGCATCAGGATCGCGCGGTCCTTGCCCAGCGCGTGCATCGCATAGCGCACCGGAAATTCCCAGATCGCCAGGCCGGTATGGTTGACCTCTATCGCCACGGATTTGGCGTTGGGCTTGGCCAAAGCCTCGATCCGGCGAACAAGTTTTTCGCGCGAG
This sequence comes from Rhodobacterales bacterium, assembly GCA_038323315.1. Taxonomy (GTDB): domain Bacteria; phylum Pseudomonadota; class Alphaproteobacteria; order Rhodobacterales; family Rhodobacteraceae; genus Stagnihabitans. Next base: position 2,323 of record JBBQGU010000081.1, on the reverse strand, counting down.
TCGTCGTTGATGATGTCGGCAAAGTTCTGCCCGACCCAGGCGTCCAGCTGGCCAAAGGCCGCATGATGCGGGTTGACCATGACACTGACGATTCGCCCCTCATGGTTGAGGAGCAAAGACAGATCAGCCGCCGTCGCGACAATATCCGACAACAATGCCGGGTCGATCTGCGGCAGGAACGGAGCATCCTGAACAAGTTTTGTATCGGTAATCACAGTGACGTTCGCCATATTTTTGCCGCGCCCCCGTCCAGCCGGGACCGTGGTTTGTTACGCACGCCTGAGCACGCAGGAAGCGTCGAATTTCAGACCAATCGACTCCAGCGCCAGGCTTATGTCGTTGGAGGCGAAATCTGCGCCGGTCAGGGCCACGGCATCCACCCCCTTTGACAGCACGGCCCCGCCGACAATGATGGGGCAAGGTTTGCTCATGATGCTTTTCAAGAACTGCACGGTTCGCGCAACAGCTTCGAGTTTGTCTTTCGTTGAGACCGAGATCAGCGTGCCGTCGAACTGCCGTGATGTCATCAAACTGCGCAATTCCGAGAACGGCGGCGCAATCCGCAGGCACACCGACACCCCATAGCGCCGCATCTGGCTCATGGCAACCATCGGACCCAGCGTATGCTGTTCGCGGTCGGGTACGATGAGCAAGACTGTGCCATGTCCGGTGTCGCCCGCCTGATCTGCAGACCAGGCCGAGCCGATTTCCCGCAGCAGGCTTTGCAACCGCCCGACGCCGATGGAGACGTCCATCCACGGCATCTCGTCATCGTCCCAGGCTTCGCCCATGCGGCGCGCGGCCTCGGGGATATAGATGTCGGCGAGGGCAGCCAGGCTGATCCGCGACCGCCGCACTTCGGACAACAGCCCCGCAAAGGCATCCTTGGTGCCGACCAGTGACGCTGCGATCAGTCCCTTGACCAAAGGCTCGCGCAGTTCGGAGATGGTGCGCGCTGAGCGATCCGCCAGCAGGGACACGACCTGCGAGGCGAAATAGCTGACCCCGACCGTGTCTGGCGGGGCAGGCCTGGTCGTATCACGCGCTTGTAATTCCTGCATTGAAAGGCCTCCGACACGGTCACCCGCAAGACCAGCGCCTGTGAATGTCGGCACGATCGGGGTCATCGTTGCTGTCAGCTTTCTCTTAGGCGTGTCACATTGTCAAAGAAAATTGACACTCAAAACTGTATTTAGGAGGGCGGGAATTTTTAAGCTATTGTTTTTAAGTGATAACATAGTTCCAACTGTGCAGCAGAATTTGGCAGACCAGCGTTTTGGTGCGGGAAAGTGTCAACTCACTGTGTGTAAGTTTTAGTTGACACATTTGGAATCGGGGGGGTAGGGTTGTGTTCAGAATAGGCCATGTGAAAGACCTGCCATGCCCAAGAATCGCACAGAACACCCCGTACGGCGGCCGCTTTATACGGCAGAAGAGCGGGTTCGCCGGGACAACACCAAATGGACTTTGGTGCAGGGTATTCTGGCCCCGGTGCAGTTTCTGGCCTTTGCCATCTCGGTCGCGCTGGTGATCCGCTATCTGATGACCGGCAGCGGGTACGAGGCTGCGACGATCTCGATCCTGGTCAAGACGTTCCTTTTGTACACGATCATGGTGACCGGCGCGATCTGGGAGAAGGTGGTGTTTGGCCAGTACCTGCTGGCCCCCGCGTTCTTTTGGGAAGATGTGTTCTCGTTTGCCGTCATCGCGCTGCATACGCTGTATCTGCTGGCGCTTTGGACCGGGTTTCTGACCCCCGAGGAGCAGATGTTCCTGGCGCTGGCCGCCTATGTGACTTACGCAATAAATGCCGGGCAGTTCATCTGGAAGCTGCGGTTGGCGCGGCTTGATATGGCGCGGAACGACGCTGCAGCCAAAGACATGGCGGCACCCGATCAGGCGGTGCAGGCGTGAACGCCCCCGCCCCCGCACTTGGTTGCACCGCGACGCCGGTTCTGAAGGAACGCGGCCAGCGCGAGGTGTTTTGTGGCCTGACGGGGATCATCTGGCTGCACCGCAAGATGCAGGATGCGTTCTTTCTGGTGGTCGGCAGCCGCACCTGCGCTCATCTGCTGCAATCCGCCGCTGGTGTGATGATATTTGCCGAGCCGCGCTTTGGCACCGCGATCCTGGAGGAAAAGGATCTGGCCGGGCTGGCCGATGCGCAAACCGAACTTGACCGTGAGGTTGACCGGTTGCTGGCGCGCCGCCCTGACATCCGGCAACTGTTTCTGGTCGGCTCTTGCCCATCGGAGGTCATCAAGCTGGACCTGCACCGCGCCGCCGAACGGATGAGCATCAAGCACGCCCCCCATGTCCGCGT
>JBBQGU010000080.1:0-12430 GCA_038323315.1 Rhodobacterales bacterium | reverse complement strand
CAACATCACCAAGAACGTTGTCGGCTTCTGGGACGAGGACATTCCCGGCAACCTGCAGAAATCTAAGACGAACTGGGGCGGGCTTGAGCCCACCGATGCATCAACCGCCAAGATCCCGGATTTCAGCTCGAAGGCTCCGGTTTCGAACTGAAAGGTCGTAGGTTTTGCTCATTTCAGAACCATCCTCGATCAGCGCGCAGGCCCTGACTGGCCTGCGCGTTCTTGACCTGTCGCGTATCCTGGCGGGGCCTACGGCGACACAGCTTCTGGCCGATTTGGGGGCCGAGGTCATCAAGATCGAACGTCCGGGCAAGGGCGACGATACGCGCAGTTGGGGCCCACCATTTCAGCAGGCAGCACCCGGAGAAAGCGCCTATTTCCTGTCAGCCAATCGCGGCAAACACTCGGTTGCCGTGAACATAGCTGATCCGCGCGGTCAAGCGCTGGTACAAGCGCTGGCAGCGAATTCGGACATTCTGGTCGAGAATTTCAAGCCCGGCGATCTGGCACGCTATTGTCTGGATTATGCCAGCCTGAGCGCGGCCAATCCCCGGCTGATTTACTGCTCGATCTCGGGCTTTGGGCAGACCGGGCCGAATGCCAATCGCGCGGGTTATGACTTTCTGGTGCAGGGAGAGGGCGGATTGATGAGCCTGACTGGGGCACCCGACGGCCCGCCGACAAAGGCGGGCGTTGGCATCGCCGATGTCTTGTGCGGGATGTATGCGGCGGTGGGTATTTTAGCGGCAGTTCAGGCGCGGCATGTCACGGCGCGCGGGCAGCACATCGATCTTTCGTTGATGGATGTGCAGGTGGCTATGCTGGTCAATCAGGGGGTGGCGCATCTGATGGATGGCCAGATCCCGCCCCGGCGTGGCAATGATCACCCCACCATCGTGCCCTATGGCACCTTCCCGGCGCAGGATGGCAGTTTCATCCTTGCCATCGGCAATGACAGCCAGTTCGCCCGCTTTGTGACCGAGGCTGGCGCGCCGGGCCTGGTCACGGATGCGCGGTTCGCCACCAATGCGGCGCGGGTTCGCAACCGCGATGTGCTGATCCCGTTGATCGCGGTCCTGACCGCAGGGCGGGCAAGTGCCGACTGGTTGGTTGCATGTGATCGGTTGGGTGTGCCCGCCGGCCCAGTGAACGATCTCGCGCAGGTGTTTGCCAGTCCGCAGGTAGCCGCACGTGGAATGCGCATCCGCATGGGTGATGCGGACGGGGCAGTCGACCTGATCGGCAATCCGTTGAAGATGTCTGAAACTCCTGTCACCTATGCCAAACCGCCGCCCGCGTTGGGTGAGGATTCCGGTCTGGTGCTAGGGCGGCTGTTGGGCCTTACGGCGCAGCAGTTGGCAGACCTTGCGGCGGCAGGTGTGATCGAAGGGGGTAATGCCGAATGACCACGTCAGGCGCGGACATCATTGGTCAGGCTTTGGCCACAGCCGGGGCCACCCATGTCTTTGGCATTCCAGGGGGCGAGGTGCTGGCGCTGATGCAGGGCCTACACGGCGCGGGGTTGGAGTTCGTGCTGGTCAAGCATGAGAACGGAGGTGGCTTTATGGCCGAGGGTCTGTGGCACATGACCGGCGCCTTGCCGGTGCTGGTCGCCACTTTGGGCCCCGGTGTTGCCAATGCCGTCAACGTGGTGGCCAATGCGATGCAAGACCGCGTGCCACTGATCTTTCTGACCGGCTGCGTCGATGCGGCCGATGCGGAAACCTATACGCATCAGGTGTTTGACCATCAGGCGATGCTGCGCCCCGTTGTCAAGGGCAGCTTTCGGCTGGCCTCGGGTGCTGTGGCTGCGGGCATGGCCAAGGCCATCGCACTGGCCGTTTCGGGCCAGCCGGGGCCGGTGCATGTGGATGTACCCATCGGGGTGGCCGAAGGTTTGTCCGGCGGCGCCGTCTTGGGGCTGTCACTTGGCGCTCCGGGCCTGCCATTGCCCTCGACTGTGGACGAGGCGCGCCTGGTCTTGGCCCGAGCGCAGCGCCCAATCGCCATCGCCGGTGTCGATGCGGTGAACGAGAGCGCCGGCCCCGCGATTACCGCCTTTTGCCGTGCGCATGGGATCCCGCTGATCACAACCTACAAGGGCAAGGGGCTGATGCCCGAAAGCGATCCGCTATGCCTTGGCGGGGCGGGCCTGTCGCCCAAGGCAGATCGCATCCTGATGCCCTTGATGGCGCAGGCCGATGCAATCCTGCTTCTGGGCTATGACCCGATCGAGATGCGCATTGGCTGGCGCAACCCGTTCGGGAAGGGCAAGACGGTGATCGAAGTCACAGCCACCCGCCGTGATCATGGCATGCACAGCGCGGACATCACCCTGACCGGTTCTTTCGCACCGACGCTGGAGGGGCTGACCCATGAGGCGCAGGGCCGCTGGCCGGGCCGGGAACCGCAGACCGCGCGGGCGGCGCTGAAGGTTGCCTTTGCCAGTCCCGGCGTTTGGGGACCGCATGAGGTGATTGCCACGCTGCGCGCCGTCATGCCGCCCGATACTGTCATCACCGCCGACAGCGGCGCGCACCGCATTTTGGTCAGCCAGATGTGGGACTGCCCAAGCCCGCGCCTAATGTTGCAATCCTCGGGCCTGTGCACCATGGCCTGTGCTGTGCCCCTTGCGGCGGGAGCCAAGATCGGACGGCCCGAAGCCCCGGTTCTGGCCTTCGTTGGTGACGCCGGGCTTGAGATGGGGGCGGGCGAGTTGGCAACGCTGGCAGCCATGAACCTGCCCATCCTGATATGCGTGCTGGTGGACCACAGCCTGTCGCTGATCGAGATGAAGCAGCGCGGCAGCCAACGCCCGAACCTTGGTGTCGATTTTGGCGGGACCGGGGCAGGTACGGATTTTGCAGCCCTTGGCCGCGCCTTTGGCGGCTATGGGGTCGATGTGGACAACAGCGCCTCCCTTGCCGCCGAGGCCACCGCAGCCCTGTCGCGTGAGCGCTTTACCCTGATTGCCGCCCAAATCGCGCGTCGGTCCTATGACGGCGCATTCTAGGGCATGGCAAGGTGGAATCACGTTGCCGTGAGAATCCTGTCACAATCGTAGTCGTCAGTAACAACAGGCGATCCGCAATCGAACCGCAATTCAGGACGCCTGCTAGCACCCATGGTCGCGCAGGCCCATTCCCAGATGCGAAAGGTGCTGCGATGCCGATGACCGAAGATTTGAGCGGACTGCCAACCTCGCTTTCGCCTGATCTGATCGGCGACTGGAACCGGGTCATCCTGGGCATCCTGTCCCACGCAGCCAACACAGGCCCCAACCTGAACAACCTACTGTCCGCCGCACCGGACTTTGCTTTGGGGCAGGCGATACGTGGCGTGTCCTGCCTGCTTCTTGGTCGTGCCGAGATGATCCCGGTCGCACGCCAAGCTTACGCAGCCGCCCTGCAAGGCGCCCCCGCGACCATCCGCGAAATCGCTTTTGTCCATGCCTTGGGCGATTGGCTGGGCGGACGACCGACGCGGGCGGCCGCGCGGATGCAGGTGATGCTGACCCTGCATCCCCGTGACGCGCTGGCCATGAAGATGATCCAGGCCATCCATTTCGTCATGGGACGCCCCGATGCAATGCGCGCCTCCGTCGAGGGGGTTCTTCCCGCATGGGGCGACCACCCAGCGCACGGCTATCTTCTGGGCTGCCACGCCTTTGCCCTTGAGGAAACCGGTGAGTATACTCGTGCCGAACGTACCGGTCGTGAAGGGGTGGACCTTGCCCCCGATGATGCATGGGGCCTGCATGCCGTAGCGCATGTGCATGATATGACAGGCCGCGCCCGCGACGGCCTGGACTGGTTGTCAGGGCGCGAGGCGTCCTGGTCGCATTGCAACAACTTCCGGTTTCACGTCTGGTGGCACCGGGCCCTGATGCATCTGGACCTTGGCGAATATGACATCGCCCTGGCGCATTATGATGCCGATATCCGCGCCGAAAAGACCGACGACTACCGCGACATCTCGAACGCGGCCTCGCTTTTGTCGCGGTTGGAGCTTGAGGGGGTCAATGTCGGGTCACGTTGGGAAGAGCTTGCCGATCTGTCGGAAACCCGCGCGGCAGACGGCTGCCTTGCCTTTGCTGATCTGCACTACATGCTGGCGCTGTGCGGTGGTGAGCGGGACAAGGCCGCAGCGGGCCTGATCGCGCGGATGCAAGCGACCCGGCCCACCGGCAATGAGGCGCAGCGCGTCATCGCCCATCCGGGCCTGCATGTCGCGCAAGGATTGCAGGCCTTTGCAGCGGGCGAATACTCCGCCGCCTGGATGCATCTGCGCGCCGGGCGGGGTGACCTGCAGCAGATCGGCGGCAGTCACGCGCAGCGCGATGTCTTTGACCGGATAACCATCGAGGCAGCACTGCGCGGCGGCTACATGGATGCGGCTGGCACCTTGTTGCGCGACCGCATGGCGCGGCGTGGCGGCGCGGTCGATGGCTATGCCGCCGCCCGTCTGTCCTTGCTTGATGCCGCTCGCGCGCTGGCAGTTTGACATGACCCCGGCCCCGAAACTTCGCGACCCGCGCCTCGATTTTTTTCGTGGGATCGGCATGTTCATCATCCTGATCGCCCATATCACCAACAACCCATGGACCCTGTGGATACCCGCGCGTTTCGGGTTTTCCGACGCGACGGAAATGTTCGTCTTCTGCTCGGGCATGGCCTCGGCGATTGCTTTTGGCGGGGTCTTTGCGCGGGCCGGGTGGGCCATGGGCACGCTGCGCATCGCGCATCGGGTCTGGCAGGTTTACTGGGTGCATCTGGGCGTGTTTCTTTTGACACTTGTCCTGGTTCTGACCCTTAACATGACCGGCCTTTTTCCACGCGATGAGGTCAATGCGCTGAACCTTGAGCCCTTTCTGAACACCACCGGGCCGAACCTGATCGGGCTTTTGACGCTGACCTATGTGCCGAACTACTTTGATATTCTACCAATGTATCTGGTGATCCTGGCGTTGATCCCGGTGATGATCGCGCTTGGGGGGCAGGATCCAAGGCTGGCGATTTTGGCCAGTGTCGGCCTTTGGGTTGCTGCCACGGCGGGGTTGGACCTGCCGGCCGAGCTCTGGTTTGCGAAACCCTCGGACCGGGTCTGGTTTTTCAACCCCTTCGCCTGGCAGTTGTTGTTCTTTACTGGCTTTGCGCTGATGGCGGGTTGGCTGCCCACCCCCCCTGTGCGCCGCTGGCTGGTCTGGACGGCGGTCGCCGTGGTTGTTCTGTCGGTGCCCTTTGCCTGGGGCAAGATCATCGGTCAGGTCGAGGCTATTCGCGAACTGCGGCGGGCGGGTGCTGTCCTGATCGACAAGTCGAATTTCGGCATCCTGCGCTATGCCCACTTTCTGGCGCTGGCCTATCTTGTCTGGGTCGCTGTCGGGCCGGGGGGCAAGTATCTGCGGCAAGGCGGTCTGGCCGGCCAGGCGATTGCGCTGGTCTCCCGCGTCGGCCAACAGTCCCTGGCGGTCTTTGCCGCATCAATGGTGCTGGCGCGGGTTCTGGGTGCCTTTTTGGATCTCGCTGGAAACGGGCCGCTGGCGGCGCTGGCCGTCAATCTGGTCGGATTTGGCCTGATCATTGGCGTGGCCAGACTGGCTGCTTTTTTCAAGAGCGAGCCGTGGAAAATCGCGCGCGCGCCGGATCATGCACCGGAGGCGCCGCGCCTTGGCGAGGTCCGCGCATGACCGCCGTTTCACGCCGCAGCATACTGTCGCTGATCGGGGGCCTTGCTGCCCTTGGCCTTGCGCCAGCCTTGGCCGAGGATGCGCCCGAACGTGCGGGAATGGACTTGGGCCCGGCCACACCCTTTGATCCCGAAATGATCGTCGCCCGCGCCCGCGCGCTGGCAGCCGCACCTTACAAAGCCCCGCCAGCCGTCTCGCAAGACTGGCTGGACCTGTCCTACGACGCCTTTCGCGGCATCTGGTTTGATACGCGCCACACGCTGTTTCGCGGCAAGCCCGGCGCAGTGCAGGCCGAGTTCTTTGTGGCCGGGCTGTATTTCCGGCACAAGATCAGGCTGAACGCCGTTGAAAACGGCCAGTCGCGTGAGGTCACCTTTGGCCTGCGGACCTTTGACACCACCGACCAGTTCCCGGCCCTGCCCGAAGACGGCACCGGATTTGCCGGGTTCCGCCTTTTGGGTGAGTTGGAGGTTGAAGACCGCTTTCAGGAATACGCCGTTTTTCAGGGTGCCAGCTATTTTCGGGCCATCGGTCGGGGGCAGGCTTACGGCCTGTCGGCACGGGGTCTTGCCCTGAATACAGCGGGCGACGGGGGTGAGGAGTTCCCGGTATTCCGCGACTTCTGGATCGAGGCTGCAGAGCCGGATGCACCCTTTATTACGGTCCACGCCCTGCTCGACAGCCCTTCTGTCGCCGGGGCCTATTCCTTCAAGATCACCAAGGGCGATACCACCGAAATCGAGGTATCGTCGCGGCTTTTCCCCCGGGTCGATCTGGCAACGGCGGGCATAGCCCCCGGCACCTCGATGTTTCTGTTCAATGACATCAACCGCACCCGCTTTGACGACTTTCGCGAAGCTGTGCATGACAGCGACGGCCTTTTGATGCTGAACGGCGCGGGTGAGGCCCTGTGGCGGCCGCTGACGAACCCGCGTGCGGTCGAGGTCAGCGCCTTTGGCGACCGTGGCCCGCGTGGCTTTGGCCTGATGCAGCGAACGCGCCAACCCGGCGATTACAACGACCTTGTCGCCCACTACGAACGCCGCCCCTCGCTTTGGGTGGAACCGATCGGGGACTGGGGGCCGGGGGCGGTGATGTTGGTGGAAATACCAACCGACAAGGAAATCAACGACAACATCGTGGCCTTCTGGCGCCCGGCCGAACCATTGAGGGCCGGGCAGGAGCACCGCTTTGACTACCGCCTGCACTGGTGCGCCACCGCGCCAACCGAAGGGGCCGTGGCACAGGTCACCGCCACGCGCACCGGCGCGCGAGTGTTCGAGAAGGGCCGCATTTTTGCGATCGACTACGCCCCGCACCCGGCCCTTGGCACCGACCCCACCCGAATTGAGGCGCGGGTCTTTACAAGTGCCGGCGAGATCGCGACGCAGCCTTTGCAGACCAACCCCGCAACGGGCGGCATGCGGCTGGACTTCACCTTGAAGGGCGACATGCCGGTGGCCGAGCTTCGGGCCGAGTTGTGGCGCGGCGGGCAGCGCGCGGCCGAGGTCTGGGTGAACCGCTGGGTGGTGGCATGACCATCTTGCAGCGCAAGCCCTTAATTGCAGGCGACAATCCGACAATGCTTGCGATGCCCGACCAGATCCTGACGGCGCCGTTTCATGACCCGGACGCACCCGGTATCCGGACCGATGGCGCAACCCTTGGTCTTCGGGCCCTGGCGCTGTTGGTGCCGGCGGGCGTGACGCTGGGGTTGGGATGGCTGTCGCTGGGCTGGTTTACGCTGGATGGTCGCCTGACGCTGGCCGAAGGTGTGCTGATCGGCGTGACGGTCTTTGCCGGGTTCTGGATGGCCCTATCGGTTGCGACGGCGGCACTTGGGCTGTTCTGGACGCCAAAGCCGCAGGCCCGGCCCCAGCACGGCTTGAAAATCGCAATCCTGCTTCCGATGTTTGGCGAGCCTGCCCAATCCACGATCAGCAATGCCGTGGCTTTGCTGGCGGCGCTTGCCCCCAACGGCAGGCACAGCTTTTCGTTGCACATCCTGTCCGATACCCGCGACCCCGGCCGCGCGCTGTCGGAAGGGGCCACAGCCCTTGCCATCCGGGCGTCGCACCCGGCTTTGCCCATTCACTACCGCCGCCGCGCGCTCAATCTTGATTTCAAGTCCGGCAACATCCGCGACTGGGTGAAAAACCACGGGCAGAACCATGACGCGATGCTGATCCTTGATGCCGACAGTATCATGGGGCCAAAGAGCGTGCTGAAGATGGCTGATGCGCTGGCCATCGAGCCCGGCCTCGGCCTTTTGCAGACCGTTCCGCGCGTTCTGCCCGGCCGGACGCTTTGGCAGCACATGCAAAGCTTCGCCTCCGAGGTTTACGGTACCAACATGGGCCGCGGCTTTGCGATGTGGACGGGGGCAGAGGGTAACTTCCTGGGCCACAACGCCCTTGTCAGGGTGCATGCCTTCGCGGCCTCTGCGGGTCTGCCACACCTGCCAGGCCGCGCCCCGCGCGGGGGCGTCATCCTCAGCCATGATTTCGTCGAGGCCGCCCTTTTGCGCCGCGCCGGTTGGGGTGTGCGGATGATGGCAGGGGCCGAGGACAGCTTTGAAGACACGCCCGAAACCCTGCTTGGCTATCTGCGCCGCGACCGGCGCTGGTGTCAGGGCAACATGCAGCATTTGCGGTTGATCCTGACGCCCGGCCTGCACCCGGTATCAAGGTTTCATCTATTGCAGGGGGCCATGGCCTATCTGGCCTCGGTCTGGTGGCTGATCCTGCTGCTCCTTTGGGCCTTGCCTGGCCAGGGCGGGACGATGCCCGATGTCTTTGCCGCCAGTCCCTTTCTGCCCAATTGGCCGATGCTGCCCCCTGTGACCCAAGGTGCCCTCGCGGCCTCGGTGGGTTTGGCCCTGGTGGCCCCCAAACTTTTGGGGATCATCGGATATATCCGCGACCATGGGCTGCCCCCCGCCAAGGCACCCCGTTTCATGCTGATGCTGCTGGTCGAGGTGACAGTCTCTGCCCTGCTGGCCCCCTTGCAGATGGTGCATCAGGTGCGCGCCGTTCTGCGCACGCTTGCGGGCTTTGACGGCGGCTGGACGCCTCATCTCTCCGGCGCGTCGGATCTGCGCCAACTGGCGCGTTTTCACGCGACCGAAACCTTGCTTGGGGCAGCGCTTTTGTCGTTGTCGGTGGCGGGCATGGTCAGCCCTTGGCTTTCGCCGGTGGCAATCAGCCTGTGCCTGTCGGTGCTGCTGGCCGCATTGGTCCAGATGCCGGTCTCGGCGTTTCATCGCCCCAAACAACGAAGGCTTGCAGTATGAAAAAATCCGGTTTGGGCTTGGCCATTGGTCTGGCCATTGGTCTGGCTGTTGCACTGGCGGCGTCGGTCGCGATGGCCGATTGCAATGGCGCCCCCGAGGCTTGCAAGGTGGCGAACGGCACCTATCACATCGTCCTGCCGCCGGGGGCCACGGGCCCGGTTCCTGCGATCATCCTGTTGCACGGCTATGGTGGCGAGGGGGTGGGGACGATCCGCAACAAGGCGATGGTCAACCTGATGCTGGGGCGCGGCTATGCCGTGATTGCCCCGGATGGCCAACGCCGCAACAATGACGCGGGCCGGACCTGGGATTTTCACCCCGACCGCCCCGCCACCCGCGATGAAACCGCCTTTTTGATTGCCGTCGCCGATGACGCCGCCGCCATATACGGGCTGGACCGCGACAATATGCTTCTGGCCGGGTTTTCCATCGGCGGGTCGATGACCAGCTATGTCGCCTGCGCTGAACCCAAGGCCTTTGCCGCCTACGCCCCAGTCGCGGGCAGTTTCTGGCGGCCCCATCCGACAGGCTGTGCAGGCCCGGTCCGTCTTTTGCACACCCATGGCAAAGCAGATACTACCGTTCCGTTGCTGGGGCGTGAGGTGGCGCCGAGGTTCAAGCAAGGCAACGTGTTAGAAGCGATGGAGATCTGGCGCATCACCGATCACTGCACCTCGGTCGAACCTGAAGTGACTGAAACGCAAAACATCTACACCATCCAACGCTGGTCAGATTGTGCGCCCGGCGCACAGCTTGACTTCGCCTTGCATCAAGGCGGCCACAGCATACCCAAAGGCTGGGCAAAGATGGCGATGGAATGGTTCGAGGCGCCCTGACCCTTTATCAGGCCAGACCATGCAATTACCATCGAGCAGCCTTTGCCGACTGTCTTAGCTGCTGTCGGTTTGACAACACGATTCCGCATCTGGCAGACCTTCATCAGCCATACCTCTGGCGCTGAATGGACCTGCCTTCGAAGAAGGGCAACAGTTACGGTTCTTAGACTTCTTTTAGAACCTGCGAGTAACACTCGCAGACCAATCTCGGTGTGTCGATGCCTTCATTGGGCCGTCAGATCATCATTGCAAAATGGACTAAGACTGTGAACAACCTCCAGCCAGAGGTGCTCGGAACGCCCGCGAAGCCCCTTTTTTACCGGCGAAGGGGCGGCCGAAACGGTTTAGACATCCATCGTTCCGGCCGGGGTCAAACCACACGTTTCCTCTTCCCTCTCCAGTCGTCGTTCCCAAACGAACCGAACACAAGCCAACCTACTCCGTGACGAGGGTGGCCCCGAGTATTCGCCCGTCCTGCGCTTGCAGGATCAGGGCGGTTTTCTCTCCGCGTGGCACGGGTTGAGCCAGAGTCAACGCTGAGCCGTCCCATTCCGCGACCGTCTCGACAGAGCGGACGACATTGGCCTGCACGATGCTGCGGCCGGCGTTCTCGCCCCTGCGCACCTCGGTCACGATCCGGGGGTCAAAGCCCACGAGCAGCAATCGCCCCCGGCCCCGACCGGCACCGATGCCAATTTCAAGTACGCCGCCCTCCTGCCGGACGCGGAGCGAAACCGCCGCCTCAGAGTCGGCCAAATCAGCATCAATCGCCGCGAGCACCTCTGCGCGGTACGAGCCGACCATTCCCTGCCGCCCGCCCACCACGATCTGCGGCGTATAGACCGTGGATTCGCCTAAGTGGCCTGCGTAGTCGTATTGCCGCTGTGTGGCCTCGGGGCTCGAGTAAGGGTCTGGCCATCCGAGGCGGTCCCAATAGTCGACATGAAATGCCAATGCGAGGACATTGGGGTTCTCGGCAAGGTCGAGGAGAAACGCCTCGGCCGGTGGGCAGGACGAGCAGCCCTGCGACGTGAACAGCTCCACAACTACGATTGGCCTGCCCTCAGCTTGCGCCACACCTGCCATCAGGACACAACCGAGCGCGAGCGCTCCGATGCGCGCCGCTGCCACACGGGCCATCGCGCTGCAGTCTGAGTAGCGGTCACAACGGGTGGGTCGAGAAGTTACCAGATCTCGACCTTTGAGGTGCCCGCCAAGTTGCAATTCAATTCGGTTGGGCCATCGACCGCTACCGACGGCGGTCGGCAGAAATGTGGCGATGGCGAGCAGGAAGCGGCGAAGCATGGGGTGCCCTTTCAGTATCATGATGCGACCGACAGGTCGGTGAGCCGAGGAGGAAGCGTACCGGATAGCTGGTTCTCAGGGTGGCACTTGTTCTCCCGCAACTGCGGGAGGCCCGCTGAAATAGAGGTTGCGGCATTGTTTTGATGTACGACAGAGCGCAGGGCCACGTTCCTGAGCTGGATTGCCGAGCGGATGCGGAATACGGGGCCAACAATCAGCACCCTCAGGCCTTTCGCGAACGGCTCCAAACCGGGTACGTCGCCACCCAGTGAAAGCGTTGCCGGCACCGCTCGCAAGAAGATCAGCGATAATCTGCCAACCAAGACACAAGCAGACACCTGTTCTCTCGGTCCTTCAGCTGATGTTTGTTTCGCCACTGGGGGTATTCTTGGCCATGATGGCGCAGAGGAAAGGAATATTGGCAAGCTGTCTCCGGGGTGTCTGGATCTGTCCCACAGTCAAAGGGCAATTCGATCAACATCTCGTCGCCGTTACACTGTCACGAAGTAGTGATCCGGATCGACGAGCTGTGCGTGACTGTCCTGTCACAGGACACGAAAATGACCTTGTCACTGCGGGGCGCCCCAGAGGCGGCTTATGCGGGATTGCCGCGGTCTCCATGCTGAACTGCAGTCCGCCGTCCTTCAGACCGCCACCGGCTTCCGGCCAAGGCGATTGCTGAACAGCTCCTGAACGACTGCTTTGTTGGCGTTGCCGCGACCGCGATGCCGCAACGCCGTCTGTCAGCTTTCCGCCCCCTACGAAGTGGGCCACCAAATCGACATGCCCGGCCCACAGCGGCCGGTCGACCTTCAACCTAACGTTCACCGAAGTGTACGCTCACGCCCAACCGCGCAATCATGGCCAGACCCAGTCCAGCCAAGCGCGACTAGGACCATAGCTGCCAGCGCGCAGCCAGCCAGGACGGACACTGGACCGAACTTGAAGCGAAACACTGCTAGAAGCGCGGCAGCGGTGAATACCTGCTGCATGCGGGTTCAACGCTGGTTTGCTCCGTTTTGGCGCGGTTGGCTGCAGGTTTCGCTACTAACGTGTTGGAATCCCGCGCAGTTTGGGTCGCTTTGTTGACCTATTGTTGACCTGGATTTTGGACAGCAAAAAGCCCCGCGGTTTGCGGGGCGTAATGTATTGTAATCGTTTGATATTTTGGTTGCGGGGACAGGATTTGAACCTGTGACCTTCAGGTTATGAGCCGAATCGCCCGGGAATCTTATTCTCGTTTTATTTCAGTAGGTTACGAGATAACCCTTTGAACTGTAGACGCTTTCTAACAGCATCTTGCGGCTG
>JBBQGU010000079.1:0-12449 GCA_038323315.1 Rhodobacterales bacterium | reverse complement strand
GTTGTCGCAGGGCGAGGCGGATCTGGCACTGGTCTTTGACATCCGCGCGCCGCGCAATGCCCGGCGCATCGCCTCGGCAGCCCTGCCTTTGGGCGTGATGGTCGCCCCCGGCAGCCGCCTGACCCGGCATGAGGGGCGGCTGCGCGTCTATGACCTGTCAGGCGAACGGCTGGTTCTGTCGGATAGCAGCCTCAGCCTCGGATCGTCGGTCGAAGAGTTGTTCGGCATATCCCATGTCGAGATATCCCGGCGCGCCCGGACCAATTCCATCGGGCTGATGATCGATCTCGCGATGCGCGGCCTTGGAACCATCGTGCAGACCCGGCTGGGCGTGGACCGCGAGATTGCGCGCGGCGATCTGGTGTTCATCCCGCTGTCCGACGCCAAACTGCAACCGCGCCGCCTGTTGCTGCTGTCGCGCCCCAAGACCGAAATGTCGGATGCGGCGTCGGCCCTGTCGGCGGCCTTTGCGCTGGCGATCGAGCGGCTTCCGTCATGATATGCCGTTGCGCCTCTTGCAACAGCAGCATCGCAAATCAGCGTCTATCGCGAACAGCGGTCCCGTCGCACCCTGCCCCTGATTGGCACAGGCAGGACAGCAGATGAAGCAAAGTGCGGTGGATGCGGTGATCCGGGGGCTGAAACGGGCGGGGGTCAGCGTGGTCTGCTATCTGCCAGACAGTCTGTTCAAGGAATTGTACCCCGCCCTCGACGCCGACCCCGACATCCGCACCATCCGCGTCACCAACGAGGGCGAGGGGGCGGCGATCTGCGGCGGCGTCTTTCTGTCCGGCAAACGGGCGGCCTTGGTCATGGAAAACTCCGGCCTGCGCGCCTCGGTCGAACCCCTGTCGCGGATGGGTCTGGGCGCTGGTATCCCGGTCGTCATGCTGATGAGCTATCGCGGCGAGTTGGGCGAGAACAACTGGTGGGCCATCCCGCACGGCATCACGATGGAACCGATCCTGACCGCCCTGCGCATACCCTACCGCGTGGTCCGGGAGGAGGACGAGATCGAGCAATCCATCCTGGACGCCTATAACTGGTCCTACAACGCCTATTACCATTCCGCGATCGCCTTGGGCGGCAGTATCGTGCGCGGGAGTGTGGTACGATGAAACGCTATGATTGCATGACCCGGCTGGCCGCGCGGTTGCACGATGAGTTGGTGATCCTGTCGCTGGGCGCGTCCGTCGATGAATGGTACAACGCGGCCCCCCATATGCGGGCGGCATCCTTGTTCCAACAGCAGTTGGGCTGTGTCACACCGCAGGCTTTTGGTCTGGCTGCAGGCTTGCCGCACCGGCGCATCATATCCCTGGACACCGATGGCGGCATGATGTTCAACCTTGGGATTCTGGCGACCTTGGGCAATGAACGGCCCGCGAACCTGTTCGTGGTCGTCTGGGATAACGAGCAATATCAATCCATTGGCGGCCCACCCACCCACACCGCCACGGGCCGGGTCGACATCGCCGCCATCGCGCGCGGCTGCGGCATCCCCCAGGCCCACACCGTCCGCGATCTGGACGATTTCGACCGGCACTGCGCCCTTGGCCTGACCGCCACCGAGCCGTATGTCGTCGTGGCCAAGGTCGCAGGCACCGTCCAGCCCGACATCCGCCGCAAACATTCCGACGGGCGCGAGGACAAATACATCTTCGTCCGCCATGTCGAGGCGACCGAGGGCGTCACGATCATGGGGCCATCGGAGCATAACTGATGGTGGATTACATCGTCGTAGGCAGCGGTTCAGGCGGGGCAGCCGTCACGCGCCGTCTGGTCGATGCCGGTGCCGAGGTCTTGCTGATCGAGGCAGGCCCCGCAGGCTGGAACGCCCCCGAACTCGCCGACCCCACCGCGTGGGTCAGCCTGACCAAGGGCCGCTACGACTGGGGCCACGACTACGCCCCGACCCCGGCCGTCCTGAACCGCGTGATCCCCATCCCCCGTGGCCGTGTCCTTGGCGGCTCCTCGGCCACCAACGCGATGATGTGGTATCGCGGTGCCGCCGCCGATCATGACTGGGGCCCCGGCTGGACCTTTGCCGATTGCCTGCCCGCCTTTCGCGCCTCCGAAGATTGGCAGGGCGACCCCCAACCCGACACGACGCCCCCGCCCAACCCGAACCCCCTGCCCAACCCGAACCCCCAACCCGACCGCGCCCCCCCGACCGCGCCCCTGCGCAGCACCACCAACCGCCAAGATCCCAACTCCCCGCCCAGCCTCAGCGTCTTGCGCAGCCGCAACCCCCTGCGCGGCACAGGCGGCCCCCTGCGCATCACCCGCAGCCCGGACCCCCACCCGCTGGCCCTCGCCATGATCGAGGGCGCCTTTCAACTGGGCATCCCCGTGATCGACGACCCCAACGGCCCCGACAATCACGGCGCCGCCCTGTCCAATCTGAACATCGCAAACGGACGGCGCTGGACCTCGGCCGACGGCTACCTGCGGCCCATCCTGACCGCACCAAACCTGACGATCCTGCTGGAAACCCACGCCCTTGAGGTGCTGTTCCAAGGCGACCGCGCCACCGGCATCGCATACCTGACCCGCGGTCAGCGCCACGAAACCCGCGCCACCCGTGGCGTCATCCTGTGTGCCGGAGCCATCGAGACCCCCCGCCTGTTGACCCTGTCCGGCATCGCCGCCGAGCCTGACCTGAAACGCCTCGGCCTGCCCTGCCGCATCGCCGCCCCCGGTGTCGGGCAAAACCTCCAAGATCACCCCCTGCTGCGCGCCCTGAACTTCCATGCCAAACGCCCCATCGGCCCGCCCCGCGACAATGGTGGCGGTGCCATCCTGAACTGGAAATCCGACCCCGGCCTGAAAAACCCCGACCTCCACGCCTTCCCGGTCCAGAACCGCTCCGGCGTGCCCGCCATCATCGACCATTACGGGCTGACCGGCGACCTGTTCGCCATTGGTGCCGGGCTGATGCGCTCCCATTCTCGCGGCTACATGACAATCCTGACCACCGACCCGACCGGCCCCCTGCACTTGCAACCCAACTTCCTGTCCGACCCGCGCGACCTGCCCCCCCTGATGCAGGCCGTGACCGACATGATGGATCTGGCCGAAACCCCTGCGTTCCGCGACCTGTTCGCAGGCTTTGCCGCGCCCGACCGCCGGTTGTCCACCCCCGAGCTTGAAACCTTCGTCCGCCGCGCCTGCTCGACCTTCTTTCACACCTGCGGCACCGCCCGCATGGGCACCGATCCCGACGCCGTGACCGACCTGCGCCTGCGCGTTCAGGGCGCACAAAACCTGTGGATCGCCGATGCCAGCGTGATCCCGACCATCCCGACCTGCAACACCCACGCCCCCGTCACTATGATCGGCGAACGCGCGGCCGGGTTCATACTGGAGGACGCATGACACCCGACCCAACCCAACCCGATCTGATCCTGACCGCCGCCGCCCTGCTGACCATGGACGACGCCCTGACCGTCATCCCCGACGGTGCCGTTGCCATCGCCGGCGGTGTGATCGTGCAGGTCGGCACCCGCGCCGCCCTGACCGCCGCCCATCCCGGCACACGGGTCAAGGATATGGGCAAGACCGTGCTGATGCCCGGCCTGATCAACGCCCACGCCCATTCCGGCTTTTTGCGCGGCACCGCCGAACACCTGCCCGTCTGGGATTGGCTGACCATCCACATCAACCCCATGCACCGCATGCTGCGCGCCGAAGAGGCCGAGGCGGCAAGCTATCTGTGCTACGCCGAAAGCCTGCTGTCGGGCACCACGACCGTCGTGGACATGTGGCGCTTCATGGACGGGTCCGCCCGCGCCGCCGAGACCCTTGGCAACCGTCTGGTCGCGGTGCCCTATGTGGGCGAGCATCCGGACTACAACTATTTCGACACGCTGGACATGAACGAGGCGATGATCGCCAACTGGCACGGCAAGGCGGGGGGCCGCGTCAACGTCTGGGTCGGTCTGGAACACCTGTTCTACTCCGACGAGCCCGCCCAGCGCCGCGCCATCGAGCTTGCTTGCGCCGCCAATACCGGCTTTCACACCCACTGCTCCGAGGCCGAGATCGAGGCCGCCGAGTTCGTCACCCGCTACGGCAAAAAGCCGATGCATGTCCTGCACGACCTGGGGTTCTTTGATTGCCCGCGCAGCATGATCGCCCATGCGGTCTGGCTGGACCCGGACGAGTTGGATCTGATCGCCCGCCATCCGGTCAGCGTCGCCCATAATCCGGTCAGCAACATGAAACTGGCTTCCGGCATCGCCCCGATTGCGGATATGCTGGCGCGGGGCGTACCCGTCGGCATCGGCACCGATGGCGAGAAAGAGAACAACAATTTCGACATGTTCGAGGAGATGAAGGTGGCCAGTCTGCTGGGTAAACTCCGTCACCGCGACGCCGCCGCGATGGACAGTTGGCAGGTGCTGAAGATGGCGACGATCAGCGGGGCCCGCGCCATCGGTCTGGACCACCAGATCGGCAGCATCGAGCCCGGTAAGCGCGCCGACATCATCGCCGTCCGCGCCGATATCCCGCGCATGACGCCGTTCTTTCGCGACGGGCCGTGGTTCAACCTGCACCACAACCTTGTCCATGCCGTCCGCGGGTCCGACGTGGCGATGACCATGGTCGACGGCCAGATCGTGGTCGAGGATGGCGCGCTCAAAACCGGCGACATGACCGAGATCATCGACCGCATCCACCGCCTCGCCCCCGGCCATTTCGCCCGCCGCGCGGCATGGCTGGCCGAAAACGGCGGGCTGAAACAATGGACGGATCACTGATATGCCCCGCACGACCGACCCCGTCGCCCTGAACCAATGGTACGCCGTGGCCAGCCTGACCGACCTTGGCACCGCGCAGGCCACCCGGCTGCTGGGTCAGGATATCACCACCGGCCCCGGCCCACAGGTCACGGCGGATGGCGCAAACCTGCCCGTCCAGTCCCGCTACGGTTGCCTGTGGACCACCCTCGGCACCCCCGAACGCGACATTTTCGACATAGCGCAGGACCGCGAAGACGACCGCCGGTTCGTGCCCTGCGGCTGGATCACCCTGCGCACCTCGGGCCTGCGGGTGGTGGAAAACTTTCTGGATATGGCGCATTTCCCCTTTGTCCACACCGATATCCTGGGCGCTGAACCCCATACCGAGGTTCCCCAATACGACAGCGAAATCCGCCGCGATGTCGATGAGGTCTGGGCGACCAACTGCACCTTCTTTCAGGCCCGGATCGCCGCGACCGAATCCACCGGCGGTTTCGTCCACCTGACCTACCGCGTCCCCGCCCCCTTCATGGTCATGCTCTACCGCGTTTGCCCATCCGCGCCCGATCGCCTTGACGCCATCGCCCTGTTCATCCAGCCGATCGAACCGGACCTCTGCCGCGCCCAACCCGTGATGTGGCTGGTCGACAGCCAATCCAGCCACCAGGCCCTGCTGCGCTTTGAACAGGTCATCTTCCTGCAAGACCGCATCATCGTCGAAAACCAACGCCCGCTGCTCCTGCCCCTCGAACCCCGCGCGGAAACCCCGACCCGCGCTGACAGCTCCTCCATCGCCTACCGCCGCTGGCTGAAGGAAAAAGGCCTGCGCTTTGGCACCACCGCCGGAGCCGCCTGATGCAGGTCTGGCAGCCAACCTCCCTTGATCAGGCCGCCCTGATGCTGTCCCAACCCGGCACCAAGGCCATCGCTGGCGGCACCGCGCTGCAACTGGACTGGGCGCGCGGGGTCACCCTGCCGCACACCCTCGTCTCCCTCACCGGTCTGCTGCCGACCGGCATCAGCCAAACCGGCGACCACTGGCACATCGGTGCCGCCACCACGCTTGACGCCGTCGAACACGCCGAAATCCCCCTGATCTCGGCCGCCCTCGCCGATATCGCAGCCCCCGGCATCCGCCGCCTCGGCACCATCGGCGGCACCATCGGCTGGGGCGCAGGCTGCCTGATCCCGGCTTTACTGGTGGGCGATTGCCAGCTGGAAACAACCGCTGGCCCCACACCCCTGCCCGGTTGGCTGGCCGAACCCAACGGCCTGATCCTGTCCCTGACCGTCACCATCCCGCAAAACGCCCAAACGATCTGGCGCAAAGTCGGCCTCCGTGCAGCCTTCTCTCCCGCCATAATCGTCGTGGCCGGATTGATCACCGACACCCGCGCCCTCGCCACAGGCGGCGGCCCCGTCCGCCCCACCCGCCTGCCAAAGTCCGAGACTGCGACCCCCGCCGCCCTGCACGCCACCCTGTTGCACGAAATCAGCGCCCCCGACTGCCCCTTCCGCACCGCCACCTACCGCGCCCGCGTCGCCGCCAACCTGCTGTCCCGGCCCGATAAAATCTCGCCAGCGATCCCACCGGAACCCCTGCCAAACGCCCTGACCCCCGACGGCCACGGCTGGCACACCCGCCCCGACATGGCGGCCAAGGTCGCAGGCACCTTCCCCTTCCTGACCGATCACCGCGTGCCCGACATGCTGGTCGGCCGCATCCTGCGCGCCGCCCACCCCCATGCCCGCATCCTGTCCATCGACACCGCACGGGCCGAGGCCCTGCCCGGCGTCCGCGCCGTCGTCACCCACCGCGACGTGCCGGGCCTGAACGCCTTCGGGATCATGTGGCAAGACCAACCCGCTTTGTGTGCCGACACCGTGCGCTATACCGGCGATGCGGTCGCCGCCGTCGCCGCCGTGGATGCCGCCACCGCCGAGGCGGCCCTGCACCTGATCCACATCGCCTATGCCCCCCTGCCCGTCGTCACCGATCCCGAACAGGCGCTGCACCCGGATGCCCCCGCCCTGCACCCCAACGGCAACCTTGCAACCCGTCTGGGCCTGACCCGAGGCGACCCGAACGCCTTTGCCCACGCCGCCCATATCATCGAAGACACTTACCAAACCCCCCGCCAGATGCACGGCTTTCTGGAAACCGAGGGGGGATATGCCGCCCCTCAACCCGACGGCAGCCTGCTGATCGCCGTCGGCGGCCAGCACGGCGCGCGCGACCGCCAGCAGCTTGCCCGCATCCTGAACCTGGCCCCAGACCGCCTGCGCATCATCACCAGCCCGACCGGCGGCGCCTTTGGCGGCAAGGATGAGCTGACCGTCCAGGCCCCCCTCGCCCTGTTGGCGCTGAAGGCCCGCGCGCCCGTCCGTCTGCACCTGTCGCGCGCCGAGTCCGTCGCGGCCGGCACCAAACGCGCCCCAATGCGCATCCGCATGCGCACCGCCTGCGACGCCACAGGCCGCCTGATCGCGCAAGAGGTGGACCTGCTGGCCGATGCCGGCGCCTATGCGTCGCTGTCGCCTGCCGTGGTGGAGACTGCACTTGAACATGCCGCAGGCCCCTATCTGATCCCCAATGTCACCACACGCGGGCGGCTGGCCCATACAAACAACGGCACCTGCGGGGCATTTCGCGGCTTTGGCGCGAACCAGATGGCCTATGCGGTGGAATGCCAGATCGACCGGCTGGCACGGGCTTGCGGCCTCGACCCCGTCGCCTTCCGCCGCCTGAACCTGCGCGGCCCTGATGACACGGGGTTCCTGGGCCAGACCCTCGCGCCATCCGACCGCCTGTCGCAGATGCTGCAAGCCGCTGCCGACAGCCCGCTGTGGTCCGCCCAAGGCCCGGGTATCGCCACCGGCATGGCGCTGAACTGGCAGGGCACCGGCCTTGGCACCCTGCCCGACGACCGCGCGGGCGGCACCTTGCGCCTCGCCCCCGATGGCAAGATCGAGGTCCTGTGCGGGTTGGACGAGATGGGCCAGGGCCTGCTGCCCGGCCTTCAGGCGGTCATATCCACCCGCCTCGGCTGCGCCCGCACCGATATCCGCCCCGTGGTCGGCGATACCGGCCTGACCCCCAATGCAGGCTCCACCACCGCCTCGCGCGGGGGGTATGTCGTCTGGCGGC
Organism: Rhodobacterales bacterium; assembly: GCA_038323315.1. Taxonomy (GTDB): domain Bacteria; phylum Pseudomonadota; class Alphaproteobacteria; order Rhodobacterales; family Rhodobacteraceae; genus Stagnihabitans. Next base: position 4,556 of record JBBQGU010000079.1, on the reverse strand, counting down.
TGGCCGAACTGACCACCCCTGACTTTGCCCGCGATATGCTGACCGCCGCCTGCCGCAGATTGTCGCGCCCTGACGGCAGCCTGCGCCTGTGCCCCGGCGGCGTGGCGGAAACCACCAGCAACAGCGCCACCCCGATCCTGACCTTTGCCGATCTGGCCCAGACCGACCGCCCCACGATCACCGCCGCCTTCGACTTTCCCAAAGCCAACCACACCGGCGGCAACGCCCGCTTCATCTTTGAATCCGGCGCAACCCTTGCCCGCATCCGGCGCGACCCGCTGACCGGCGAGATCCGGATCCTCGACCTGCACCTGCACACCGCCGCAGGCCCGGTGATCGACCTCGCCTCCTATCTCGGCCAGATCGAGGGCGGAGCCTCGCAAGGCGCAGGCTTTACCCTGACCGAGGATATGCTGTACCGCAATGGCCACCCCGTCACCGCCAACCTTGACACCTACATGATGCCCACCATCCACGACCGCCCCCACCGGATCGCCGTCACCGCCGACGAAAGCCTGGACCCGGGCGATCCCTACGGCCCGCGCGGCGTGGGTGAGTTGGGCATCGGCGCCGTCACCCCCGCCATCGCCAATGCCGTGGCCACCCTGACAGGCCGCTGGCCGACCATAGCCCCCTTTCAACCCGAAGCTCTGCTGCAATGATCCGCTTTACCCTCAACGGCGCGCGCGTCAGCCTCGACGCCCCACCCACCACCTCCCTCACAACCCTGCTGCGCGAAACCCTGTCGGCCACCGGCACCAAACTCGGCTGTGCCATCGGCCGCTGCGGTGCGTGCATGGTGCTGCTGGACGGACAGGCGGTGAACAGTTGCCTTGTGATGGCGTTTCAGGCCGAAGGCCGCCAGATCACCACCATCGAGGGCGTCGACCAGATCGCCATCGGCCCCGCCCTGAAACAGGGTTTGACCCAAGCCAACGCCTTTCAATGCGGCTACTGCGCGCCCGGCGTCGTGATGACCCTGGCCGCCCTGTTCACCAATGACCCGAACGCCGACGAGGCCAGCATCACCGCCGCCCTGACCGGCAATCTGTGCCGCTGCACCGGCTATCACTCCATCCTGCGCGGCGCTTTGCAGGCCCGCGCCCTGATACAGGCGCTGCCATGACACCCCAAACCCCGCAAACCCCCGGTGCATTGACGTTCCTGCAACCGGGCCAGAAACCCCTGTGGATCGGCGGCGCATGGATCACCACTCAAAGCAGTTTCGACAGCCACGACCCCGCCACCGGTGCGCATCTGGCCACCCTGTCGCGTGCTGGTGCAGCCGAGGCTGACGCCGCCGTTACCGCCGCCACCCTTGCTTTGCCCCTTTGGGCCGCCCTGACCCCCGCCGCACGGGGCGGCGTCCTGTGGCGCATCGCAGACCTGATCGAACACCATGCCGACGAATTGGCGGAACTGGAAACCCTCGACCAGGGCAAGACCCTGCGCACCGGACGCATGGGCGAAATCCCCGGTGCCATCGCGCAATTTCGCTATTATGCGGGCTTTGCAACGAAAATCCTCGGAACCACCATCCCCACGTCGATCGCCCATCAACCACCGGGCAAACGCATCTTCGCCTATACCCTGCGCGAACCCATCGGCGTTGTCGCCGCCATCGTGCCCTGGAATTCGCCCCTGCTGATGGCCGCGATGAAACTGGCCCCGGCACTTTGTGCAGGCTGCACCGTGGTGCTGAAACCGGCCGAGGAAACCTCGCTGACCGCTTTGAGGCTGGGCGAACTGCTGCAAACCGTCGGCCTGCCCCCCGGCACAGTCAACATCCTGACGGGATATGGGCATGAAGTTGGCGCCGCCCTGACCGCCCATCCGGGCGTGGCCAAGGTGGCTTTCACCGGCTCTACCGAAACCGGGCGCATTCTGCTGGGGGCGGCGCGCGGGAACCTGAAGAAACTGACGCTGGAACTGGGCGGCAAATCCCCCGCCGTGGTGATGGCCGATGCCGATATGGCGCTGGCCGTGCCGGGCGTTGCACGCGGCATCTTTGGCAATGCGGGTCAGGTCTGCGTTGCAGGCTCGCGCGTTTATGTCCAGAGCGCAGTTTTTGACCAGTTCGCCAGCGCCTTGGCGACCGAGGCGGCAAAGCTGCGCCTCGGCCCCGGCCTCGACCCCCAATCCGACCTCGGCCCGCTGGTCAACGCGGCACAGGCCGACCGCGTGGCGGCCTATGTGACCGAGGGGCAGGCCGCGGGGGCAACAATCCTGACCGGCGGCACCCGCACCGGCGGTGCCTACTACGCCCCCACCGTCCTGACCGGCACCACCCCCGACATGCGCCTGATGCGCGAGGAGATCTTTGGCCCCGTCGTCACCGTCACCCCCTTCGATGACCCCGAACAGGCGCTGGCGATGGCCAACGACACCCAATACGGCCTGGCCGCCAGCGTCTGGACCCAAAGCCTGACCCACGCCCACCGCATGGCATCGGGCATAAAGGCCGGAACCGTCTGGGTGAACTGTCACAGCTATTTCTCACCCGAACTGCCCAAGGGCGGGCATCGGGAATCCGGCTGGGGCTATGAAAACGGCGCGCAGGGGCTGGAGAACTATCTCGAGTCAAAGACCGTCTGCATGGTCCTGTAACAGGCGGTCAATCCCGGCCCCCATTCCACAGCCAGCCGGTCTTTCCCAGCCGGACGTTTTCGGCCTAAGGCAGCAAGGAACCCACCACCCCGGTGCCACACCGTTCTTTGCCGCCGGTTCCGTGGCTGTGGCGGGCAGAATTGACCCCGCCTTGTGCAGGTGCAAGTCTGCCGGGCGAACAGGTCAGGCATTCGTCAGCACCTCGAACAGCGGGATGATTTCCATCTGGGGCACCGTAACCAGCCCCCTGTCGGTGATGCGAATCTCCGGGATCACCGCCAGCGGGATCAGGTTGAAGCCCATATAGGGGATGCGGCACCCCGCCGCGTCCCAGGCCGCCTTCAGCACCCGCGTCTCTTCGGCCACCTCGGTCACCCGCTTGTCCGACATCAGGCCCGCAATCGGCAGCGCGACAAAGGCGGTCAGCTTGCCGCCCTGCACCACCGCAATCCCGCCATGCGCGCCCTTGACAGCCGCCAATGCGATCTGCATGTCGGCCTCGTTGGTGCCCGCAAGAATGATGTTGTGGCTGTCATGGCCGATCGACGACGCCACGGCCCCGTTCTGCAACCCGAAATCATGCAGCATCCCATGCGCCAGACGGCCGTTGGACAGGCCATGCCGCTCGATCACCGTCACAAAGGTCAGGTTATGCGCGGCCAGAGTGTCCTGCCACGCCTTGCCCGGGATCAAGGGGATGCGCCGGTGCGGCAGCACGATGCCCGGCAGTTCGATGCCGATGGCGTTGACCGTCGCAGGCCGGTCGGGCAACGCCGGGATCAGCGGCCCCAGCGCCACCACATGCACCGTATCATAGGCGAGGGCCGGGTATTTGTAGCGGTCGGACAGGGTCTGATCCAGGGCAGGCGTGATCTTGCCCCCCTCGACCATCAGCGCGCCGCCGTACCAGGTATTCTGCACCTTCAGATCGTCGTCCAGCAGCACGATATCCGCCCGCCGCCCGCCACCCAGACCGCCAATCTCGCCGTCCATCCCGAACCGCGTGGCCCCGTGCAACGACCCCATCGCCCAGGCCTGTTCGCGGGTCATGCCCAACCGCACAGCCTCTCGCGCGACCCAATCGAGGCCAAAGGTCATCAGATCGTCGGCGTCGCGGTCATCGGTACAGATACAGAACCGCTTGTGCGAGGCACCGTAATCCTTGACCGCGCCCAGCGCCTGCGCGATGGAATTCCACGGCGTCGCAGGGTTGCCGCCGCGCAAGAACACCCAGATCCCGGCATCGGCGAAATCGTCGGCAATGTCGCGGTCCACCGCCTCATGCGTGTCGGTCACGCCGCTGGCGGCATAGGGGGCGACAAACTCGCGGCCATAGATGTGCCCTGATACCGGACGGCCGCGCTTCAACGCCTCGGCGATGATGCCATGGCTGCGCGGATCGCCCATCACCACGGGCACGAAATCCATCTTCTCGCCCAGTGCCACCGCCTCGGGCCAGCGGTCGAACAGTGCGCCGATCTTGGCGGGGGTCAGGTCGCCGCCCGCCGTCTCCAACTCGGGCGAGGTGGCGGGAACGGTCGAGGGCACCGTCAGGAATATCGACAAGGGCGCAAGGCGGGCATCCTCCAGCATCGCCTCGACCCCGGCCACGTCCAAGACATTGCCGATCTCGTGGCTGTCGCAAAAGATCGTGGTGGTGCCGTTCAGCAGCGCCGCCTCGGCATAGGCGCAGGCGGTCACCATGCTGCTTTCGATATGGATATGCGGATCGCACAGTCCGGGGGCGAGGATGCCGCCCTGCGCGCTGTAGATCGCCTTGGGCGCAGGCCCGACCCTATGCGTCCCGGCAGGTTTGACCGCCGCAATCCGCCCCTCGGCCAGCCAGATCTCGCGCGGGCCGCTGATCCGTTCGGTATAGGTCGACAGGATGCGCGCATCGGTGATGACCAGATCGGCCGGTGCGCGACCCGCCGCAACGGCGGCAAGTT
>JBBQGU010000078.1:0-12513 GCA_038323315.1 Rhodobacterales bacterium | reverse complement strand
CTACACCACCCCCCGACTGTCCGGTCCCCGGTCGATCAGGTCACCGATATGCACCACAGGTGCCGTCCCATGCGCCACCTGATCCGCCCTGATCAGATCATGCGCCCGCTGCAACAGGTCCAGATGACCGTGGATATCGCCGATGGCATAGCTGAACATAGGGTCTCCTTGGGTAGGGCGGGGTTGACCCCGCCCCTGTCAGGTCAGGCAACCTCGAATTGCAGCGCCTTTACCTGGCTGAACATGCCAGTCGATTCAAGCGTATCGACGACCTTGGGATCAATCCGTTGATCCAGGTAAAGAATGGCAATCGCATCCTGCCCCACCCCCGACCGTCCAAGGGTAAAGTTGGCGATGTTCACGTTGTTCTTGCCCATCGTCATGCCCAGCAGGCCGATGATCCCCGGCACGTCCTCATTCGTGGTGTACAGCATATGCGCGCCAATCTCGGCGTCGATGTTGATCCCCTTGATCTGGATGAACCGCGGTTTGCCATCGCTGAAACAGGTGCCCGCGACCGAGCGTTCGCGCTTGTCCGTCACCATCGTGACCTTGATATAGGCGTCGAACACCCCCGTCTTGTCCTGCCGGGTGGTCGAGATCTGGATGCCCTTTTCCTTGGCCACCACGGGCGCAGATACCAGGTTCACATCCGGGTTCTGTGTCTTCAACACCCCCGCAATCACGGCCGAGTTCAGCGCGGCAAGGTTCATCTCGGCCACCGTGCCGTCATACAGGATGTTGATGGCCTTGATCGGCTCATCGGTCATCTGGCCGATAAATGCCCCCAGATGCGACGCCAGCTTGATCCACGGCCCCATCACAGCGGCCTCCTCTGCCGTGACATTGGGCATGTTCAGCGCGTTGGACACAGCCCCGGTCAGCAGGTAATCCGCCATCTGTTCCGCGACCTGCAAGGCGACATTCTCTTGCGCCTCGGTGGTCGAGGCGCCCAGATGCGGGGTGCACACCACATTGGCCATCCCAAACAAGGGGCTGGCGGTGGCAGGCTCTACCTCGAACACATCCAGCGCGGCACCTGCGACATGACCGGATTTCAGCGCCTCGACCAAAGCCTGCTCATCAATCAGCCCACCACGGGCGCAGTTGATGATCCGCACGCCCTTCTTCGTCTTGGCCAGGTTTTCGGCAGACAGGATGTTGCGCGTCTTGTCGGTCAGCGGCACATGCAGGGTGATGAAATCGGCACGCGCCAGCAGGTCTTCCAACTCGACCTTGGTCACGCCCAGCGCCTTGGCGCGCTCGTCCGACAGAAAGGGGTCATAGGCGATCACTTTCATCTTCAGCCCGACCGCGCGGTCACAAACGATGCCACCGATATTGCCCGCGCCGATCACGCCAAGGGTCTTGTTGAACAGTTCCACCCCCATGAAGCGCGACTTTTCCCACTTGCCGGCCTGGGTGCTGGCATTCGCCTCGGGCAGTTGCCGGGCGACGGCGAACATCATCGCGATGGCATGCTCGGCCGTGGTGATCGAGTTGCCAAAGGGCGTGTTCATCACGATCACCCCCTTTTTCGATGCGGCGGGGATATCGACATTATCGACCCCGATGCCAGCCCGACCCACGACCTTCAGATTGATCGCAAGCGCCAGCAGCTTGTCAGTCACCTTGGTGGCCGACCGGATGGCAAGGCCGTCATACTGCCCGATGACAGCGGCAAGGGCGTCTTTGTCCTTTCCGAGTTTCGGCAGGTAATCCACTTCGACCCCACGGTCGCGGAAGATTTGCACGGCGGTTTCAGACAGTTCGTCGGATACAAGAACGCGGGGTGCCATAAGGGCTCCATTCAAAAAGGGGGGCGGCGGGGTGAACCCCGCCCGACGCATGAGCCTGGAGTGGGCTTTCAACCCACCAAGTGTTCAAACCTGCGCGGCGATTTCTGCGGCAAAGGCATAGGCGATCCACGGCATCAGGGCGGCAACATCCGCCGTCTCGACCGTCGACCCGCACCACACCCGCAGGCCGGGCGGCGCATCACGGTAAGCACCTATGTCAAAACCTGCCCCCGCCTTTTCGATCCGCCTGGCCACGGCCTTGGCAAAATCCACTTCATCCGTGATGCGCGGATCGGTGAATATCAGGCAGACGCTGGTGGTCGAGGCAATCTCGGGCGTCTCGGCCAGATTGGCGATCCAGTCATTGGCGGCGCAGAAATCCCAGATCGTCTGAGCATTTGCATTGGCCCGCGCAATCAGGCCGGGCAACCCGCCCACCGACCTGGCCCATTTCAGCGACACAAGGTAATCCTCGACCGCCAGCATCGACGGTGTATTGATCGTCTCGCCCACAAAAATCCCCTCGATCAGCTTGCCTTGCATGGTCAGGCGGAAAATCTTGGGCAGCGGCCAGGCGGGGGTATAGCTTTCCAGTCGTTCCACCGCCCGGGGCGACAGGATCAGCATGCCATGCGCCCCCTCGCCCCCCAACACCTTTTGCCAGGAGAAGGTGGTGACATCCAGCTTGTCCCACGGCAACTCCATCGCAAACGCCGCCGAGGTGGCGTCGCAGATCGTCAGCCCCTCGCGGTGCGCCGGGATGTCATCGCCATTCGGCAGCCGGCACCCCGATGTGGTGCCGTTCCAGGTGAAAACCACGTCGCTGTCGAAATCGACGGTGGCAAAGTCGATGATCTGGCCATAGGGCGCGACCTTGACCTTGGCCGTCAGCTCCAGCTGGTTTACGGCATCGGTCACCCAGGCTTCGCCAAAGCTTTCCCAAGCCACCATCTCGACCGTTCGAGCACCCAGCAGCGACCACATGGCCATCTCGACCGCGCCGGTATCGGATGCAGGCACGATGCCGATGCGATAATCCCCGGGCACGCCCAGAATCTCACGGGTGAGATCAATCGCCTCTTTCAGCTTGGCCTTGCCCACTGCCGCACGGTGCGACCGGCCCAAGGAAGCACCCGTCAGCATATCCAGCGAATAATTGGGAATTTTGGCACAGGGGCCGGACGAGAAGCGCGGGTTTGCCGGGCGCAATGCCGGGGCGGTCAGATCAGCCATGGTATCCTCACAGATAAATGCCCTTCGTTGGGGAAGGGTGTCCCACCGACTTGGTTAAGGGGGCAAGGGCACTGGCACAAGCCGGAAAATCGGCGTAAAGCGCCGCATCACCGCATTTTTGCGACCTTGTTCGGCACTATCGGAAACCTGCATGTTCATAGCGACCCTGCTCACCAACCCCCTGGGACCCACCCTCGACCGCACCACCGTGGAATCCCTGCGCAATGCCTGGGGTGGCGGCGACGCCGTCTGGCTGTCCCCCGGCATCGCCGCCGAATTTCCGGTGCAACCCCCACTGAATGCGCCCGAGGTCTGGGCCTCGTTGCAAATCATGGGTATCGACCTTGTCATCCAGCCGGACTCGGACCGCAAAAAGAAGGTGCTGCTGGCCGACATGGACTCGACCATGATCGGGCAGGAATGTATCGACGAACTGGCCGCCGAGGCGGGCGTCGGCCCCCATGTCGCGGACATCACCGCGCGCACGATGAATGGCGATCTGGATTTTGAAGATGCCCTGCGCGAACGGGTCGCACTGCTGAAGGGGCTTTCGGCTTCGGTGATCGACAAGGTTTTGGCCGACCGGATCACGCTGATGCCCGGCGGGGCAACGCTTGTGGCCACGATGAAGGTGAACGGCGCCTATACTGCATTGGTTTCGGGTGGCTTTACAGCGTTTACACAGGCGATTGCCGCGCGTCTGGGGTTTGACGAACACCGGGCCAACACCCTGTTGTCGGTCGAAGGGCGTCTGACCGGACAGGTCGCCGATCCGATCCTTGGGCGCCAGGCCAAGTTTCAGGCTTTGGATGACATCACCGCGCGGCTGGGGTTCACGCGGTCGGATGTGCTGGCTGTGGGCGATGGAATGAACGATCTGCTGATGCTGGCCAATGCCGGAACCGGGGTCGCGTTCCACGCCAAACCAGCCTTGCAACAGGCCTGTGACGTGCGGATCAACCACGGCGATCTGACGGCGCTGTTGTACCTGCAAGGCTATCACCGCGACGAGTTCGCCGTATGATCATCCGCCAACCGGTGCCAGCGGCTGGGCCCCAGCCGACCGCAAACACGGCAACCAAGGCGCTGCAAAAGGCTCAAGGCCGGCGATCTTTGCAGGTGTTCCCCCCTCCCCTTGATCCGGTGGCTTGCCAAAACACCGCGCCGCGGCTATCCAACTGATACGAGACGATGGGAACGACCGTCCGCGGTTGAGACATCGCTAAAAGTGACGAGCGCCGCTTGGATATTCAGGCTCCGTAGCTCAGGGGATAGAGCGGCCGCCTCCTAAGCGGCAGGTCGATGGTTCGAATCCATCCGGGGTCACCACTGCTCATGATCTGATTTTATTCTTCCCCGACACCTGGGCATCTGTACCCAAGGTGAGAACATCCAAAGGATTCATCCTTCTGGCTCGACGTGGCAAAGAAAATGCACCGGGTTTACCGGAGAGAGACGGACAGGTATTGTGATCCTTGGTCCGGACCGTCAGGCCCGCAAGAAACGGGCTCTTCGCCACATGTCTGCGGGCCGACGATCCTTTTCCTGTCGGTGTCTGTTCGGTATAGCGAGCCATGCGTGAAACTCTCTCCGAAATCCTGCACCGCCGCATCGCCGCGGGCGATCTGCGCGCGGATGATGGCCAGTTGGACCTTGCGGATCGACTGGAGGCCGTGCGCCTTTGGCTTGAAACCAACGAAACCCAACGCATCGGCCTGTTTGCCGGGCTGTTTGCCAAGCCCGTCGTGCCGCCCAAGGGTCTGTACCTGTGGGGGGGCGTCGGGCGCGGCAAATCCATGCTGATGGACCTGTTCGCCGACAACACCGGCATCTCGCAAAAGCGCCGCGTGCATTTTCATGCCTTCATGCAGGATCTGCACCGGGCCATGCACGCCGCGCGCCAGACCGGCGTCGATGACCCACTGGCGCCGTTTGCCGATGCCCTGGTCCACGACATCCGCCTGTTGGCCTTTGACGAGATGCAGATCACCGACATCACCGATGCCATGATCGTCGGTCGGCTGTTTGAACGGCTGCTGGCGGGCGGTGTGGTGATCGTCACCACTTCGAACCGCCCGCCGCAAGACCTGTACAAGAACGGGCTGAACCGCGCCCTGTTTCTGCCCTTCATCGCGCTGCTGGAAAGCCGGATGGAGGTCGTGGAACTGGTCAGTCCCCATGACTATCGCCAGTACAGGCTGCGGGGCGCTCAGGTTTACTTTCACGCAGGCAGCACCGCCACAGCCCGGATCGACGCCATCTGGCGCGACCTGATCGGCACCACAATGCCCGCGGCTTTGGTCCTGCCGGTGAATGGCCGCCAGATCGAACTGGCCCGCTATGCCAACGGCGCCGCCCGCGCCAGTTTCTGGGAGCTTTGTGCCAAACCGCTGGGCCCTGCCGATTTTCTGGCCTTGGCCCAGGCCATCCGCGTGCTGGTGCTGGAGGATATCCCGCAGCTTTCCGCCAGCAATTACAACGAGGCCAAACGATTCGTCATCCTGATCGATGCCTTGTACGAGGCGAAAACCCGGCTGATCTGCTCGGCCGCCGACACCCCCGAACGCCTGTATGTCGAGGGCGAAGGCTCTTTCGAATTCGCCCGCACCGCCTCGCGGCTGCGCGAGATGCAGGATGCCGATTGGGGCAGTCAGCGCGCGCAGGCGACATAGGCCGTCAGCGCGCACCCCGTGGCGGACGCGTCAGAACCCCAACGCAGTCAGCCGTTCGGCCTGCCGGGCCGCAAGCACATCCACGTCGGCCATGGTTGCCGCCGACAGACCGGCTCCCGGTCTGCGCAGCGTCGGATGGGCGATGATCCCTTGGCGGACCAGCGAATATTTGCGGATCGCCAGCCCCAGATTGGGCTGGGCCTCATACCGGATCATTGGCATATAGGCGTCGAAAATGTCGCGCGCGTGGTCCAGATCACCCGTGCCAAAGGCAGCCACCACCCGAGCCATCATTTCAGGATAGCCAAAGCCCGTCATGGCACCGTCCGCACCCCGCAACATCTCCTCCAGCAGATACAAGCCGCCATTGCCGCACAGAATCGAGATGCGCCGCTGCCCGGCATCCGACGCGGCGCGCAGCGTGGTGATCTTTTCCAGACCCGGCCAGTCTTCGTGTTTCAGCATGACGCAGGTCGGGCAATCGTTGACGATCTTCAAAATGACCGACGCCGATATCTGAACCCCGGTCACCAGCGGAAAATCCTGCAAGACGAACGGCGTATCGCCCAGCGCCTGGGCCGTGTCGTGGTAATAACCGACGATCTGCGCATCGGTGCGCAAAATCATAGGCGGCGCGACCATCACGCCCGCCGCCCCGGCCTCCATCGCCTCGCGGCACAAGTCGGTCATGGCCGCGAACCCCGGCGACGAAACGCCGACAATGACCGGCACCTCGGTCCGCCGGATGACCCGCTGCACGACGGCGACCGATTCCACCGCTGTCAGCTTGCCCGCCTCGCCCATCATGCCAAGGATCGTCAGACCCGTGGCCCCCTTTTCGACATAGGCGTCGATCAGCCGGTCCAGACTGTCGAAATCCAGCGCCCCATCCGGCAAGAACGGCGTGGCGGCGATGGTGAACACGCCCTTTGCGGTTTCATCAAGCATGGTGTTCCTCGTGGAATTTGTGGGACAGGCCCAGCGTGATCAGCCCCAGCGCCATGCTGACAGCGGCCTGACACGGCTCGACCACCGGCAGGCCGGTCGCATCCTGCAACGGCGCGCGGTACTGCGCCATGCCGGCGCAGCCCATGATCAGCACATTCGCCCCATCCTCGTCGCGCAGGCGTTTGCCCGTGGCAATCATCGCGCCCAGACTTTTGCCCGCATCGGCCAGTTCGGCCACGCCAAGCCCCAGCGCCCGGTCCCCGGCCAGCCGGTCCAACACGCCCATCGCGCCAAAGGCCCGCAAGTGCCGCGGGATCGAGGCGGGCAGGATCGCAATCACTCCGAACCGCTGGCCCAGCGTCAGCGCGGTCATCACCGCCGCCTCTTGGATGCCCACCACCGGCAGGGCGGTCTGGTCGCGCAAGGCGTGCAGCCCCGGATCGCCAAAGCAGGCGATGACATAGCCCGCCGCACCCGTTTGCGCGGCTGCCAGTGCCAACATGGGGGCCACGGTCAGATCGGCCTGCCGCTGGCTTTCGATGCCGGGCGGACCCTCGGCCAAGGTCAGACAGCGGATAGGGATGCCAAAGCTGCGCAACGGGTCCACCGCCGCAGCAATGCCATCCGTCACCCGTTGCGATGAATTGGGGTTGATGACGATCAGGGTTTTCATGCGCCCACCCGAGTCGCGGATTGTATCTCGATCTGATAGCCTTCGGGGTCGGCAAACACAAAGGCGCGGATGCCCAGCGCGTCGTTGACGAACAGCTTTGACAGCTTGTCCAGCCCCTTTGCCGTTGCATAGGCATACCAGTCGTCGACCTGCGTCACCCGGATGCACAATTGCACCGGCTTGACCGCCGCCCATTTGTTCATGCCCCGCGTCTCGTCGACCAACCCGACATGGGCATTGGGGCAGATGCGATAGATCTTGCACCACCCCTGATCAATCGCCAGCGGCAGGCCCAGGATATCCTCATAAAACCGCATCGCGCCGGGCAGGTCACGGTAATAAAAGAACGTGATGGCAAGCTGATGCGCAGCCTCTGGTCGGTTCATGGCATGTTCGCCTTTGCTGGGTGTCCGTTCGGTCTGGTCGCCAGGTCTGGCCGCCCGATCCACTGGCCGCTGCCCGGTCGCCCAAGAAACTGGCCGTCTTTCACGATGGTTTTCCCGCGCAGGATGACCTGTTCGGGCCACCCCGTGACGGTATGGCCCTGCCACGGGTTATAGCCCACATTATCGTGCAGATCATCCGCCGCATAGGTCACCTGCCGGCCCGGGTTCCAGATGACAAGGTCCGCGTCCATGCCCGCGGCAATGGCCCCCTTGTGCAGCAACCCGTACAACCGGGCAGGGGCGGTCGCCGTAACCTCGGCAAACGCCGCCGGTCCACCGCGCCCCTTCGACACCATCGCATCGAACATCAGCGGCAACCGCGTCTCCAACCCCGGCAGTCCGTTGGCGATCTGGTGAAACGCCGCATCCTCGCCCGCCGCCAGCTTGCCAGTCTCGTCAAACCGGTACGGCGCGTGATCCGACGACACGAGGCTGAGCGTGCCATCGTCCAAGGCCGCCCACAGCGCGTCCTGGTCTGCCTTGGTGCGCTGCGGGGGAGAGCACATCCACTTCGCCCCCTCCAGCCCCGGCCGGTCCAGCACGTCTGACGTCATGAACAGATAATGTGGACAGGTTTCCGCCCACACCGGCACCCCCCGCGCCCGCGCCGCACGCACCGCTGCGGCCCCCTCGGCGGTCGAGATGTGAAACAACATCACCGGCTGGTCCAGATATTCGGCAAAGCGGCAGATGCGCTCGACAGCCTCGATCTCGGCCATTCTTGGCCGCGACAGGGCGTGGTCGCGTGGCGCAGTCTGCCCTGCGGCGATCAACGCCGTCTTGGCCTGCGCAATTATGGCGTCGTTCTCGGCATGCACGCAAACCAGCGCCCCATGCAGCCGCGCCAGCGTCAGGATCTTCAGGATCTCGGCATCGCTCAACTGGATGTTATAGGTGGTAAAGACCTTCAGCGACCGATGCCCCGCCGCAATCAGCGCCCCAAGGTCCCGGTCAAACCCCTCAGCGCCGGTATCGGTCAGGGTGATGTGAAACGCATGGTCGATCATCGCCCCACGGGCCGCGCGCGCCGCATAATCCGCCACGGTCTGCGCCAGACCCTGACCCTTGGCCTGCGCCGCGAATGAGATGACGCTGGTCGTCCCCCCCATCGCCGCCGACCGTGTCGCCGTCTCGAACGTGTCGGCGTTCCACAGCCCCATGCCCGACATCTGTTCGATATGGGCATGGGCATCAACGCCGCCCGGCATGACAATCCGGCCATCGCCCGCGATCTCGACCTCCGCCCTGCCGGCCGGCACACCGACCGAGGCGATCCGGTGTCCGACAATGGCAAGGTCCCCCTCAACCACCCCATCCGGGGTGATGAACCGTCCGTCGCGAATGACAATTTCCACGTCGTCCGACATCAAGCTCTCTCGAAAAACCCTCGCACTGCTGCACCTTGCCGTGATTCACTGCTCATGCCCAGCATTTGTGTGCCATCATCGGACAAAATTTTTCAGCCATCCGCGACACCTGATGAAGGCCGCTGTTTGGTCCAATTTCGGACTTTATCACATGCGAGTACCGACGCAGGCCCAGAAGGGCGTGGAAATGTGTGGAGAAGAACGGTGAAACTGCAATCTTCAACTTTGGTCGGCTTTTCGATGGTCGTGGCGTTCGGATCTGCGGTTCCGGCCTTCGCCTCCGCGCAGGCCCCGGTACCAGACAATTATGCCTGTGATGCAGGCAAGCTGGCGCGCTGCCTGGACCCCGCCGACATGATCGTACTGGCCTCTGACAAGGACAATGCCAACAAGAAAGCGGCGGCCAAGTCCAAAGAGGAGCAGGACAAATCCGATAAAAAGGCGGACGAGAAATCTTCGGACGCGAAAGATGACGCAGACAAACCCTCTGATGAAGATGCCGATACCGACAAGGCGGATAAAGACAAAGAAGAAAAAGACAAGGCCGCCATGATCGCCGAGGCTGCCGCCAAAGCTGCCGCCGAAAAGGCCAAAGCCGAAGAGTTGGCCGCCGCCGAAGCCGAAGCCGCCGCACAAGCCGAAGCCGCCGCACAAGCCGAAGCTGACCGCGATGCCGCAGCCGCTGCCCAGCAGGCCGCTGCCGAAAAAGCCGCCGCAGAGGTGGCCGCTGCCCAAGCCAACAATGATCCTGTCCCGGACGCCAAGGCTTTGGCGCGTGCTGCCGACAAAGCATCGCGTGATGCCAGGCGCGCGGCGAAACGCGCCGCCCATGATGCCGATCGTCTTGCAAGGGATCTGGCCCGTGATGCCGAACGCGCCGCCGATGACCTTCTACGTGCGGCAAAAAAGGCCGCCAAAGACGCCGCCCGTGACGCCGACCGCGCTGCGAAAGACGCCGAAGACGCCGCAGAAGATGCAGCAGATGACGCCGAGGATGCTGCCAGAGACGCCGCCCGCGACGCCGAACGTGCCTCCGAAAAGGCTGCCGATGACGCCGAAGACGCCGCCGAGGATGCAGCGGACGACGTCGGCGATGTTGCCAAAGATGCCGCCCGTGACGCCGACCGCGACGCCAAAGACGCAGAACGCGCTGCCGAAAAGGCTGCCAAGGACGCCGAAGACGCTGCCGACGATGCAGCGGATGACGCCGAGGATGCTGCCAAAGATGCCGCCCGTGACGCCGACCGCGCCGTCAAACGCGCCGCCAAACACGGCTGAGCCCCGGGCTACCCGGCGAAAGCACGTCAAAAGCTTCGCTACCCAAAGGAGTTGCAAAGCTTTACCGATGCCAAAGCCGCAACAAGACATTCTTGCGCGCTTCGCCAACCAGCCCATGGACAACTGGTCGCAGGACGTAGGGCCAACGAGCCATGCGGCATTGAAGCGGACCGCTTCAAGCAGGACCGTTCAAAACGGTCCCCCTCGGGGCAGATCCAGACCAATGTTGGCAAAGGTTGGTACACAAAAAGCAAAAAACCTGCAACCCGTCAAGGTCGCAGGTTTTTTCTGCAAATCTGGTTCCCGGAAGAGGCAATGAAGCACCATTTATTCCTGCACCACGCAGTATCAGACATAATCAGGGGTCCAGTGTCCGATAGACATTCTTTGATTTTGTTCAACTAAGTGCTCTCATGCCCTTTCATTTTGCCTCACTCAGTCCTAAAATTTTTGGTGGATCAATGACAAGCCATGCCTTGAACAGGATGAGTGCAGCAGGGGCGAAAATGCCCAGCCTGGCAAGCATTCCGATGGTGGGGGTCTCTGGCTGGTCAAACACCACACCGGCAGCGCCCAGTGGGTGTTGCGCGTGACGGTTCATGGTCGGAGACGGGAGATGGGGCTGGGGTCGTTTCCCAACCTGGCTCTGAAAGATGCCCGTGAATCGGCGTCGAAATGGCGCACCTTGGCCGCTCAAGAGGTTGACCCGATCAAGCATCAAAAGTTGGGCAAGGTGCCTGTCGCCGAGATTTACCAGAGCGACATTCGCGACACTCTGGCCCCGATCTGGCACATGAAGGCCGACACGGCGAAAAAAGCTCTCAATCGCCGAGGGATATGCCTCAAGCATGGCGCGGCTGTCGCTGGTCATCACGATTGGCACCTCGTTCCTGTTTCGCGGGACGGAACTGGTCTTGATGAACGGAACCGGTGTTCCGCTGACGGCCGATATGTATCCGGGGCTGCATGCCTTTTTGCGCGAATCCTATTTCGGCGTCCCGGTGCAGACCCTGTGGATGGTGGCCCTGCTGGTGGTGACCCGCTGGGGCCGATTGCCACCATGGTGAACATCCACCTTGGCTTTGCGACCCCCAACTTTCTGATCCAGGAGGTGAGGCGGTCGGACGTGCCCTGGCGTGATGCGATTGTGTCGGGCGTCACCCCCATCATCGGCGGTTATGTCGTGCCCAGCCAGGCCCCCGGCATCGGGATCGAAATCAACTTTGACGAGGCCGCCAAGCACCCTTATCAAGACGTCAATCCCGTTCAGTGGTACCACCACGACGGATCAGTGGCGGATTGGTGATGCGGCTTTCAGGACAACATATCCTTGTGACGGGCGGCAGTCGGGGCATCGGCCTTGCCACTGTTGAAAAGGCACTGGCCGAGGGGGCGCGGGTCACATCGCTGGACATCAACGCAGGGCCCGATCTGGGGCCTGACGCCGCGTTCATGATTGCAGATGTGACAAGTGCTGTCGCTATCGCGGAGGCAACCGGGCAAGCCGTTGGCCGATTTGGCCCGGTCACGGGGTTGGTGAACAACGCGGGCAAGAATGCCTATGCCGACCCGGTCACGATGACGGAAGCCGAATGGGACGATGTCTTTGCGGTTGACCTGAAGGCGGCCTGGCTGGTGGCCCGTGTGGTTTTGCCGGGCATGATTGCCGCGAAAAAGGGGGCAATCGTCAATGTGGCCTCGGTCCATGCCGACATGACCTATCCCGGCATGTTTCCCTATGCCGCCGCCAAGGCCGGTCTGGTGGGGCTGACCCGGTCGCTGGCGCTGGAAATGGGACCGCATCAGATACGGGTAAATGCCCTGTCGCCCGGCTATACCGAAACATTTCTGGTGAACGAGTTTTTTGAGCGTCAGGACCCTGCCCTGCGTGACAGCGTCTTGAAGGCCCATGCCATGGGTCGCATGGCAAAACCGGCCGAGATTGCCAATTGCATCGTCTTTCTGCTATCGGACGAGGCATCTTTTGTGACCGGCGCCAATTGGCGGGTGGATGGCGGGCTGACAGCCCGGTTTGCGGGGTAGAATGAAAAAGCTGCGATCACAGGCATGGTTTGGCGGTGAGGACAAGGATGGCTT
>JBBQGU010000077.1:0-12514 GCA_038323315.1 Rhodobacterales bacterium | reverse complement strand
TTGGCCACGTTGGATTTCATGTTGCGGTCCACCAGCAGCATCGGCAGCGTTTCGCTTTCTTCCTTCTGTTCCTGCTCATCGGGCGCCTGTTTCAAAACCGCAGCCACGGCCTTGGGAAAGTTCGCCGGGCGGGTCTTCCGGAACGCATCGAGAGCGTCATATTTTCCGGCCGCTTCTTTCAGCCCCTTCAGGTCGGCTGTCATTTTGTCCTGCATCGCCTCGATGTCTTTTTTCGAGGCTGAACTGTCCTTGCGGCCTTTCAGGTCCTTGGTGATCGCTGCATCCAGCTTGGTCACATCAGTCTGCACCATGGCGGCAGCTTTTGAAAACGCCTCCAAGGCGACCAATTCCTCGGCCATGGCATTGAACGCGCCTTTCAACAGCTTGTAGGCTTCGGCAAAACCCTTATCCGCCATAAAATCCGGCAGCGTGGCACCGGTCACTCCGGCCTTGCGCGCCTTGACCATCGTCCCGGCCATATAGACCTCGCCTTCGGTGCAATTGGCATTGGCGGTGTTGACCCGCGTTCTGAATGCCGACGCCTCATCCGTGCTGTATTTCTTGATCAGGGGCTGCAACTTCTTGTAGTCAGACTCGAACTTGTCCCATTCCTTGGCCATTCTCTTTCTCTCTCCGCAATGTTGACGTATAATCGGTTCTGTCCGAACCATGCGCGGCAGATTAGACGGCGGCAATTGTTTGGCAAGTCCTTTCCCTTGCAAAGCCTGCATGCCTGTGCACCGGCATTGGCGGTTGCCTCGCCCCCCCGCACGACCCTATAATGCACACAGCCCTTGATCAGGATATCTGCCTTGCGCGACCTCAACCTGCCCCAAGACCGCCACCCTGAAAAGGCGCACCGCGCCGACAATCCGCAGCCCAAAAAGCCCGACTGGATCAGGGTCCGCGCGCCGACGTCGGAAGGTTACAAGAAAACCCGCGACATTCTGCGCGCCAAAAACCTGGTCACCGTGTGCGAAGAGGCGGGCTGCCCCAATGTCGGCGAATGCTGGAGCCAGGGCCACGCCACCATGATGATCATGGGCGACATCTGCACGCGCGGCTGTTCGTTCTGCAACATCGCCACCGGCAAACCACGCGCCCTCGATACCTTTGAGCCGGGCCGCGTCGGCCATGCCGTCAGCGAACTTGGGCTGAACCATGTCGTGGTCACATCCGTCGACCGCGACGACCTTGCCGATGGCGGAGCCGAGCATTTCGCCATGACGATCCGCGCCATCCGCCACCGCGCCCCCGCGACCACGATCGAGATTCTGACCCCCGATTTCCTGAAATGCCCGCCCTCCGCCGTTCAAACCGTGGTCACCGCCCGGCCCGACGTGTTCAACCACAACCTCGAAACCGTTCCAGGCCTGTACCCCACCGTCCGACCCGGTGCGCGCTATTTCACCTCGCTGCGGCTGTTGCAGCGGGTCAAGGAGCTTGACCCCACCCTCTTCACCAAATCGGGCGTCATGGTGGGCTTGGGCGAAGACCGCCAATCTGTCCTGCAAGTGATGGATGACCTGCGCGCCGCCGATGTCGATTTCCTGACCATCGGCCAATATCTGCAACCGACCCCCAAACATCACCATGTCGACCGCTTCGTCACACCGGACGAGTTCAAATCCTATGAGGCTGCCGCCTATGCCAAAGGATTCTTGATGGTCTCGGCCACGCCGCTGACCCGGTCCAGCTATCACGCCGGCGACGATTTTGCCCGCCTGCGCACCGCGCGTCACGAAAAACTGGGCCGCGCCTGATCCGGCCCGGCCCTTTCATTCTGATCCAAATATCCCACGGGGGCAGCCACTTTGCCCTTGCGGCAAAGTTGCGCGGGGGTGTGAAACCCCCGTGCGGCCCATCAGTTCTCGGTGACCCTGTAGGCCGTGTGACAGGCGCCACAAGCCTTGCCCACTGCGCCCATGCCAGCCTTCAGGCTGTCGACATCCGTCCCGGCCGCCGCCACCAATGCCACCGCTGCCGTGTTCAGATCCGCGATCTTGGCCAGAAAATCCGCCTGATTGCCCCAGATCTCGGCCTTGGCATAGCTGTCCGCCGCCGTGCCGTTCTCCGACCCCACCGGAAACTGATCCATGCTCAAAACCGATGCAATCGCTGCGACATTGGCCGCAGCCTTGCCCGCCACTGCACCATCAAAGGGCGTCTCGGCTTTGACCATGGCACCCATCTTGGCCATATCGGCCGACATCTGCAGCATCAGGCCCTGCCGGGTCTGGATCACATCGGCAAAGGGGTTCTCCTGCGCCATGGCAAAAGTGCCAAAGATCGACAGCAGGCCAACGGCGGTCATCAGGGTCAGCGTCTTCATGTTCAAACTCCGGTTGAAAGATGCATTCACTCAACCCTGCGCGCATGAAACAGGGAATGGACCTAAAGAGGCACATCTCTCAGATTTTGGTCTTAACATGGCGCAATACTCCCAAAGTTTACGGCGCCCCCAGCCGTGAGCAGCCTCAGGCCGGGGCAAGCCGCCATCCTGGTACAATGGGCCTGCAGATGGGGCAGGGGGCCTGCAGATGGGGCAGGGGGCCCAGATCGACGACGCCCGGCGACGCCTCTTGCGCAAAGCGCAGCGCACAGGCGACCATGATATCGGCGTGGGTCATGCGGTCAAACCACCATGGCCCAACGCGGACCGCCTTGTCCGCCTCCAGTGCCGCCGCGACCGCGGCGATCTGTGCCCGGCACCGGGCTTCCCACCGGGCCGAGGTCGCCTCATGCAAGCGCCGCTCATAAAACAACGCCACCGCCTTGTCGGCCAGACCCGCCGCCAAAGCCGCGATCTGCAACGCCGCATGCCGCTTCGGGCCCGCAACTGGAAACAATGGTTCGTTCACCGGCCCATCCAGCACCGGCCCATCCAGAAAGTCCAGGATCATATGGCTGTCGGTCAGCACTCAGCCATCCTCCAGCACCAGAACCGGCACCCGCATCAGCGGGTTGCCCGCGCGCAGCCGATCGGCATCGCCAAAAACAGACCAAGGCCGATGCTCGAACGCCATCCCGTACAGAACCAGCGCAATCCCGACCCGGCGCATGAACGGGCTGTCATACTGCCCGATCAAAATCATGCACCACCTCAGTCCACCGCAGGGATGGCCTTCAGATAGGCCACGATATCCGCCACATCGGCCTCGGGCAGCTTGGCCATATTGGCCACGACATGCGTCATGGACCCGCCCACCACGTCAAAGTCCGGCGTGAACCCTGTGGTCAGATAGGCCAGGATATCTGCATCCGACCAGTCCAGCTTGGCCGGCGTGATATTGGGCACCCGTCCCGGCCCATCCGGCAGCGGCGCGCCCGCCAGCCATGCCGACCGATCCAGCCCCCCCAGACTGTTGCGCGGCGTATGGCATTCGCCACAATGCGACATCGCCTCGACGATATAGCGCCCGCGCTGCAACTCCGGCGTCGTGGCCACATTGTCCGGCATCACCCAGTCAGTCTTGACGAACAGCGTCTTCCACACGCCCAAAGTCCGCCGGATGTTCAACGGAAACGCCAGCTCATGTTCAACCGATGGTGTGGCCGACACCGGCAACCCATCCATAAATGCCTTCAGATCGACCACATCCTGCGGCACCATCCGGGCATAGGCGCTGTAGGGCATCGCGGGATACACGTGCTCGCCCTCGGGCGAGATGCCGTCCTGAATCGAATGCACGAAGGTCGCCAGATCCCAACCGCCAATCCCGGCGTCAGGATCAGGCGAGATATTCGGCGCATGGAACGTGCCAAACTGCGTGGCAAAC
This sequence comes from Rhodobacterales bacterium, assembly GCA_038323315.1. Classification (GTDB taxonomy): domain Bacteria; phylum Pseudomonadota; class Alphaproteobacteria; order Rhodobacterales; family Rhodobacteraceae; genus Stagnihabitans. The sequence goes on along the minus strand of JBBQGU010000077.1, from coordinate 8,735 downwards.
ACCTGCCCCCCCGCCAACACCAGTTCGGCGTCCCCCTCGGCCTTGGGCGCCATGTGGCACGACGCACAACCGCTGGCCCAGAAGACCTGGCTGCCATGCACCTTGTCCGCCGTCAGCCCGGCATAGGCCGCCATATCGCGCGGCCGCGGCATGGTGACCACCCAGGCCACAGCCAGACCCAGCACCGCCAAACCCGTCAGCACAATCACCCATCGCCGCATGTCATCCTCGCCCGCTGAAACGCCGTCATCCCATGCTTACCCAATTGCGACAGTCAGGGAAGCGACCTTTGCGACGCGAGCGGGATCACGGCTTTGCCAGACGCGAACGGCCGTTCACCGTCAGCCAATCCGGCCAACCCCACAGCCATTCCGCCCCCGCGACCAGTACGCAAATCACGATCACCCCAATCCATATCGCCGCCACCTTCCGCGACGGCGGGTGGCGCACCCATTGGACCATCCGCAAAAACCACATCGGGTCCATTGTCGCCCCCCCTCACCCAGCCGCCTCGTCCGTGAACCGCACCTTGCCGATATAGGGCAGGTTGCGGTTGCGCTGCGCAAAGTCGATGCCATAGCCCACGACAAACTCATCCGGAATCTCGAACCCGGTCCAGGTCGCCCTGATCGGCACCTCGCGCCGTGTCGGCTTGTCCAGCAGCACACACACCTCCAGCCGCGCAGGCTCGCGGGATCGCAGCAGGTTCAGCACATGGTGCAGCGTCCAGCCAGTATCGACGATGTCTTCCACCACCAGCACATTCTGCCCGGCAATCTCGCCGCGCAAATCCTTCAGGATACGCACCTCTCGGCTGGAATGCATGGCATCGCCGTAACTCGACGCCTCCAGAAAATCGACCTGCACCGGCAGGTCGATCTCGCGCACAAGATCGGCGATGAACACGAACGACCCGCGCAGCAACCCCACCACCACCAGCTTGTCACAGCCCGCAAAATGCGCCGTGATCTCGGCCGCCAGGGCCTCGACGCGTGCCGCAATCGCCTTGGCGCTGATCATCTGATCGATCACATATGCTCGCTCGGTCATGACATCCCCTCGATCACCCCCTTGATTTCCCGCCCATCTCTACCCAATACCTCAAGGCAAGTCATATGGAAATCCAAGCCGCCATGCCGCGTCACCACGAAACCCGCAACCTGCCCTTCACGGCGCATCAGATGTATGACCTCGTGGCCGACGTCGCCCGCTACCCCGAGTTTCTGCCCTGGACCGCCGCCGCCCGCATCCGCAGCCGCACGGCCCTGCCCGGCGGTTCCGCCACCGACGAGGTGATGGAGGCCGATCTGGTCATTTCCTTCAAGGTTTTTCGCGAAAGTTTCGGCAGCCGCGTCACGCTGTTGCCCGATCAGAACCTGATCCACACCGAATACCTCGACGGCCCCTTCAGACACCTGAAATCCACCTGGGCCTTCACCGATCAACCGGCTGGCTGCCAAGTCACCTTCGACGTCGACTTCGAGTTTCGCAACCCTATCCTTGCCCGCGTCATCGGTCTTGTGTTCGGCGAGGCGATGGCCCGCGTCGTCCGCGCCTTCGAATCCCGCGCAAAGAAACTTTATGGCCCTTCACTCTGACCGGCCCCAGCTTCGACCGGCCCCAGCTTCGACCGGCCCCAGCTTAGACCGGCCCCAGCTTAGACCGGCCCCAGCTTCATTCCGACCCAAATACTCAATCTTTCTGCGCCAGCCGCCAGCCGCCAGAAGCCAGACTGCCTTAGCCCAAAGCCTGCGACAGCAATTCCAGTGCCCGGTCCCGCGCGGCCCGGCGCACCTTGTCCCGCCCCAGCGCCCCGAACTCGACCGTTTCGGTACTGGCATCATGACCCTTGCGCATCACGCCAAAGCAGACCCGCCCCTCGGGCTTGACCTCGGACCCGCCCGGACCCGCGATGCCGGTGATCGACACCGCCAGTTGTGCCGTGGACCCCGCCAGCGCGCCCCGCACCATCTCCAGCGCGACCTCCTCGGACACGGCACCATAGGTGTCCAGCGTCACCTTTGACACCCCCAGCATCGCCATTTTCGCTGCATTGGAATAGGTGACAAAGCCGCGGTCGAACATGTCCGACGACCCCGCCACCTCGGTCAGCGCCGCCGCCACCATGCCGCCCGTACAGCTTTCGGCGGTGGCGATGGTGATCCCCCAATAACGCGCCTTTTGCAAAAGCTCGGTCAGCGCTGTCATGTCACCTCCCCAAAAACATCAGGCCATGCGCGGCCCCGGCAGCAACAATCGTGGCGATCCCGGCAAACAGCCCGGCCAACAGGTCATCCAGCATCACCCCCGCAGGGTCCGTCCGCCGATCCGCCCTGCCGATGATCCACGGCTTCCAGATGTCGAACAGCCGAAAGAACACGAACGCCGCGACCCACCCCGGATAAGGCATCCAATCGGTCCAGCCCCGTCCCCAGAACGCCGCCGCCGGGAACAGCAGCGCGATCCATTGCCCCGCCACCTCGTCAATCACGATCTCGGACGGGTCCGCCCCCGGACGCCCGGCCAATTCGCGCCCGACCGCCCAGAACCCCAGCATGATCACCGCCACCGTCGCCGCCACCAGCACCGCAAACCCCAGATACCGCAGGATCACCAGCCCCAGCACCACCGCCAAAGCCGAGGCCCAGGTTCCCGGCGCAGGCCGCAGCAAGCCGACGCCAAAGAAGATCGACAGATACCGGCTCACTCCGAAACCAGCGTTGCCGTGGCAAGGGCGGCAATCCCCTCCTCGCGCCCGGTAAACCCCAGACGCTCCGACGTGGTGGCCTTGACCGACACGCGCCCCACCTCCACCCCCAAAATCTGCGCCAGCGCCATCCGCATCGCCACAGCATGCGGCCCGATCTTCGGCCGCTCGCAGATCAACGTCACATCGGCATGGGTCAACCGGAACCCGCGCGCGGCCATCAGGCCCACGGCATGCGACAGAAAGATATGACTTTCCGCCCCCTTCCACTGCGGGTCGGAGGGCGGGAAATGCTGGCCAATGTCACCCTCGGCCAACGCGCCATAAATCGCATCGGTCAGGGCATGCATCCCCACATCTGCGTCCGAATGGCCCAGCAGCCCCTTGCCATGCGGCACCCGCACCCCGCACAGCCAGACATGGTCGCCCGGACAGAACGCATGCACGTCAAAGCCATTGCCGGTCCGGATATCCATCCCACGCCCTTTCAAAACCGACTCGGCCCGCGCGAAATCGCCCGGAAAGGTCAGCTTCAGATTGTCCTCATCGCCCGCGACGATGGCAATGTCGATGCCCGCCGCCCGCGCCACCGCCACATCATCGGCAGCATCACCCTGAAATGCCGCATAGGCCGCCATCAGCGCGTCATAGTGAAAGCCCTGCGGCGTCTGCGCGCGGAACAGGCCCGCCCGGTCCGGCGTGCCCCGCACCAAGCCGTCCTGCCCGGCCCAAAGCGCATCCGTCACCGCCAGCGCCGGCGCCGCCCCGGCCGAGGTTTCCAAGGCCGCCAGAACCCGCGCGATCACCGGGGCAGGGACCAAGGGCCGCGCCCCGTCATGGATCAGCACCTTTGTGACGCCACGCCCCGCCAGAGCCGCCAAGGCTCTGCGCACCGATGCCGAGCGTGTCGCGCCGCCATGCACCACCTCGACCCCCAACCCCTCGGCCCGGCCACGGTCGTCGGGATGCACCACCAGCACCGCCGTCATGCCCGCAAAGGCGTCCAGAGTATGCGCCAGCACCGGACGCCCGGCCAGCATCTGCCACTGTTTGGGGATATCGCCCCCGGCACGTACACCGCGCCCCGCGGCCACAATGATGGCAACTGTCGTCATGACCCCTCACGTTTCGCGCCCTTACCCGACCCTTCCATAGGGTGTAGACCGCGCAGAGACAATCTTTTGCCGGAATATGCCCAAATTTTGATCGTTGCATTAATTTCAGGCAATAAAACGTCACCTGTCTTTGAACTTCATCAGATATGAGCCTAGACATGGCCCATGGAGCGTTTGATTTGAAAATTGGTACAATGACCATTGCCCCTCCGGTGTTGCTGGCACCGATGGCGGGGATCACCGATCTGCCGTGGCGGCGATTGGTCGCGTCTTTCGGCGCGGGTCTGGTGGTGTCCGAAATGGTCGCCAGCCAGGAGGTGGTACAGGCCAAACCCCTCGCCCGCGCCCGCGCCGATCTGGGCTTTGATCAGGCCGCAACCTCGGTGCAACTGGCAGGTCGCGACGCGCATTGGATGGCCGAGGCGGCGCGCTATGTGGCAGGGCAGGGCGCGCAGGTCATCGACATCAACATGGGCTGCCCCGCCAAACGCGTCACGACCGGGGCCTGCGGATCTGCCCTGATGAAGGACCTCGCCCACGCCCTGCGTCTGATCGAGGCTGTCGTGGGCGCGGTCGACGTCCCCGTCACCCTGAAAACGAGGCTTGGCTGGGACGACACCACCCTGAACGCGCCCCAACTGGCCCAGATGGCCGAGGCTGCGGGCGTCCAGATGATCACCATCCACGGCCGCACCCGCAACCAGTTTTACAAAGGTCAGGCCGATTGGGCCGCCATCGCACGCGTCAAACGGGCGGTCCGCATCCCCGTCATCGCCAATGGCGACATCACCGACACCGCCACAGCCCGCGCGGCCCTGACTCTGTCCGGCGCCGACGGCGTGATGATCGGACGCGGCGCACAGGGTGCCCCCTGGCGTCTGGCCCAGATCGCCCATGACCTTTACGGCAGCCCCGCCCCGCAAATCCCCCATGGCACCGCCTTGGCGCAGATGATCGCCAGCCACTACGATGCCATGCTGTCCTTTTACGGCGCCGACCTCGGCCTCAGGGTCGCGCGCAAACATCTTGGCTGGTATCTCGATCAGGCGGGCCTGCAGGCCGACCGCGCCGCCCTGATGACCGCGTCCACCCCTCAGGCCACCCTGACCCTGATCGCCCAGACCTTTGGGCAATGCGAAAGGCGGGCGGCATGAACTCCGACAGCATCTGGCAATCCTTGCCGATCCCCGCCCTGCTGATCGCCGATGATGACCGCATCCTGAACATCAACCTCGCCGCCGAAACCTTCCTGAACGCGTCCGCCAAATCCGTCACGAACGAGGTGGTAACACAGCGCATCGCCCTGGACGATTCGCTGCGCGACGCCTTGCAACGCAGCCGCGCCAACAAGTCCGAGGTGTTCCTGAACGACGTCACCTTCACCTTTGGCGAGCGTGTATCGACCTCTTGCACCATCCAGATCGCCCCCCTGCAAGACAACCCGCAAACCCTGCTGATGCTGATCCAGCCCCGCGTCATCGCCGACCGCTTTGGCCGCGCGCGCGGTGCATCGTCAGCCGCCAAATCCGCCATCGGCATGGCCGAAATGCTGGCGCATGAGATCAAGAACCCCCTGGCAGGCATTTCGGGCGCCGCCCAGCTTTTGTCGATGAACCTGTCCCCCGAGGACCGCGAACTGACCGACCTGATCGTCGAGGAAACCCGCCGCATCGTCAAACTGCTGGAACAGGTCGAACAATTCGGCAATATCAGGCCCCCGGACCGCCGCGCCATCAACATCCACGATGCCCTCGACCGCGCCCGCCGTTCGGCCCAGATCGGCTATGCCTCTCAAATGATGATCGTCGAGGATTACGACCCCTCGCTGCCCGCCACCTTTGCCGACCCCGACCAGTTGATGCAGGTCTTCCTGAACCTGATCAAGAACGCGACCGAGGCGGCCAAGGACGGCCCCCACCAAGGCCGCGGCACGATCCGCCTGCGCACCTTCTACGACCGCTCGCTGCGCCTGCGACACAAGGATGGGACACAGGCCACCCTGCCGTTGCAGGTCGAGATTATCGATGACGGCCCCGGCATCCTGCCTGACATCGCGCAGGATATCTTTGAACCCTTTGTTTCGGGCCGTGAAAACGGCACGGGGCTGGGACTTGCGCTCGTGTCCAGGATCATCGCCGACCATGGCGGCTGGATTTCTGTCGATTCCGTGCCAGGCAAGACGGTGTTCCGCCTGTCGCTGCCCATGGCACCCAAAGAAACCAAGGAGACATTCTGATGGATGGCACGATTCTGGTCGCCGATGACGACCGCACGATCCGCACGGTCCTGACCCAGGCGCTGACCCGCGCGGGCTGCAAGGTCCATGCCACCTCCAGCCTGATGACCCTGATGCGCTGGGTCGAGGAGGGCAAAGGCGACCTCGTCATCTCTGACGTCATCATGCCCGACGGCAATGGGCTGGAGGCGCTGCCGCGCATCGCCCGCATCCGCCCCGGCCTGCCCGTCATCATCATATCTGCCCAGAATACCATCATGACCGCAATTCAGGCCGCCGAGGCCGAGGCCTATGATTACCTGCCCAAACCCTTCGACCTGCCCGACCTGATGAAGCGTTCCGCCCGCGCTTTGGACCAAAAGCGCCGCGTCGCCGCCGCCGTCGTCGCCACCCCACGCGAGCCGGGCGACGATCTGCCCTTGGTCGGTCGCACTGCCGCCATGCAGGCGCTGTACCGCCTTGTTGCCAAGGTGATGAACACCGACCTGCCCGTCTTGATCAGCGGCGAATCAGGCACCGGCAAAAGCCTGATCGCCCGCGCCATCCATGATTTCTCGGACCGCCGCAGCCAACCCTTCGTGCTTGTCACCTCCGCCGACCTGTCTGGCGTGGACGGCATCGCCACCCTTTTGGCCAAATCGCGCGGCGGCTCGCTGCTGATCGACGAGGTTGCCGATTTCGACGAGGACGGCCAAGCCCGCCTTGTTCGGATGCTCGACATCGCGGACAGCCACGCGCCCCGCATCCTTGCCACCAGTCAAGCCGATCTGGCCCAGCGGGTCGAGGAAGGCCAGTTGCGCAAGGACCTGTTCTACCGCCTCGGCGGCGTCACCATCGCCGTCCCGCCCTTGCGCGAACGGGTCGAGGATATCGGCCTGCTTGCCGACCATTTCCTGACACGGGGCGAGCGTGAGATCGGCACCACCCGCCGCCTGTCCACCGAGGCGCGCAATGTCCTGCGCGTCCACCCCTGGCCCGGCAATGTGCGCCAGCTGGAAAACGTCCTGAAACGCCTGCTCGTCACCTCGTCCGACCCTGACATCAACGTGGCCGAACTGGAGGCGGCCTTGGGCGGTGGTCAGCCGACCGAACCCGCCCGCGCCGGGGTGATCGAGAATGAAAAGCTGTCCTCGTCCGTCGCGCGGCACCTGAAGCGCTATTTCGACCTGCACAACGGCCAGTTGCCGCCGAATGGCGTCTATGACCGCATCCTGCGCGAAATCGAACTGCCGCTGATCGAGATTGCCTTGGACGCCACGGCCGGAAACCAAGCTAAATGTGCCGACCTTCTGGGCATCAATCGCAATACTTTGCGCAAGAAGATCACCGACCTCGATATCCGCGTGACACGACGCCGCAAACTGATGTAAAACCGCCACATAAAGCGTGTCACGGGTGACAGTCACCCGAAAGACACCGGATGTGGCGGGCAAGACATAGTCTGGCCCGAAATCAGGGACCGTGCGGTGCAGAAAGCTGTCAAAGCCAATCATTGGCTGATCCGACTGTCGCGCCTGCGGCGGCAGCGTCAGATCACGACGGGCATGACCTTTGGGCTGGTGTTTCTGGGGCCTTTGCTGACGGTTGCGACCTTTCTGGCACTCGGGCCGTTCAATCAGGGCTATGCCTCGCCCAGCCTGCGCCTGATAATGTTGGCCGATCTGGTCTATGTGCTGGCCTTGGCCGCGCTGGTCCTGCGCCGAATCATGCAGATGCTGTCGGACCGCCGCAGCCAGTCGGCAGGCTCGCGCCTGCACCTGCGCCTGACCGGGGTCTTTGCCATCGTGGCCCTGATCCCGACCGTTCTGGTCGCGGTCTTTGGCGTGCTGACGGTGAATATCGGCCTTGAAGGCTGGTTTTCCGACCGGGTCAGCGGCGTGATTGGCGCGTCGTTAGCGGCCGCACAGGCCTATGAGGCGGAACAGACAACCACCCTGACCGACGATACAAACGCGCTTGCCGCCTTCCTTGACGATGCCAAGAAGAACAGTTTTCTGATGGATGACGGCTCGGTCCGCCCCCTACTGGCCCAAGGTCAGGCTTCGGTCCAGCGCGGGTTGAAAGAGGTCTATCTGATCAACGCGCTTGGCACCCTGAAAACCCGGGGCGAACGCAGCTATCTGTTCGATTTCGAACAACCTACCGCCGATCAGATCATCTTGGCAAAAGCGGGCCAGGTGGTGTTGATCGAGGATTGGCCCAACAACGAATTTCGCGCCCTGGTCAATCTTGCCGCCTTCCCGGACCGCCTTTTGTATGTCTCACGCAGCGTCGACGGAAAAATCCTTGGGTTGCTGGACGAAACCCAGCAAACCGCCGCCCTGTATCAACAGCTTGAAACCGACCGTGGTCAGGTCCTGTTCAACTTCGGCCTGTTGTATCTGGGTTTCGCCGTCATCCTGATCCTCGCCGCCGTCTGGGCGGGCCTGTGGTTCGCCGAACGCCTCAGCCGACCGGTGGGCCGTCTGGCAGGGGCGGCCCAGCGCGTCGGGGCAGGCGATCTGAACGTGCAGGTGCTGGAGGAGGACGGCGACGACGAGATTGCCATGCTCGGCCGCCTGTTCAACCAGATGACCCGCCAGCTGAAAGGCCAGCGCGAGGCTTTGGTCGAGGGTCATGACCGCACCGAAACCCAACGCCGCCTGTTCGACTCGGTTCTGTCCAACGTCACCGCCGG
>JBBQGU010000076.1:0-12607 GCA_038323315.1 Rhodobacterales bacterium | reverse complement strand
GAGGAGATTTCTGCATTTGCAAAGCAGATGTTGCCAGCCGTCGGACTGGGCATAGTGGAAAATGTGTCAACATCATCCCCAATTGGGGGCATTTCTGTGGCACCGAATCGGATCATGTAGAAACACCCAAGGGTCAATTCTGACCCTTGGCGGCCGGAGAAGCCGGCGCTGTAAAAGTCGGGAATGAACTTGTTCAAATCTCATGAGCCCGACGTGTGATTTTGGAGGATTATACGATGTCTGAATATCTTGATCCAACTGACGATTGCGATGTCGCACCGTGGACTGATTGTGTTGTCGCACCCTGCGAAGTTGACCTTTCGAAGGCAGCTGGCAACAACCAGGCCACTGGCACCGGCACCATCGGTGATGACGCGATCGACTTGCGTCTGTCGGGCTCGCCCGACAACTACAATGCCGGCTCGGGCGATGATTTTGCGGTTGGCAACAACGACAACAACGCAATCCATGGCCAGGATGGTTATGACACCATTTATGGCATGGGCGGCAGCGATGAGCTGTCCGGTGGTCTTTGCGACGACGTGGTTTATGGCGATGACGGCCATGGGTCCAACGTAGAGGGCAACGACTGCATCGAGGGCAACGAAGGCAACGACTATCTGGTCGGTGAAGGCGGCGATGATGGTATTGACGGCGGTACCGGCGAAGATACGATTTTCGGTGACTATGAGTATTCCTACACTGACGGCAACTCGAGTTCACCGCTGTCCCACACGTTCAACGATGGCATCCTGGGCGGCGAAGGCAACGATCTGATCTATGGCGGTCAGGGCATGGATACGATCATCGGCGACGACGCGGATGAAGACTCGTATGACGATGGCAGCGACACCATCTATGGCGGGTCGGGCAGCGACTGCATCGCCGGTGAAGCGGGCGACGACTGCCTGCATGGCGAGTCGGGCGAAGACGCCATTTATGGCGGCGAAGGCAATGACGGCATCGACGGCGGTTCTGAGAATGACAGCATCTCGGGCGGTCTGGGGTCGGACTATATCCTGGGCGGCACGGGCGACGACGAGATTTTCGGCGACATCCGTCAAGGCAACATGTCCGATCTGGACGTGGGCTCGGACACCTGGACCGGCGGCACGCAGTGGGATTTCTACGGTGCTGCGGACGTGATCTTTGCCGGTGACGGCACCGATACCGTGGACGGTGGTGCTGGCAACGATTCGCTGTTCGGCGAAGCGGGCGACGACCGTATGTTCGGTGGCCGTCACAATGACCACATGGAAGGTGGTTCGGGCGACGACGCCCTGATGGGCGACGAAGGTGCCGATACTATACGTGGTGGGTCGGGCGACGACTGGCTGCGTGGCGCTGCCGGTGCTGACCTGATCTATGGCGATCATGGTGGTTCGACCGTTTCTATCGATGATCCGACCTGCCTTGACGATGACGGTCGTGCAGATGCCGATCAAGGGCCAGCCGGGGCCGACCTGATCCTGGGTGGCGACGGCGCTGATACCATCTATGGTGAAGCTGGCTGCGACGAGATCTATGGCGGCAAAGCGGCGGACTTGCTGTACGGCGGTGACGATGCCGACCAGATGTATGGCGGTCTCGGCAACGACAACATGTATGGCGACGCCGGCGACGATTACATGTCCGGCGATGAGGGCAACGACGCCATGTTTGGCGGTACCGGCGCTGACACCATGTATGGCGGCACCGATAATGACCGCATGTCGGGCGGTTCTGAAAACGACAGCATGTATGGTGATGACGGCAACGACACCATGTCTGGTGGCACCGGCGACGACTGGATGTCGGGCGGCTATGGCAACGACAGCATGCGGGGCGATGACGGCAACGACGTGATGTACGGCGACCACGGCGACGACCGGGTGTTCGGCGGCAATGGAAATGACTGGATGTCCGGTGGCGCTGGTAATGATTTGCTGTCGGGCGGCAACAACGACGATACCGTTTACGGCGACGATGGCCGTGACACGGTGAACGGCAATGCTGGCAACGATCTGCTGTACGGCGGTGAAGGTGACGACAACGTCAACGGCGGCGACGGCGACGACGACATGTACGGCGACAACGGCAGCGACGACCTGAACGGCGGCAAAGGTGCCGACGATCTGTACGGCGGTGACGGGTCCGACTTCCTGTGGGGTGGCGAAGATGACGACAACCTGACAGGCGGCGACGGCAAGGACGTGTTCGAAGTTCACCTGACCTATAATGCCGGAACCGGCATGTTCAGCTCGACCGACGGCACCGACTGCGTGAATGACTTCGACATGAACGACGATGCCGACGTGCTGACTTTCGTGGTCGATGGTTGGACGGGCGATGCTACTACGCTGTTTACCGCTTTGGACATGGCCACCTCGGTTGTGGACAATGCTTTCGACACGGTGATCAGCGTTGGTGGTGCGACCATCAAGCTGCTGGGCGTGCACGGTGACCATCCGTTCAACTTCAACGAGTTGAGCGACATCAACGACTACAGCGATGGTAACTACCTCTATGAAGCCGTGGATGTCGTGATCATCTGATCGGTCTAAAGGGACGAGCGTGCCCGGTGATATTTTCACCGGGCACGTTCCAGCCCCGGCTCGACCGGAAAGACCAATATTCCCCCCCCGGGCGGTTCGACTGTCTCGAGTTGGGGCGTCATGCATAATCAATTTAGACTTCTCTCCGGGGGGATGAGACCCATGCAAAGAAAGAAAGTTTTCGACGGACAACGCGGCCTGATAATGTCGATCATGGTCGCAAGTTTGTTTGTCAATCTGCTTGTTCTGACGGCGCCTCTCTACATGATGCAACTTTATTCGCGTGTCCTTACGTCTGGAAGCCTGCCAACATTGGTCGCCCTTTCGATCGGGGCCTTGATCGCGCTGAGCTTTCACTTCTTGTTCGATGCAATCCGGCATCGTTTGGCAAACCGGCTGGGCACACGCGTCGAAGCGTCGCTTGGCGCAGACGTGCTGAGCGGCCTTGTCGAAGATCCGGTCAACCGTGAGGCTGTCGGCGCACAACCGATACGCGACTTGCAGGACCTGCGCGGTTTTTTGACCGGGTCCTACTTTATGGCGCTGCTGGACGCGCCCTGGTCGGTGCTTCTGGTGATCGGAATCTGGTTCATCCATCCCGTCCTCGGCATGGTGGCGGTAGCGGGCATTCTGGGGCTGTTCATACTGGGCGTGCTGAACGACCGGCTGGGCCGCGCCGCCAACCGCCAGGCCACCGATGCCTCGCACAAGGCCAACCGCGCGGCCGAGGAAATTCTGCGCAACGCCGATATCGTCCGTTCGATGGGCAAGCTGCCCTCGATGGTGGATCGCTGGCAGACACATTCCTTCAACTCGATGGTCTTTGGCACCATCGCGGCGGACCGTGGTGCCACCCTTGGGTCGGTTGCGAAATTCCTGCGGTCCGGAATGCAGATGGCCACGCTGGGTGTGGGCGTCTGGCTGGTCATGAACAACCAACTGAGCGCCGGGCTGATCATTGCAACCTCGATCCTGCTGGGGCGGGCGGCGGCGCCGGTCGAGCAGGCCATTTCGGGCTGGCGCGCGCTGATGTCGGTGCGGTTGTCGGTGCAGCGGCTGAACGATCTGCTGGCGCGCCGGCAAAGCCGCGAAATGCAGTTGGAATTGCCGGAACCCCTGGGCCACCTGTCGGTGGAAGAGGCGACGGTGGTTCTGCCCGATTTGCAGAACCCTGCGGTGATGAATGTCACCTTTGACCTTCAGCCGGGCTCCTCGCTCGGTCTGATCGGTCCAAGCGGTGCGGGCAAGACCACATTGGCGCGGGCGCTGGTGGGGTTGCAGCCGCTGACGCGGGGCTTTGTGCGTTTGGACGACAGCGCCCTGACCGACTGGCCCGAAGATCAACTTGGCCGCTATGTCGGGTTTTTGCCGCAGCGGGTCGAACTGTTCGCGGGGACTGTGGCGGAAAACATCGCGATGATGGATGCGGCGGCAGCGCCTTCGGCCATCGTGGCCGCAGCCAAGCTGTCCGAGGTGCATGACATGATCCTGGCCCTGCCGCAGGGTTACAACACCCAGGTTGGCGCGATGGGTGAACGGCTGTCCGCCGGGCAGCGGCAGCGCGTCGGGCTGGCGCGCGCCTTCTTTGGCGATCGCCGTCTGATCGTGCTGGACGAGCCAAACGCAAACCTTGACCCCGACGGCGAAGAGGCGCTGGCCCGCGCCGTGGCAAACGCCATGCGACAGGGTGCCATCGTCGTTGTGGTGACGCACCGGATGAGCATCCTTTCCCGCGTCAGCCATGCGGCGGTGATGGAAAAGGGCCGGCTGATCCGCTTTGGCACGGCGCGCCAGATCCTGGAAGCGACGGTGCATCCCATGGCCCAGCAACATTCCGGCGATGACAAGGTTCAGGCACTGCGCCGTGCAGAGCCGCCCGGGCCAGATGGTCAGAGTCCGACCGGTCAGCGTCCGACGGGTCAACGTCCGACGGGTCAACGTCCGACCGGGCAGCGTCAGAACGGGCAGCAGTCGTCACCGCAGCGCACAGGAGAAGCGTCATGACCGGCCGTAATCTGGTTCATCGCAAGTCCACCGATGTGGGGCTGATCGACAAGATGCCCGATGCGGTGGTGCGCCTGGTGCCGCCGGTCGCAATCCGGTCGACCTTGTTCTGGCTCTGGGTGGTGGGGGTGGGCACTGTTGTCGCACTGGCAACCTGGGCGTCCTTGGCCAGACTGCAAAGTGCAGTGGTAAGTTCGGGCATGGTACGGGTGGTGGGTGACCGTCTGGTCGTCCAGCATCTGGAGGGTGGGATCGTGCGCCAGATCAACGTGCGCGAGGGTGAGGTGGTCGCAGAGGGTCAGGTTCTGATGACGATGGACAACACGATGGCGAAAGCGGCGGTGGATGTCCTGACCAACCAACTGGTCAGCGCCCTGTCGACACAGGCGCGGCTTCAGGCGGAATTCGATGGCAGCGACGCGCTTGCGATGTCGCAAGAGTTGAAAACCTTGCTGGAGTTAAGCCCGTCTTTTGTCGCCATGGTCGAGACTCAGGCCGATCTGTTGCGCTCGAATCAGGTGATCTCGCAGGGCCAGATCGGTATCTTGCAAGACCGCATCGCGCAGTTGTCGGTACAGCGACAAGGGATAGAGGCGCGGCTGGCCTCGCAAGACAAACAGCTGGCCATCACGCGCGAGGATCTGGCGACCCGCACCACCCTGCTGGAGCAGGGCCTTGCCATCAAAAGCCAGGTTCAGGCGATGCGGCGCGACGAAGCCGGTCTGGAAGGCAACGCCGCCGGCACGCAAAGCCAACTGCAATCGGTGCTGGAACAGATCGGCGAGTTCGAAGCACGGAAGCTTCAGGTGCGTCGTGATGATCTGAAAGATATCACCGAAGGTCGCCAGAGCGTCAACGCGACGATTTTCGAACTGCGTCAGCGTCTGTCGGCGGCGCAGAATGTGGTGGATCGCCAGACGATCCGCGCGCCGCGCGCTGGCCAGATCGTCGCACTGGCCGTAAACACCGAAAACAGCGTCATCTCACCGGGGCAGCGGCTGATGGACATCGTACCTGCCGGGGCCGAGCAAGTGATCCAGATCCGCGTCAGCCCGAAAGACATCAATCAGGTTGCGGTGGGCGGGGCCGCGCGGGTGCGCCTGTCCGCATATAACTATCGAACGACACCAATGATCGACGGCGTCGTGTCGGCTGTATCGGCCGACAGTCTGATCGCCCCGGCAACGGGGGTGCCGTATTACGAAGTCGATGTGAAGTTGCGACCGGGCGAGTTGGCACAGTTGAGCGAGGTTCGGCTGGTGCCGGGGATGCCCGCCGAGGTGATGATCGCCACGGGCGAACAGACACTTGCCAACTATTTGCTAAGCCCGGTTGTTGGCGGGTTCGAACAGGCGATGCTGGAAAATGAATAGATCAACTCTCATCGCCTTGACGGGAAATGTGGCGCGATTTTTATGCTCGGGCAAAGCTGGTGCGGTTCAATTCGGTACAGGGGAGCACCACTGATCCAAGGATCAACCCTGGCGCCGGAGACCCGGCGCAGCCCGATGACCCCATCCTTCTTTATGGAGTAATTTTCTAAACCCAGCAGATCGTCAGAAGGAGCACGCCTTAGATGATGACGGCCACACATTATACGGTTCCTTGGCGTCTGCAGGACGAAGGCCCTTTGGCGACTGGTGCGCTGACCGAAGATCAGGTCAAAACCCTGAGCGCGGCGTTCAGTCTTGATGGTGAGAGCGTCCAGCGACTGTCTGAGAAACTTGTTATGGCACTCAGTCGAGAGCTGACTTTGGCGCAATCTGAGCGTCAGAAAACGCGAGAACACAAGGGCGTACATACGGCTTTGATGGCAGCGAGGGAGTTGATCGCCGCCGAAGAACGACTTGCGAGAGCCACCAGCGAGATCGCGAACATCCAGTTCATGCCAGACTTGCTGAGCCTGAAAGTTGTCATCGACGACCACCGCAACGCCCTCAATTTCAGCCGCGAGTCGATGGCCGAGGTGCGACGGTTTCTGGAAGTCATGTCGCGGGTTCAACAGGTCCGGGTGGATGAGATCCCGGATGGTGACGGCATCGTCGATCTGCGCCGCGAGATTGTGTGTGTCTCGATCTTCAAATGTTGGCTCGATGCAAATCGAATGCTGACCTTTACGACCCATCCGATCACGTCAGAGCGTTCGGGGGCCGTGATCATGTTCTGCCAGGCGGTCGTCGAATGCATCACAGAGCCGCAAACACGTCTGCCGGGTGAATTGATCAATGCGGAACTGGATGCCTACAATGCCTGCATCACAGTCACTACAACGTCCGCCGCGTGATCTGTTGCCCAACGCCTAAACAGGTCTTTCACCTGTTGCCGCAACCCTGCCTGCGCCCGCTTTGCGGTGTTGTGCGGGTGCCAGACTTGACACAGATGCGCAATGGTCAGTTGGAACGGGGCAGGGTGCAGCGCCAGACCGGCACCGGGGGCGACCTGTTCGGCCAGCCGCAGCGGGATGATCCCCAACAGATTTGTCGCTGCTACCGCCTGCCCTCGCCGAAGCTGCGCGCAAGCGCCACAGCGCCGCCGAACGGCCAGTTGCGACAGCCCGACAGCCCGCACGCTGGACCGTTCGCGCAACAGCGCGTCCAGCACTTTCGGCAGGTTCTGATCGAAGGCGCGCAAATCCATGCGGCGAATATTTAGACCACACATGACACATCATCCGACCCACCACCGGAATGGCTCGACCTATTGCACGCTGCAGGCCGCCGCCGACACAAACGGCAGCCACGCCATCGTCCATGGCATCGCTGGCCCCAATAACGGACCGCCAACCCATATCCATGATGCGGAAGACAAGATTTTCATCGTTCTGGACGGCAGCATGACCTTTGACGTTGCGGGTCGCCGCATCACCTGCGGACTGCTGGACGTGGCATTTGTGCCGCGTGGGACCGCCCACAGTTTTGTCACCGGGCCATCGGGCGCGCGCGGCTTAACCATTTTGACACCGGGGCGGTTTTGAAGGGACCTTTGCAAAGATGGCGAACGGCAATATCTCGATGCCGCGCGATCAGGAAAAGATGATCGCGATTGCCTCCCGGTCTAACAAATGGTCGGTCCCGGCATTGCAGAGGAGCGTTGATCATGCGCGGTGTTCCGTTTTCGCCAGCCGCGCCCCGCAACCCTTCCATCAGACTTTGCCTTGGGAATTTCGGCTGCAATCGTGATGCGCCGCACGGTTAAAGAAGGTTGCCATTGTTTCGGCTGCGTGCTTTAGCGTCAAACGGTTCGATGGTCTCTGTCCTACTGGAAATCCGATTTTGACTGACACAAATGCCCCCGTCCAAGCCTTGATCGACCCTGCGACCATCGTCGAGGCGTTGGAGCAAGACCGCTTCAAGCAGTTTCTTGACCATATACCGGTCGCCGTCGCAGTATCGGATCTGCAACCCTCGGAAATTGTCACGTATTCCAATCTGGAATTTCAGCGACTGACCGGCCAGACGGCACAGGACATCGAAGGAAAAAGCTGGCTGGCCTTGCCAGGTATTGCGTCGGCCAGCGGTGACGAGCGGTTGCTGCGTGACGCAGTGCTGGACGATTCCGAATATATCGGTGTTTTCACGATCAACCGCGAGGCAGGTGCCATCGACGTCGACGTCTGGTCGAATACGATCGAGAATGAAGCGGGACAGCCGATCTACCGCTTGGTCGCCATGGCATGTGCGCCGGAATCGTCGGACGACAGCAACGCCGAGGCCAAGGCGCTGCACAGCAAAGACGTACTGCTCAGGGAACTGCAACATCGGGTCAAGAATAACCTGCAGATGATCACCTCCCTGATCCGGATGGAGGTCCGCAGCCTGCCGAGCAATGTCAGCAGCGAAAGCTTTGCGCGGCTTGCTGGCAGGATCAATGCGCTGGCGGTTCTGTACGATGCGTTGTCACGTGACAAGGCCGATGACAACGTCGATCTTGGTGCCTATCTGGGTCAGATTGCATCTGCGGTCATGCAGGCGCATGGCGTCGAAGGTATTCGTCTGGACACCAAGATCGATACCTGGCCGGTCTCGATCAACGTGGCGATGCCAGCCGGCCTTGTCGTGAATGAGGTGCTGACCAATTCCCTCAAGCATGCCTTCAAAGGTCGCGCAGGCGGCGTGATCAAGCTGCACAGCCTGATCGACGACGATGGCTGCCACATCACGATTGCGGATGACGGGGTTGGGATACCGGAGGGTGCGACTTGGCCGCAACCGGGCAAGCTGAGTGCGATCATTGTGCAGTCCTTGAAGCAGAATGCATCGGCCAAAGTATCGGTTGAGTCTGGTCCCAAGACCGGTGTCGCAGTCACGATCTCTTTCGCACGGCCCGCAGCGACACCCCAAGCCTGAGCGCACCACGCTGTCTATGCAGCCGAGCGGCGCATGAGTCCATGCCACCGTGCAGGTGGTTCCCCTCAGGTGCGCTTGACTGGTCCGCGACCACCGCGCCATGGGTAGCGGCGCCAACTGTCACATATTTGTTAGGTGAGTGTCGTTTGATTGTCATATCGACTTGGTAGCGACCCGGAGAGTTTAACGAACCGGAGACACCGACATGAAACAGCTTCTTGCTACCAGCCTGCTGGCCCTTGGCCTTTTGACCGCAGCACCTGTGCTTGCACAGGAAACCATCCGCTTTGCCGTGACCGATATCGACGGTCTGGAAGAGCTTCAGCGCGACATGGGTCCGTTCAAGGACGCGTTCGAGGCTGCCTCGGGGCTGAAGGTCGAATTATTCCCGGTGTCGGGCCGCACCGTCGCGGTCGAGGCGATGGCCGCCGATCAGATCGATTTCGTGCTGACCGGCCCGGCGGAATATGTCGTGTTCAATGCGCGTCTGGATGCGCAGCCTGTGGTCGTCTGGGAACGCCCCGACTATTATTCCAACCTTGTCGTGCTGGACGCGAGCGCGGCGCAGTCGCCTGCCGACCTGAAGGGTCAGAAAATCTCGTTCGGCGATATTGGATCCACATCGCAGCACCTTGGCCCGGTCAAGTTGCTGACCGAAGCAGGTTTGACCTATTCCACCGATTACGAGCCCGTCTTCCTGAACCGCAACGTTGCGGTCGAGGCGCTGATTGCAGGCGAAATCGGCGCCATCGGCCTGAACCTGACGCATATCAAAAGCATCACCAAGAAATTCCCGGACCAGAAGTTCCGCGTGATCGCCAAGGGTGAGACGCTGCCGCACGATCTGCTGCTTGTCTCGGCCAAAGTATCGCCCGAAGTGGTCGAGGTCGTGCGCAAGATCTTCACCGAGCAAGGCGAAGCGATGCTGACAGCCGTGACCGCGACCGAGGCAAACGCCAAGTTCGTCGGCGGCGGCTTCAACACCGACGTGACGGACGCCGACTATGACGTGATCCGGAACATGTTCGCCAATATCGGCGTGACCGAGTTCCAGCAGTTTGTTGGCGAATAAGGCCCCGCGGGGGACAGGCCGGTGAACCGGCCTTTGTCTGATGTCGAGACAGGTGCCACTTCGGTGGCGCCTGTTCTTGCCGTGACAGGACTGGAAAAATCATTCGATGACCGGGCCATTCTGCGCGGCCTTGATTTCGCCATTGCAGCTAATCAATCCACCGCGCTGATCGGGGCGAACGGGTCGGGGAAATCGACCTTGCTGAAATGTCTGGTGCGGCTGGTGGAACCCACGGCTGGCCGGATCGAGATGTTGGGGCAGGATGTGCGCACCCTGTCGCCGCGCGATCTGCGCCGGTTCCGCGCGCAGGTCGGTATCGTCTGGCAACGGCACAATCTGGTGCCGCGCATCTCGGCCCTTTCAAACGTGGTGCATGGTGTGCAGGCGCGGATGTCTGGACCGGGTGCGTGGTTTCAGGCGCTGGCCCCGGCCGCAGTGCGGGCCGAGGCGATGAGTTGTCTGGACCGTGTCGGTCTGGCCGACCGGGCGATGACGCGGGTCGACAGCCTGTCGGGCGGCCAGCAGCAGCGCGTGGCCATCGCGCGGATGCTGATGCAGCGCCCGGCCTTCATTCTGGCCGATGAACCCGATGCCAGCCTCGATCCGCAAACCGGCGAAGAGGTCATGGCGTTGCTGCTGGGCCTTGTCCGGCAGGATGGCCTGTCTTTGCTGATGATCTCGCACCGGTTGGAGCATACGTTGCGCTTTTCGGACCGTATCCTTGGCCTGTCGCAGGGCCGCATCTCGCTGGACATGCCGACGGCCACTGCCAACGCGACTGAATTGCGACGCTTTTTCGATCATCCGGAGGCTGCATGACTTCTATACCCGCCCCCCCGCGGTTTCGGGCCTTGGGGATTGTGAATTACGTCGTTCTGCTGCTGACACTGGGGCTGGTCGTGTCGTCGCTTGCCGCCACTGCGCCGGCCTTGGACAGGCTGAGCCGGGGTGTGGCGCGGCTGTTTTCGCCCTCGGGCATGCTGATGCAGATGTTTCCGCCGGATTTCACGCGGATCGAGCCGATTGGCTGGAAGCTGCTGGAAACCTTGCAAATGGCGGTGGCTGGCTGCTTTCTGGGCCTGATCCTGGCGGTTCCCTTTGCCATTCTGGCGACCGACCGGTTGTCGCCGCATCCCGTGGTGCGTCAGGTGGCGCGGGCGGTGATCGCGCTGTTCCGCACGGTGCCCGATCTGGTCTGGGCGATCATCTTCATCATCATCGTCGGCCTTGGCTCGCCTGCCGGGGTCATGGCGATCATGGTCGACAAGATCGGCTTTGCCGGACGCTTCTTTGCCGAAGCGATGGAGGAAACCGACCCCGGCCCGCAGGACGCGTTGCGCGCCATCGGGGCCAGCCGGTTGGGCATGATCGTGTCGGCGGTGTTCCCGGCCTGCCTGCCATCGTTCACTGCAACCTCGCTGTTCGCGCTGGAGAAATCGGTGCGCGGGTCGGCGGCGCTGGGATTGGTCGGGGCGGGCGGCATCGGTGTCGACCTGAAAGTGGCGTTTGACCTGTTCAACTATGACGAGGCTTTGGCGATCATCCTGATGATGCTGGTGCTTGTGCTGGCAGTCGAGCAAGGTTCAGGCTGGATCAGACGGAAATTGATATGACAACCGACACCGCACATAAATATTGGAACACCCAGTGGCAGACCGCCGATGCCAGCAGCCCCTGGGCCACGCCCGAGCCTTGGGTGATGGATCACGCCGCCACTCTGGCCCCCGGCAGCCGCATTCTGGACCTGGGTGCCGGGATCGGGCGGCACGCGCTGGCATTGGCTGCGCTGGGGCATCAGGTGGTGGCGCTGGACGCCGCCGAAGCCTCGGTCGAGGCGATTGATGTTGCTGCAAAGGCGCGCGGCCTGACCATCGACACCCATCTTGGCCCCATGACCAGCCTGCCGTTTGCCGAGGCCAGCTTTGACCATGTGCTGTCGTGGAACGTCATCTATCACGGCGATCAGGGCATCGTCCGCCGCACGCTGGACGAGATTGCCCGCATCACGCGGGCGGGCGGCAGCTTTATGGCGACCATGCTGTCGGCGCGACGTCTGGCCGTCGAACAGGCCATAGCCGCAGGGCGCGAGATCAGCCGCAACGCCTGGGTCTTTGACGGACCCGGCGACAAGGTGCATCCGCACTACTTCTGCACCGCGCCCGAATTGCTGGCGTTGATGCCGGGCTATGAGGTTGTTACCCTGTACGACCGCCCGCATGACAAGCCGGGATCGTGGCACTGGCACCTGCTGGCCGAGCGTTTGGCATGACTGCGGAGGTGATTGAGGGCGCAAGGGTCATTCTGGCGGACCGGATCGAAACCGTATCTGTGCGGATCGAGGCCGGGCGGATCACCGGCCTGGATGTGGCACGCGACGGCGCTGCGGTTGTGCAGGGCCACGGCCGGATGCTGGCCCCGGCCTTTGTCGACATCCACGGCGATGCGTTCGAGCGGCAAGTGATGCCGCGCCCCGGCGTCGCGGTGCCGATGGCGACCGCGCTGTTGGAAACCGACCGCCAGCTTGCGGCCAACGGCATCGCAACGGCCTATCACGCGCTGACCCTGTCATGGGAGCCGGGCCTGCGCAGCGTCGACACCGGATGGCAGGTGGTCCGGGCGCTGGAGGCGCTGCAACCGCGTCTGACGGCGGA
>JBBQGU010000075.1:0-12700 GCA_038323315.1 Rhodobacterales bacterium | reverse complement strand
AGGTCAGGCAAAACCCGCAACTGGCAACCCGCCGGACCCGTCTGGCTCAACCCCGAAACCGAAATCAGCGCCCCTGAAATCAGAGACGCCGCATGAAATCGGCGGACAACTCCTTTGACAAACACCGCCCACAACCTGGCGCCTGACGGGATCAAGGGCGAGACGGTCAGCATCGTTAACGTCTTCATAGCCCGCCAGCCGCCCATAGCCCGCCAGCCGCCCATAGACCGACTGCCGGAACAGCCCGTCGATCTGGTGGACGGTGTTCTTGCCCTTGCGGTTGTCGCACAGCGCCGAAGAGGCGAGGTCAGACAGCCCGAGCGCGTCATCCCGCTCGCGCATCACCAGTAAACCGCCGTCGGACCTGAGCTGCGCGCCCCGAAACTCCAGCCGCACGCGACGATCGAAATCCACCCGATCACACCGCTCGCAACCCGCACCCTCTGGGTGATCCATCAAACCCGCCCTCAATCGCCAGCAACACTATGTTTTATATAGTAAATAACACGGTCAGGACAGCGAAATCAGCGAATTACTTGGGGAATGCGGGATTTATCAACCGATTACCTTGCTCCCACGCGTGGTAACCCCCAACCCCCTATCGCAACCCCCCAACCCATGCCATCCTCCACCCCGGAGGAACCCCCATGTCCAAAATCATCATATCCTGCGCCATCACCGGCTCGATCCATGTCCCCAGCCAATCCCCTCACCTGCCGTTCACCCCGCAAGATATCGCTGCCTCCGCCATTGGCGCGGCCGAGGCCGGTGCCGCAATCCTGCACCTGCACGCCCGCCATCCCGACACCGGCCGCCCCTCCTCCGACCCCGCCCACTGGGCCGCCTTCCTGCCCGTGATCCATCAGGGCACCGACGCCGTGATCAACATGACCACCGGCGGGTCCGCCATCATGACCCTCGACCAACGCCTTGCCGCGCCCAAAGCGAACGCGCCCGAGATGTGCAGCCTGAACATGGGCAGCATGAACTTCGCCCTCTACCCGATGCTCGCCCGCATCAAGGACTTCCGCTTTGACTGGGAGAAACCCTTTCTCGAAAACTCCGACGACGTGGTGTTCAAGAACACCCCCCGCGACATCGCCCCTGTCCTGACCGAGATGGGCGTGCAGCGTGGCGCGCGGTTCGAGTTCGAATGCTACGACATCGGCCACCTGACCATGCTGAAACACTTCGTCGACCGTGGACTGATCCAGACACCGTTGTTCATCCAGTTCGTTTTCGGCGTCCTCGGCGGCATGCCCCCCGAGCCTGACACGCTGACCCTGCTCAAACGCACCGCCGACCGCCTGTTTGGCGACAGCTACCAGTTCTCCGTCCTCGCCGCAGGCCGCGCCCAGATCCCCATGGCCACCATGGCCGCCACGATGGGCGGCCATGCCCGCGTCGGCCTCGAAGACAACCTCTACATTGCCAAAGGCAAACTCGCCGAAAGCAACGCCCAACAAGTCACCCTGATCCGCGAAATCGCCGAGCGCCTCGGCCGCACCATCGCCACCCCAGACGAGGCCCGCATCATCCTGAACCTCAAGGGCCGCGACAAGGTGGGGTTTTGAGGCTGACCGCTCTGGTCGCCCTCGTGCTGGGATCTTGGGCCGCCCTGGTGCAAGCCGAGCAAATACTGGTCTTCGACACCGACGCGACCATCGACGCAGGCCATATCAGCACATGCCTGCGCCGCCCCCATGACGACCCGCGCCATTGCATTGGTCTTGAGGCCACCGCCTGCTCTGATCGCCCGTCTGATGCGCCAAACGCCAGCGTTGCGGCCACGCGTTGCGCCTATGCCGAGATGAACTTTTGGCAAGGACTGATGGAAGACACCGTAGCTCTGCTGACCCAAAACCTGCGCGGCGCATCACTTCAGGCCTTTCAGGATCAGCAATCCCAATGGCAGAAGACCGCCACGCTCTGCGATTTTCCCTACAACGTCATACAGGCCCCTTTGTGGCCCGAAGCCGAGGCGACCCGCTGCGAGTTACGCCGCCTCGCTGAACGCGCCCTGCAAGTGAAATCCTATGTGATGGACTATCTGGACACCTGCGAATTCCCCGCCAGTGACCTGCGCCCCGGCTTCACATGCAAACCCTGATCCGCCCCGTCACGCCCCCAGACATCCCCGCCCTGCGCCAGATGTTGCAAGCCCTGTCCGACCATGATGGCGGCACGCATCCTGTCGGCTCCGAAGCCGCCCTCTGCAACGCCGCCTTCCACACTCATCTGATCCACGCCCTGATCCACCCCCAGGGCATGGTCATCTACTACCCCGATTTCTCGACCCATCGCGGCCAACCCGGCCTTTACGTTCAAGACCTGTACGTGGCACCCGAGGCCCGCGGCACCGGCCTCGCACGTGCCCTCGTCGCGGCGACAATCGCCCACCAGACCTGGAACGCCGAATACATCTGCCTTGGCGTCTCCCCTTCGAACACCCAAGCAACAAGGTTCTACACCAAATGCGGATTTACCTTCCGGGGTTATGAAATGATGATCCTCGAAAGCCCCGCCATGGAAGACCTGACATGATCGCCGTTCACTCGCCAATCCAAGCGCGCCACAACCCGCAATTCTTCCTGTCTTCCGGCACCCCGCGCCCCTGCCCCGAAAAACCCTCCCGCATCGACGCCCTCCTGCAAGGCCTCAGCAAGCTTGACATCCCAACCCAAACCCCCACCGACCATGGCATGGACGCCATCGCCGCCATCCACCCCGAGCGTTACCTGACCTTCCTGCGCCACATCCACGACCGGTGGTCCCGCATCGACGGCGCCTCGGACGAGGTGATCCCCAACATTCACCCCGCCACCCGCCACGACGGCTACCCCAAATCCGCCGTAGGGCAGGCGGGCTTCCACATGACCGACACCTCGGCCCCCATCGGCCCAAACACCTGGGTCGCGGCCTGTGCCTCGGCCCAATGCGCCATCCACGCGGCCGAACTGCTGCTGCAAGGCCAGACCGCCTACGCCCTATGCCGTCCGCCGGGCCACCACGCCTTTGCCGAACAGGCGGGCGGATTTTGCTACCTCAACAACACCGCCATCGCCGCTCAGCAACTGACCCTCCAAGGTCGCAAAGTGGCAATCCTCGACATCGACCTGCACCACGGCAATGGCACCCAAGGCATCTTCTACGACCGCCCCGATGTGCTGACGGTCTCGCTCCACGCCCATCCCGAACGCTTTTACCCTTTTTTCTGGGGCTACGAGACCGAGCGCGGCGCGGCCCACGCCCAAAACACCAACCTGAACCTGCCGATGGAACGCGGTACCGCCGATCGAGATTTTCAGCACCACCTGAATACCGCTTTGCAATCCATCGCCGACTGGAAAGCCGACACCCTTGTCCTCGCCCTCGGCCTCGACGCCTTCATCGGCGACCCTTTCGCGGGGCTCGCCGTCACCACCACCGGCTTCACCCAGATCGGCCACCAGATCAAAGCTATTGGCCTGCCCACCATGATCGTGCAAGAGGGCGGTTATCTGTGCCCCGAACTGGGCGACAACCTCGCCGCTGTCCTACAAGCCTGGCTCTGATCCCATTTCATTCCGACCCAAATACTCCCGCCGGAGGCTCCTGCTTCCGCCACGAAAGACCACATGACAGGCAAATCCCCCAACACTCTGATCGGCATCGGGCTGATGTTGATGGCCATGGCGATCCTGCCGGGGATCGACGTGATCGCCAAATACATGGGCGCAAACGGCACCCCTGTCCTGCAGATCGTCTGGGCCCGGCTGACCTTTGGCGCCGTCCTGACTCTTCCGTTCGCGCTGCCCCATGCCGGGCTGAAAGGCCTGCTGCCAAACCGCCCTCTGATCCACACCCTGCGCGCTGCCCTGCTGATCACGGCCACCTTCTTCTTCTTCTGGTCCCTACGCTTCCTGCCCATCGCCGACGCGCTCGCTATTTTCTTCGTCCAACCCCTCGTCGTCACCGCCCTGTCGCCGCTGATCCTGAAAGAGCATGTCGGCCCCCGCCGCTGGGCCGCCGTCGCCGTGGGTTTCATCGGAACCCTGATCATCATCCGCCCCGGCTTTGGCGCCCTCAACCCCGGCGCAATATTAGCCCTCGCCGCTGGCACCAGTCTCGCTCTCTATTTCCTGCTGACCCGCCTGATTGCAGGCGAACAAAAGGCCATCGTCACCACGTTCCACACCAACCTGCTGGGCGCCGTCATGACCTCCGCGCTCGTCCCCCTTGTGTGGATCACCCCCACCCAAACCGACTGGCTCCTGTTCCTCGCCCTCGCCGCAATTGCCAATTTCGGCCACTACTTCATCGTCCGCGCATATGACCATGCCGAGGCATCCCTGCTCGCCCCCCTCGCCTATACCGAGATGATCACCTCCACCCTCCTGGGTCTGCTGTTTTTCGGCGACTTCCCCGACCGCTACACCTTCCTCGGCGTGGCCATCCTGATCTCTTGCGCCATCTACATCTCGGTCCGCGAACGCAACCCATCACAAAGGCCCCTCCCATGACCCCCGAACTCACCACCCTCGCCCTTGCAGGCCTGCTGCAAGCCGCTCTCTTCACCCTCTATGCCATTCCGGCCAACCTGGAACTAACCCCCGCCTACACCACCAGCCCCCGCGACACCGCCCCCACACGCCCGCTCACCCTCAAGACCGCCCGCCTGCAACGCGCCTTGAATAATGCGTTCGAGGCGCTGATCCTTTTCACCCTCGCTGTCGTCGTGGTGACCTTGGGCCAGCAATCCACCCAACTGACCCAAACCTGCGCTTGGGTCTTCCTCGTCGCTCGTGTCTTGTACATCCCCGCCTACTGGTTCGGCTGGGCCCCCGGACGCTCCGCCATCTGGGGCATCGGATTTTTCGCCACCCTGATCATGATCATAGCAGCCCTGCTGTGAACGCCCCAAGCCGGGGTTAGACAAACGCGCCCTCCCGCGCTAAACAGCGCGGGCAAGGCGCACAGGAGTCTCTCATGGCAAGTTTTGACGCAATCATCATCGGGGCTGGTCCCGGCGGCTATGTCTGCGCCATCCACGCAGCGCAACTGGGCCTGAAGGTTGCCGTCGTCGAGGGGCGCGAGACCCTTGGCGGTACTTGCCTTAACGTAGGCTGCATTCCTTCCAAAGCCCTGCTGCACGCCACTCATTCGCTGCACGAAGTGCATGAGAATTTCGAGAAAATGGGCCTGATGGGCGGGGCCCCCACCGTCGACTGGCTCAAGATGCAGTCCTATAAACAAGATGTGGTGAACGGCAACACCAAGGGCATCGAGTTTCTGTTCAAGAAGAACAAGGTCACCTGGATCACAGGCTGGGCCACCATCCCCGCCGCAGGTCAGGTCAAAGTCGGTAACGAGGTTCATGAGACCAAATCCATCGTCATCGCGACCGGCTCCGAACCTTCGACACTCCCCGGCGTGACCGTCGATGAAAAGACCGTCGTCACGTCAACCGGCGCGCTGACCCTGTCCGCCATCCCCAGAACCATGGTCGTGATCGGCGCAGGCGTGATCGGCCTTGAATTGGGCTCCGTCTACGCCCGCTTGGGCACGCAGGTTACCGTTGTCGAATACCTCGACGCCATCACCCCCGGCATGGACGGCGAAACCGGCAAAGCCTTCGAGCGCATCCTGAAAAAGCAGGGTATCACCTTCATCCTCGGTGCTGCTGTCCAATCCGTCGCCAACGCAGGCGCCTCGGCGACCGTCACCTACAAGCTTCGCAAGAACGACACCGAGGCGACGCTGGAGGCCGACACCGTCCTTGTCGCCACCGGCCGCAAACCCTTTACCACCGGGCTGGGGCTAGAGGCATTGGGCGTCGCAATGCTGCCCCGCGGGCAGATCAAAACCGACCATTTCGCCACCTCCGTCCCCGGCATCTACGCCATCGGCGACGCAATCACCGGCCCGATGCTGGCGCACAAGGCCGAGGATGACGGCATGGCGCTGGCCGAAATCCTCGCCGGAAAATCCGGCCATGTCGATTACAACCTGGTCCCCGGCGTCATCTACACCTCGCCCGAGGTCGCCTCGGTCGGCGTCACCGAAGAACAGCTGAAGGAGCAAGGCCGCGCCTACAAGACCGGCAAATTCCCCTTCATGGGCAATGCCCGCGCCAAGACGGTGTTCCAGGCCGAGGGCTTTGTCAAAATCCTCGCCGACGCCGCGACGGACCGCATTCTGGGTTGCCACATCATCGGCCCCGCCGCTGGCGACCTGATCCACGAGGTCTGCGTGGCGATGGAATTCGGCGCTTCGGCCCAAGACCTGGCCCTGACCTGCCACGCCCACCCGACCTATTCCGAAGCCGTCCGCGAGGCTGCCTTGGCCTGCGGCCTTGGCGCGATCCACGCCTGACCGGAAGATGGGCGCATCGCCCATCCTACCCTGAACCGATGCAGCACTTCATCCCGCCGGAGCACGCCGGTACGGCGAACGTTGGCGCAGATAGCTTGCCGCTGAGCAGGACACGTCAGACGGCTCGCGATGCAAACCCAAGTTCCCGTTCTCGTCGTCGGGCCTTGCCCAGATCACTGCGTCGGCAATTGGCAGGATGGGCAATCTGCCCATCTTCCTCAGATATCCTCGACCAACACCACACCCTGCATCGCCTTGATCGCGCCCCTGATTTGGGGCGTAACCGGGAACGATTTCGGCAGGGTCAGGTCAATCTCGCGCCCCTGATCGTCCGGCACACAGAGCGTGATCTGCGCCCGGTTTCGACCCTCGACTTTGGCCAGCAGGGCCACAAGCGACGGGATCGCCTCGGCACGGTTCAGGTGGATGCGGATCGCCTGTGCGCCCGCCTCGGCGGCCACCTGATCGATGGGCTGTGCGGTGCGGGCCAGCAGTTTCAGCGTCTCGCCCTCCAGATTGGCCTCGACCGTGAGGACCACATTCATGCCCGGCTCCAGCAGATCGCGCGCCGCCTCGAGCGTGTCGGAAAACACCGTCACCTCATATAACCCCGTCGGGTCGGACAGTCCGACAAAGGCGAACCGGTTGCCTTTGGCCGATTTGCGCTCCTGTTTTGAACTGACGGACCCCGCGATCTTGGCGACCAAAGGCCCGCGTTCTGCCAAAGCGGTAATTTCGGTCAAGGTCTTGACATCACGGCGTTTCAGGGCTGACATGTAGTCGTCCAGCGGATGGCCTGACAGATAGAACCCTATGGCCAGATGTTCCTGCGCCAGCCGCTCAAGCGGCAGCCAGTCGTCACGGTAGGGCAGGCGCGGTTCAGGAATATCGGTGCCCGCCTCGCCAAACAAACTGACCTGATTCGAGCCCTGCGCCTCATGCACCGCTGCCGAATAGGCGACCAGAGCGTCCAGCCCCCCGAACACCCGCGCCCTATTGGCGTCCAGCTCATCAAACGCCCCCGCCCGCACCAGCATTTCCAACGGGCGCTTGCCGACACGTTTCAGGTCAACCCGGCGGGCAAAGTCGAACAGGTTTACAAACGTTCGCTCACTACGTTGCCGAACGATCATTTGCATAGCTTCGACACCGACATTTTTCAGTGCACCCAAGGCATAAACGACCCTCCCATCCCGCACAGTGAACATGGCCAGCGAGGTGTTGACAGAGGGCGCAACCGTCTTGATTCCCAGCTTGTCAACCTCGCGTTTGTAAACTGCCAGCTTGTCGGTCAGATGCAGGTCGCAGTTCATCACGGCGGCCATGAATTCCACCGGGTAATTCGCCTTCAGATAGGCCGTCTGATAGCTGACCACCGCATAAGCCGCAGCATGGCTTTTGTTGAATCCGTAATTTGCAAATTTTTCCAGCAGGTCAAAGACTTCGCCAGCCTTTTCTTTCCCCACACCATGCGTCTTGAACGCCCCCTCAATGAACTTGGGCCGCTCCTTCGCCATCTCCTCGGCAATCTTCTTGCCCATCGCGCGACGCAGCAGGTCCGCCCCGCCCAGACTATAGCCGCCCATCACCTGAGCGATCTGCATCACCTGTTCCTGATAAACGATGATCCCCTGCGTCTCGGCCAGAATATGATCAATCGTCGGATGCAACGACTCCAGATCCCGCAAGCCGTTCTTGACCTCGCAATAGGCCGGGATATTCTCCATCGGCCCCGGTCGGTACAGGGCCACCAAGGCCACGATATCCTCGATGCAGGTCGGCTTCATGCGACGCAAAGCGTCCATCATGCCCGAACTTTCCACCTGAAACACCGCCACCGTCCTGGCCGCCGCATACAGGTCATAAGACGGCTTATCGTCCAGCGGGATCAGGTTGATATCGAAATTGATCCCCCGCAACCCCAACAGTTCCATCGCGTTCTGGATCACCGTCAGCGTCTTCAACCCCAGAAAGTCGAATTTGACCAGCCCCGCCGCTTCGACCCATTTCATGTTGAATTGCGTCGCGGGCATGTCCGAGCGCGGGTCCTGATACAGCGGCACCAATTCATCCAGCGGCCTGTCGCCAATCACCACCCCTGCGGCATGGGTACTGGCATTGCGGTACAGCCCCTCGATCTGCTCGGCATAGTTCAAAAGACGCCCCACGACCTCCTCCTTGGCCGCTTCGCGCAGACGCGGATCGTCGGCCAAAGCCTTGGTGATGGATACCGGCTTGACCCCCTCGACCGGGATCATCTTGGACAAGCGGTCGACCTGGCCATAAGACATCTGCAACACCCGCCCGACATCTCGAACAGCGGCCTTGGACAGCAGCGCGCCAAAGGTGATGATCTGGCCAACCCGGTCGCGGCCATATTTACCTTGCACGTACTGAATGACCTCCTCGCGCCGGTCCATGCAAAAGTCGATGTCGAAATCGGGCATCGACACCCGCTCGGGGTTCAAGAACCGCTCGAACAGCAGGGCATAGCGCAATGGGTCAAGGTCTGTGATCGTCAACGCATAGGCGACCAGCGACCCGGCCCCCGAGCCGCGACCTGGCCCCACCGGAATCCCCTGATCCTTGGCCCATTTGATGAAATCGGCGACGATCAGGAAATAGCCCGGAAAGCCCATCTTCTCGATCACGCCCAACTCGAAATCCAGCCGCGCCTGATACGCCTGCGGCGTCACCGAATGGGGAATGACACGCAACCGCGCCTGCAACCCCTCATGCGCCTGCCGCCGCAACTCCTGCACCTCGTCATCGGCAAATCGCGGCAGGATCGGCTTGCGCTTGTACACTGCAAACGCGCAGCGGTGGGCGATTTCCACTGTATTATCCAGTGCTTCAGGCAGGTCGGCAAACAAAGCCGCCATCTCGGCCTCGGATTTGAAACAGTGCTGCGCGGTCAGGCGGCGACGCGGCGTCTGCTGATCGACATAGGCCCCTTCGGCAATGCAGATCAACGCGTCATGCGCCTCGTACATGGCGGGTTTCGGGAAATAGACGTCGTTGGTCGCGACCAAAGGCAGACCAAACTCATAGGCCATCTCGACAAAGCCGCGCTCGGTCAACCGCTCGCTCTCCAGATCATGCCGCTGCAATTCCACATACAGCCGCGACGGATAGGCCGCCGCCAGCCTTACCATCAAAGCCCGCGCCTTGGCCGCCTGATTGGTCTGCAAGTACCGCCCCACCGGCCCCTCCGCCCCGCCCGACAAACAGATCAGCCCGTCAGAATAACGCTCCAGCTGCTCCAACGTGACCGAGGGCAAGGCCCCCCCCTTGTCGATGTACAGACAAGAGTTCAATTTCATCAGGTTCAGATAGCCCACCTCGGACTGCGCCAGCAGCACGACCGGTGCCGCAGCCCGCTGCTTTTCGCCCGGCTGCGTGGGGTCGAAGACCACCGCCACCTGACAGCCCACGATCGGCTGCAACCCCTCGCCCGCCGCCGTCACCGAAAACTCCAGTGCGGCGAACATGTTGTTGGTGTCGGTCACGGCGACAGCGGGCATCCCCGCCGCGACGCACAGCTTGACCAGTTTCTTGACCGGCACCGCGCCTTCCAGCAAGGAATGCTCGGTATGTACGCGCAGGTGGATGAATCGCGGCTGTGTCATGGGTGCACCGTACCGAATACCCCGGACACACGAAAGGTTGCTCTGGACAAAATCGGCGAAGGCAGGCTCAATCACCTTGCGCCCCCTGCTTTCCGCCGCATCGGGCGGGGCGCGCACACCAAAGGCAAAAGACCGCGGCAGGATGAAACATGGAACAGGTCGCGTTTCTGTTGAACGGAACGCCCGTCCAGGTCAGTCAGCCTCCCACAAGGACGCTGTTGGACTATCTGCGGGAAACCAAAGGCTTGATGGGCACCAAAGAGGGTTGCAACGAGGGCGACTGCGGTGCCTGCACCGTCATGGTCACGGATGACCAAGGCGCGCGCGCCCTGAACGCCTGCATCCTGTTCCTGCCCCAACTGTCCGGCAAAGCCATCCGCACGGTCGAGGGTCTGACCGGCCCCCAAGGCCAACCCCATCCCGTGCAAGAGGCGATGGTGGCCCATCACGGCTCGCAATGCGGATTTTGCACGCCGGGTTTCGTCGTGTCGATGGCCGTCGCCCACCTGAACGGTGCCACCGACCACGATACCCAACTCGCAGGCAACCTCTGCCGCTGCACCGGCTACGCCCCGATCATCCGCGCCGCCCAGTCCGCCGAAACCGCCCCCATCCCCGACTGGATGAAACCCGATCAGGCTTTCATTCTGACCCAAATATCCCCTTCTTCTTCCCCCGCCTTCCGCCCCACAACCTCTGCCGAACTGGCCGACTGGTACGTGCAAAACCCCGACGCCACCCTGATTGCCGGGGCCACCGATGTCGGCCTGTGGGTCACCAAGCAACTGCGCGACCTGCCGAAAGTGGCCTTCCTGAACGGCATCAAGGACCTGCAGACCATCACCCGCCAAACCGACCACCTTCGCATCGGCGCAGGCGTCACCATCACCGACCTGCTGACCGCCATCCAACCCCTCCACCCCTCTTTCGCCGAGCTTCTGCGCCGATATGGCAGCGTTCAGGTCCGCAATGCCGCCACCCTTGGCGGCAACATCGCCAACGGCTCGCCCATCGGCGACGGCCCGCCCGCCCTGATTGCGCTGGGCGCCACGCTTCATCTGCGCCAAGGCAACACAACCCGCGACATGCTGCTGGAGAAATTCTTCCTGGACTACCGCAAACAAGACCGCCTTCAGGGCGAGTTCGTCGAGGCCATCACGATCCCCACCACGGCCCCCGCTCTGCGCTGCTACAAAATCGCCAAACGCTTTGATCAGGACATCTCTGCCGTCTGCGGCTGCTTCAACGTCACCGTGACCGACGGCCTTGTGACCGAGGCCCGCCTCGCCTTTGGCGGCATGGCCGGCATTCCCAAACGCGCCACGGCGGTCGAGGCCGCCCTGCTGAACCAAGCCTGGAACGAGCATACGATCACCCAGGCCACAACAGCCTTCCCCCAGGATTTCCAGCCCCTCACCGACATGCGCGCCTCAGCGTCTTATCGCCTGCATGTCGCCCAAAACCTGCTGACCCGCTACTTTCACGACCTCGCAGGAACCCCGGTCGACGTGCTTCAGGTGCAGCCATGACCATCGGAAAATCCCTGCCCCACGATTCCGCGGCCCTTCACGTCACAGGACAGGCCCGATATGTCGATGACGTGCCCCTGCCCGCAGGCTGCCTGCATCTGGCCTTTGGCCTGTCGACCTGCGCCCATGGTGAGATCACCGACATCGACCTGACCGCCGTCCGCGCGGCCCCCGGCGTCGTGGCCGTCTGGTCGGCCGCCGATCTGCCCGACATGCCCGATTGCGGCCCCGTGGTCCATGACGAGCCCCTGCTGTCCACCGGCCGCGTCCACTATGTCGGCCAGCAAATCTTCTTCGTGGCCGCTGAAACCCACCTTGCCGCCCGCAAAGCCGCCCGTCTGGCCAGGATCACCTACCGCGACCTGCCCGCGCTGCTGTCCGTCGAAGACGCCCTCGCCGCCAACAGCCGCTTCGAGCAAGGACCGGTCCTCTGGACCAAAGGCGACGCCGCCCACGCCATCACCTTAGCCCCCCACCACCTGCAAGGCGAAATCGAGGTCGGCGGCCAGGAACATTTCTACCTCGAAGGCCAGGTCGCCGCCGCCATCCCGCAAGAGGATGGCATGCACATCCTGTCCTCGACCCAGCACCCGACCGAGGTTCAACACAAGGTCGCCCACGCCTTGCACCTGCCGATGTCGGCCGTCAGGGTCGAAACCCGACGCATGGGTGGCGGCTTTGGCGGCAAGGAAAGCCAGGGCAATGCGCTGGCCTTGGCCTGCGCCATCGCGGCCCACGCCACAGGCAAGCCCTGCAAGATGCGCTATGACCGCGATGACGACATGGTCATCACCGGCAAACGCCACGACCTTAAAATCCGTTACACCCTGGGCTATGACGCCACGGGCCGCATCCTTGGGCTTGATTTCCTGCACCTGGTGCGCTGCGGCTGGTCCCAGGACCTGTCGCTTGCCGTCGCCGACCGTGCCATGCTGCATGCCGACAACTGTTACCACTTCACCGACATCCGCATCGAAAGCCACCGCCTGAAAACCAACACCCAAAGCGCCACCGCTTATCGCGGCTTTGGCGGCCCCCAAGGCATCATCGGCATCGAACGGGTGATGGATCACGTCGCCTTCGCGCTGAAAATGGACCCGCTTCAGGTGCGTCAGGTCAACTTCTACCGCGCCATGGCCCCGACCGGCCCCGGCACCGGGCGCCGCATTGGCGGGCCCTATTCGCCCC
>JBBQGU010000074.1:0-12740 GCA_038323315.1 Rhodobacterales bacterium | reverse complement strand
AAACCTGTCACCCTTATGCGGATGTTACACCACCGACTGCTGATCTATCTGGACGAGGTCGCCCGCTGCGGCACCATGCGCGCGGCCTCGCGCAAGCTGAACATCGCGTCCTCGGCCATCAACCGCCAGATCCTGTCGCTGGAGGAGGACCTGGGCACACCCATCTTCGAACGCCTGCCCCGCAAACTGCGCCTGACGGCGGCGGGCGAGGTGCTTTTGAAACATGTCCGAGAAACCTTGCGCAGCGAACAGGTGATGCAGGCGCGCATCAACGACCTGACCGGCCTTTTGTGGGGTCGTGTCAGCGTGGCGACCGTCGGCACGGTCGCCGCCGAGGTGATGCCAGCCGTCATCTCCGATTTCCGCGCCCGCTATCCCCGCTGCACGGTCGAGGTGCGCGTGGTCGGCGATCCCGCCCAGACCGTGCAGGATGACGAGGTTGACCTTGGCATCGGCTTTGACCTCGCCACCCCCGCCGGCATCAAGATGGCCTTCGAAATTCCGGTGGCCCTGGGCGCCGTCGTCCCCCCCGGCCACGACCTCGCCGCCCGCGAAAGCACCACGGTGGCGGCCTGCGCCGGATACCCGCTGGTCCTGCCCAACGCGCCCATGTCCATGCGCCCGATGCTGGACCAGGCGTTTGAACGCTATGGCGGGGCCCTGTCATCGACCATCGAAACCAATTCGATCGAGTTGATGAAACGCGCCGTCATGCTGGGCCAGGGCGTTGCCTTCCTGACCCCCCTGAACGTCGCGGCTGAACGCCAGAACGGCAGCTTGGTCTATGTGCCACTCCGCGAAAGCGGGATGAAGGCGTTGTCGCTGCGCTGCATCAGCAAAACCCGCCGCCTGTCCAGCCCCTTGGCACAACCCCTGATCCGACAATGCGAGGACACCATCATTGCCATCATGCGCTCGGTCGAACTGCCCGCATTGGCCGTGCCATCCGCCAAACCCTGACCCGATCAGTGACTGTCGCCCACCTCTGGCCGGCCCACCGCCATCCGTGCAAGCGCAGGCAAAGAGGTGGCACCGCTGCGCTTCATGATCGCCGCGCGGTGGTTTTCGACCGTGCGCTGGCTGATGCCCAGATCAGCGGCAATAATCTTGTTGGCATGTCCGGCCAGAACGCGGGTCAAAACCTGCCTCTGCTTCGGCGTCAGGCCGGCAATGCAAGGTGCCACACGGGCCACGGTGGACCGATCCGCACCCTGCCCAAAAGCTGGTCGCACCACAACCGCCTCGCGGTGAACACGCTGGCCGTCAAGCGCCTGTTGCAACGCGACGATGCGCTTCAACAGCACGGCGTTCAGCGCCAGAACCGAGGCCATCGTGTCGCGCGCTGCATCAGCATACGCACTCATCGCCCGGTACTGCCGCGTGGTGGTGACGGGCAGTTGAATCAGGGTTGCGGAACTGTCAATTTCGGTGTCGGACATGGGTATTCCAATCTCGAACAACAGGCAGAGGTTCCGACTGTTACAGTCAGAATAATTCGCACCTGCAAAACCGCCCTTACCTATGTCAACCTGCACGCTATCCCTGATCGAAAAGCTGCGGATCGGCGGAAAAATGTATCCTGCGGGGAATACCGCGCTTTTCAATCAAAGAAACCGGCATCCTCGGGCGACAGATAGCGTTTGGCGGCCTCGGGGATCAGGTCCACTCCCATGCCGGGGCGTTCGATCACGTCGATCATGCTGTTCTTGACGATTTGTTTGGGCAGGCCTTCGACAATGTCATACCACCACGGATCGGTGCCGACGGGATATTCGAAGGCAATGTAATTGGCAGGCAGGGTCGCGCAGACCTGGATCAATGCGGCCAGACCCAACACACCGTTGCCGGTGCCATGCGGGGCCATCAGGATGCCGTGCAGATGGGCGTACTCGGCGATCCATTTCAACTCGGCAATGCCGCCGACATCGGCGGGGTCGGGGCCGACGATGTTCACGGCCTGCGTCTCGATCAGCTCGCGGAAGTTGTTGCGCAGGTAGATCTGCTCGCCGGTGTGAATGGGGGTGGTGGTCTGCATCGTCAGGTCGCGGTAGGTCTGGGCGTTGGAATGGGTGGAATAGTCGCCGGTCAGCATATCTTCGCACCACATGACGTTGTATGGCTCGATGGCGCGGGCAAAGCGCAGGGCGTCGGCGGGGAACCAGCCCGGCCCGCAATCGAGTGCCAGACCGACCTTGTCGCCCAGCACATCCTTCATCGCCGCCACGCAATCGACCATCAGGGACAGGCTGCGTTCGGGCAAGGGGCCCGAGTCACAATGACCATGAAAGGGGTTTTCCACGGCCGTGCCATAGAAAAAACCGGGGACCGATTTCATCGGGCTGTGAAACCCGATGCCCTGCTTGATAATGTCGAAACCCTCTGGCAACCCCATCATCCATCTGCAATTTTCGGCAAAGCCTTCGGGTGTCCATGCGGTCATTTTCTGGCGGACAGCGCCGTTGTAGCAGCGCACCTGATCGCGCACCTTGCCGCCCAACAGCTTGTAGACCGGCACGCCCGCCGCCTTGCCAGCAACATCCCACAGCGCATGTTCGATAACACTGATCGGCGCGCCATAAGGTTTGAACGCCCCGCGGTTGCGGATTTTCAGCATGCAGCGTTCGACGTCGGTCGGGTCCTCGCCGATCAGCGCATCGCGGAATTGCAGGATGAAGGGTTTGAGGTAGGGCTTGTAGCTTTCCGCAGCGCCATAGCCGCTGATCCCCTGATCGGTGACGATCCGTACCACAGGGTTGCGGCCGATAACGGCACATTTCATGTCGGTGATCTTCATTGTTCCCTCCCAATGTCAGCTGATTTTGGTCCGCCCTGCGCGCATGCGGTCGATGATGTGGCGGCCCGATCCCAGGACATGGCGCGCGATGATGGCGGCGGCGCGGTCTTCGTCATGGGCCTTGACGGCCAGGATCAGGTCGCGATGTTCGTCGATCACGTCGCGCTGGCGGCGCAGGCTGGTGCCGTGATCGACGTTGATGGCATGTAAAATCTCGCGGTGCTTCCACCACAGGGCCAAGGCACTGCGGTTGTAATGGCGGTCGTACATCGTCATGTGAAACCGGCTGTCCAGTTGCGAATGCTGGTCGGGGTCGGTGAAATTCAGATGCTCGATGGCGGCCTGCACGGCGTCAAGCTGGGCGATGTCAGCGCCGGAACAATGGCTGACGAAGCTGCGGACCAGATAGGGTTCGACCAACACTTCGATTTCATAGATGTCACGGACGAAATCCTCGTCGATGGTCCGCACCCGCGCACCGCGATTCGGCGCGATGATCACCAGCCCCTCGCCGCGCAACTGCTGCAAGGCTTCCCTGATCGGGTTGGTGCTGGTCTGGTAGCGTGCGGCCAGGGTCGAGACCTTGAGCCGTTCATTGCCGGTCAGGCGGCCTGACAGGATATCCTGGCGCAACTGGGCATAAACGCTGTAATCGTCGCCATTTTCGACGATTTCCCGCAAGGGGGCCAAGGTTTCGGCGATATCTTCGTGCTGTCCCATGGCAGTGTTCATACGCTCGGGCGGGCGGTCCGCCAAGATGATTTCGGGAAATTCATACATTCTTGTTGACATAAAATGTGCCAGCATCGCTAAATCCAGGCTGCGCACAACCGCAGCCATCTGACCGTCTGCCTTGGAGGAGGGGAATGGTCGGGTTCAGACAGTAGGCAGTAGGCCGAAGCCACCAAACCGACGCCGCCAACCACGGCCCCACAACGGCCCGGCGTCATGTTCCACGAATATCAACGGGAGGAATACGCATGACAAAGATGACCGGCTTGAAAAAAGCCGCAAACGCCGTGACGTTTTCGGTCAGCGCGGCCATTGCCGTGGCCCCGATTGCGGCAATAGCGCAGGACGCGATCGACCTGTCGAAATGGTCGCCGGAATACGTGACAAGCATCGCAGGCACGGCCACCTTTGACACGGTCGGATCGTGCGCCAAGGTGGTGCCGACCGACACAGCGGGCAAGGTCAGCTATTGGTACACCGGACCGCAGGACAGTGACCCTGAAATCGTCCGCACCATCGACGGCCAGTTCTGGGAGGCGTTCAAGGCCGCCTATCCCAACATCACGACAGACGTCCAGAACATCCCCTACAACGACCTTCTGGACAAGTTCCGCACCGCTTTGCTGGGCAATGCCGGGCCGATGGTCGTGCGGCTGCAAATTCTGGGCGGGGTCGAGTTCGGTGCCAAAGGCTATCTTCAGCCGCTGAAACCCGAGGATGTCGGCTATGAAACCAAGGATTTCTGGCCGGGCGCGCTGAAGTCAGTCACCTATGACGGGTCCACCTACGGCATCCCGACCAACAACGAGACGATGGCCTTTATCTACAACGCCAAGATCTTCAAGGATGCCGGTCTGGACCCCGAAACCGCGCCCGCGACCTGGGATGACGTGGTGGTCTATTCCAAGACGATCAAGGACAAGCTGGGCATCGCCGGCTATGGGCTGGTGGCCAAGCAGAACGCCGGCAACACGCCGTTCCGCTTCATGCCGGAAATCTGGGCCTTTGGTGGCGGTGCGTTGGACGAACATACCGATGCACCGACGTACAAAACCATCGCGTTGAACAGTGCGGGCACCAAGGCGGCCCTGCAAACCGCCGTTGACATGTATATCCGCGACCAGTCGGTTCCCGTCTCGGCCCTGACCAACACCCAGGCCGAGAACCAGTCGCCCTTCATCGCGGGCCAACTGGCGATGATGATCGCCCACCCGTCCGAATATGCCAAGATGGTCGATCTGGCCAGCAAGGCGACCGGGTCGGACAAGGCCGTGGCGGATGAGGTCGTGGCCAACATGCGCTATGGCCTGATCCCCAAGGGTCCGGATCGCCGCGCCGTCGTCTTCGGCGGGTCGAACATCCACGTCGTCAAGAGCGAATATGTCGATAACGGTCTGGATGAGGCGGCTGCCAAGGCGCTGATCTGCATGTGGACCAGCCCGGAATGGTCGACCAAACTGGCCTGGGTCTCGTCGAACCCCGGGCATCTGGGCGGTTTCCAGACGGAATGGATGAAAGAGCGTCTGGACACGATCAAGTTTCTTGACGTGACGACCTCGATGTTGCCGAACGGCATCCCCTTCCCGGTGATCCCCGAAGCGCCCGAGATCATGAACATCATCGTGCCCGACATGCTGCAAAACGCGCTGACCGGCAAGATGACGGTGGACGAGGCTGCGGAAGACGCGGCCACCAAGGTGCAGGCCCTGCTTGACGGCATGTGAGCCATAACGGACCGGCGGCCCCCCCAGGCTGCCGGTCCCCTTGTCAAAGGCGATCCCATGACCGATATGACGGCTGCCATCCCGACGCCGCGCAAGGTGCCCTTTTCGCGGCAGGTCTATCTGGCCCGCTGGGACTATATGTATGTCGCCCCGGCGCTGATCGTGATGCTGATCGTGATCGCCTATCCGGTCTGGTTCACCATCGACATGAGCTTTTACAAAACCCCGCCCAGCCTGCAACTGAAGGACCGGATCTTTGTCGGCCTAAGGAACTACACCACGATCCTGACCGCAGCCTCGTTCTGGGCGGTGACATGGAACACCCTGATCTGGACCGTTGTCAGCACGTTCTTTGCCTTTCTGCTTGGCCTTGGCGCGGCCTTGGCGCTGCACCGCGAATTCATGGGGCGTGGCGTGTTGCGGGCCCTGCTGCTGATCCCCTATGTCGTCAGCGCCGTCGCGGCGTCCTATGTCTGGAAATGGCTCTATCACTCCGATTTCGGCGTCATCGGTGCGTTTTCGGTGCAGATGGGCTTTACCGACAAGCCGATCAACTTTCTGGACAACCTGTACACCGTTCTGCCCTCGCTGATCGTCGTCAACATCTGGCGCGAGTTTTCGTTCGCGATGATCATGCTGATGGCGGGCTTGCAAACTGTGCCCGAGCAGTTGCTGAGGGCGGCGCAGGTCGATGGGGCCAACGCGTGGCAGCGGTTCTGGCACATCACGATGCCGCATCTGAAGGGCGTGTCGATGGTCACGATCCTGCTGCTGATGGTGGCGAATTTCAATTCGTTCATCGTGCCGTGGATCATGACAGGCGGCGGTCCCGCGGGGGCGTCGGATATCTGGATCACCCATATTTATCAGATCGCCTTTGGCCGCCAAAACTGGGGCCTCGCCTCGGCCTATTCGGTGATCCTGTTCGCGATCATGATGGGGCTTGGCTATTTTTACGTCAAAGCCCTGACCCAAGGCGATGAATCGAGGGCGGGATGACCAAAAAGGTAGATGGCTGGCGTTGGAGCGGGCGGATTTTTCTGGCGCTGTTGCTGTTTTTCACCGTGATGCCGATGGTCTGGATGGTTCTGACCTCGATCAAGACGCAGTTCGCCGCCATGCAATACCCGCCGCAATGGTGGCCCAAAGAGCCGACGCTGGCCAATTATGAAAAGCTGTTGAACCCCGCCAACCCGGCTGGCGCGGATTTTCTGCGGTATTTCTGGAACAGCTGGTATGTCTCGGTCGCAACGACCGTGCTGGGGGTGGTGGTCGCCGTGCCCGCCGCCTATGCGTTCTCGCGGTTCCGGTTTCCCGGTCGGACCTTCCTGTTCTTTGCCGTCCTCCTGCGTAATATGTTCCCGGCGGTCGTGTTCCTGATGCCGCTGTTCGTGCTGATGCGGTGGATGGGGCTGGTGGGGTCGCATGGATCGCTGATCCTGACCTATCTGACCTTTGGCCTGCCGCTGTCGATCTGGCTGCTGAAAGGGTTTTACGACAACATCCCGATCCAGCTGGAACAGGCCGCGCGGATCGACGGGGCAACGCGGTTTCAGGCGTTCATCCTGATCGTGATGCCGCTGTCGACCCCCGGCATCATCGCCACCGGCATCTTTTCGTTTATCGGGGCGTGGAACGAGTATGTCTATGCCGTCACCTTCCTGAACAACAAGGACAGGCTGACCCTGCCCGTCGGCATCCAACGCTATTTCGCCGAATTTTCAACGGATTGGCCCGGCCTGATGGCGGCCACCTTCCTGATGTCGGTGCCGGTTGTGGTGCTGTTCCTGATCTTGCAGAAATACTTCGTCAAGGCGCTGACCGAAGGTGCGGTCAAGGCATGATGCAACGGAAAGGTCTCTGATGGCGCGTGTCGTTCTCAAGAATGTAATGAAGCTTTACGGCACGTCCCGTGCCGTCAACGATGTGTCCTTTACCGTCGAGGATGGCGAGTTTGTCGCCCTTGTCGGCCCCTCCGGCTGCGGCAAGACCACGACGCTGAACCTGATTGCCGGGCTGATCCCGATGTCGGGCGGCGATATCAGCATCGGCGACCGCCTGGTGAACGACCTGGACCCCAAGGACCGCGACATCGCGATGGTGTTCCAGAACTATGCTTTGTATCCCAACAAGACGGTGTTCAAGAACCTTGCCTTTCCGTTGCAGATGCGGAAGTTGCAGAAAGAGGATATTTTTATCAAAGTGAATGAGGCAGCCCGCGTGCTGGACATCACCCATCTGTTGGAGCGGAAGCCGCGCGAACTGTCAGGCGGCCAGCAACAGCGCGTGGCACTGGGCCGGGCCCTTGTCCGCGAGCCCCGCGCGTTCTTGATGGACGAGCCGCTGTCCAACCTTGACGCCAAGCTGCGAGTGCAGATGCGGACCGAGTTGAAGCGGTTCCATCAGGACCTGAACGCCACTGTCATCTATGTCACCCATGACCAGTTGGAGGCCGTGACGATGGCCGACAAGATGGCGGTGATGAATGGCGGGTCCTTGCAGCAATATGACAGCCCCAAGAACGTGTTCGATCACCCCGTGAACACCTTTGTCGCCAGCTTTGTAGGCAGCCCTGCGATGTCTCTGGTCCCCCTGACCCTCGCAGGCGACGCCTTGCAGGGCAAAGACTGGACCCTGCCCCTGTCGCCCGCCAATCACCGAAAGGCGCAAAGGGCGACCACCGACAAGGTCGTGCTTGGGGCACGCCATAGCACCATCAAGCTGCACGATGCCGCAGCCCCCGGTCTGGTGCCGGGCCGGGTCTATACGGTCGAGCCAACCGGCGATGTGACCTTTGTGCAGGTCCATGTCGACGGCGCCATCGTCATCGTCAGCCTTGGTCCAGAGGTGCCGATCCGCACCGATACCAATGTCTGGCTGGAATTCGACCAAAACCGCCTGCACCTGTTCGACGGCGCAACCCAAATGGCGCTGCAATAACCTAAAAGGCCCCAAATGACCGCCCTTGACCATACCAACACCGCCTCCCGCCCCTCCGACCTGCGCATCACCGATATCCGCGTGGCCGAGATTGTCGGTGCGCCCTTCACCTCGGCCCTGCTGAAAATCTATACCAATCAGGGCCTTGTGGGCCTGGGCGAGGTGCGTGACGGGGCCAGTGCCACCTTTGCGCTGATGCTGAAAAGCCGGCTGTTGGGCGAAAACCCCTGCGACATCGACCGCCTGTTCCGCCGCATCAAACAGTTTGGCGGCCATGGGCGGCAGGGTGGCGGCGTGTCGGCCATCGAGATTGCGCTGTGGGATCTGGCGGGCAAGGCTTACGGTGTGCCCATCTATCAGATGCTGGGAGGCAAGTTCCGCGACAGGGTCCGCATCTATTGCGACACCGACGCCGAAAAACCCAGCGGCACCGATACCGGCAAGCGGA
Organism: Rhodobacterales bacterium; assembly: GCA_038323315.1. Taxonomy (GTDB): domain Bacteria; phylum Pseudomonadota; class Alphaproteobacteria; order Rhodobacterales; family Rhodobacteraceae; genus Stagnihabitans. The sequence continues at coordinate 4,102 of JBBQGU010000074.1, read as the reverse complement.
TGAAGGAACGGATGGACGCAGGCTTTACCTTCCTGAAAATGGATCTCGGCCTGATGCAGATCGCCCATATCCCTGGCGCCGTGGTGGCCCCTGCGGGCGCGTTGGAGCCGTTTTACCACCATTCCGGAAACATGCGCCCCAAAACGCTGGACGAACGCCGCCACCGCAACGCCATCTATGACGCGCAAAACGTCATGCACCCCTTCACCGGCCTGCATTTCAGCGAAAAGGGTCTGGACCTGCTGGAACAGTACATCGCCGAGGTCCGCGAGGTCATCGGCCCGGAAATCCCGCTGGCCATCGACCATGTCGGCCATATCTCGTTGCAGGACGGCATCCGTCTGGCACGCCGGATCGAGAAATACACCCCTGCCTGGCTGGAAGATGTGATCCCGTGGCAATTTGCGGATCAATACCGGCAGTTGCAGCAATCGACTTCGGTGCCGATCTGTACGGGCGAGGATATCTATCTGAAGGAAGGTTTTGCGCCGCTTTTCAAATCCGGCATATCCGTCATCCATCCCGATCTGCTGACCACCGGCGGCATATTGGAGACCAAGAAGATCGGCGACGCCGCACAGGACCACGGCATCGCCATGGCGATCCACATGGCCGAAAGCCCCATCGCCGCGATGGCGGCCGCCCATGTGGCCGTCGCAACCGAGAACTTTCTGGCGCTGGAATATCACTCGGCCGACGTGCCGTGGTGGGACGATGTTCAGATCGGCCTGCCCAAGCCCATCGTCAAGGACGGCTTCATCACCGTCACCGACAAGCCTGGCCTTGGGATCGACGACCTGAATGACGACGTGCTGATGCAGCACCTGCAACCCGGCGTCACCGGCATCTGGCAGCCGACCGACCGTTGGGACAATGAAACCTCATGGGACCGCACCTGGAGTTGATGCGGCCCCGGATCAGCTTCGGCGGCGGGATTTCGCGAAAGTATCGAAGGCGACGGCCAGCACGATGATCACCCCGATGATGATCTGCTGGATATACGACGACACGTTCAGGATCACCAACCCGTTCAGCAGCACCCCGATCAGCAGCGACCCGATGACCGTGCCAAAGATCGTGCCCACCCCGCCGAACAGGCTGGTGCCGCCGATCACAACCGAGGCGATGACGGTCAGTTCATAGCCCGTCCCCGCAACAGCCTCGGCCGAGTTCAGCCGTGCCGACAGCACAAAGGCGCAAAGCCCAGCGAAAAAACCCATGATGACATAGACCATGCAGATGATCCCGTTCACGTTCAGGCCCGACAGGCGCGCGGCCTCGGGGTTGCCACCCACGGCATAGACGCGGCGGCCAAAGCGCGAATAGGTCAGCACGATATGGGCCGCGATGGCGCAGATCACAAAGAGGATCACCGGCACCGGCACCGGGCCGATCTTGCCCTGCCCCCACCACGCGAACCCGGCGTCAAAGCCCGAGATCGGCCCGCCAGCCGCAAACAGCAGCGCCGCCCCGCGAAACACCGACATGCCGCCCAGCGTCACGACAAAGGGCGGCACGCGCAGCCGTGTGATCGCAAATCCTTGCAGATAGCCGCCGATCACCCCCACCATGATCGCGGCCAGCGCCGCCAGCGGCCAGCCATATCCGATGGCATCGTCGCCCACCGTAAAGCGGTCCGACAACCCGCCCTTGGCCACCGCCGCAGCCACCAGCCCGGCAAACGCCAGCAACGACCCGATGGACAGGTCGATCCCCGCCGTCAGAATCACAAAGGTCATCCCGATCGCCAAAAGCCCGGTCACCGACACCTGCCGCGCGATGTTGAACAGGTTGACCGGCGTCAGGAATCTTGGCTCGACAATGGCAAAGACCGCCATCAGCAGGATCAGGAATATCAGCGGGGCGAAACGGGCGGCGAACCCGAACACGTCCCTGCCCGGCCCTGGCTTGGCGTTGGTTGTTACGTCAGACACGGTATTCCCCCCGAAATTTCTTTACGCAGCCCGGTCTATCGGGGCCGTCATCATGGACATCAGCACTTCCTGATCCGCCTTGTCGCGCATCACTTCGCCCGTCACGCGGCCTTCGCGCATCGTGACGATGCGGTCTGATACGGCCAGAATCTCGGGCAGTTCCGACGAAATGACGATCAGCGCAATTCCGGCATTGGCCATTTCGAACAACAGGTTATGCACCTCGACCTTGGCACCGACATCGATGCCGCGCGTGGGCTCATCCACGATCAGCACCTTTGGCCCCAGCGCCAGCCAGCGTGCCAACACAACCTTTTGCTGATTGCCGCCCGACAGGTTGCCGACCAACTGTTCCGGCCCGGCCATGCGGATGTTCAGGCGGCGGCGGTATTCCTCGACCAACGCCAATTCCTTCCGCCCGTCGATGAACGCACCCCAGCGGCCAATGCGGTCATGCGCCGCCATTGACAGGTTCGACTTGATCGCCAGCGCCAGAAACAGCGCCTGCTGTTTGCGGTCCTCGGGCACCAGCCCGATGCCATGCGCAATCGCGGCACGCGGCGAGCGTATCTCGACCGGCGTACCGCCCATCGTCACACGGCCGCTGTCAAACGGGTCCGCACCGAAAATCGCCCGTGCGGTCTCGGTACGACCGGCACCGATCAGGCCGGCCACCCCCAGAATCTCGCCGCTGCGCACTTGCAACGACACGTTGCGCAACTCGATGGCATGGGGGGCGACCGGCGTGCGTCGCCGCACCAGGTTTTCGACCGCCAGCGCCACGGGCCCCGGTTCAGCCGCCACCCGCCGCTCATGCAGCGCCTTCAACTCGCGGCCCACCATCAGCCGGATGATGCCCTCGACATTCGTCTCAGCGACCAGCCCCTTGCCTGCATTGCGCCCGTCGCGCAGCACGGTGAACCGATCACAGATGCGAAAGACCTCCTCCAGCCGGTGCGTCACGAAAATCGTCGATATGCCTTTGGCCTTCAACCCCAGCACCAGCGTGAACAGCTTTTCCACCTCGGCCTGGCTCAGTGCCGAGGTCGGCTCGTCCATCACGATCAGCCGCGATTGCATCGACAAAGCGCGGGCAATCTCGACCATCTGCTGCTCGGCCACCGACAGGTCACGGACCAATGTGCGCGGCCCCCGGTTCAGCCCGATTTCATGTATCAACGTCTCGGTCGCCGCATTCAGCGCACGGTTGTTCACGAACAGCCGGTTGCCCGGCTCGCGTCCGATGAACACATTGTCGGCAATCGTCATGTTGGATGCCAGGGTCAATTCCTGATATATCGTCGCAATGCCACGCTTCTGCGCGACCTGCGGGTTGGCCAGAACCACCGTTTCGCCGCCAATCTCAACACTGCCCTGATCGGCAGACTGCGCCCCGGCGATGATCTTCAGCAGGGTCGATTTGCCTGCCCCATTCTCGCCCAGCAGGGCATGGACTTCGCCCGCAGCCACCTCGAAATCCACACCATCCAGCGCCTTGACGCCCGGAAAGGATTTGGTAATCCCGGTCAAGCGCAGAAGTGTCTTTGACGCTGAATCGACAGGCATGGCCACCACCGGCTTGGGAAATATTGACCTGCACGGCCCGGTATCGCCAACCGGGCCGCACAGCTTGGTACGGGACGGAAGTGTTACTTCACTTCGCCCATACGCTCGCCCATCTCAAGGTTGTCCTTGGTGATGGCCACCGGGGTCAGCAGATTCAGCTGTTCGGCAGGCTTGGTGCCGTCCTTGATGAAGTCCATCAGGATCTTCACGCCGGTGGCGCTTTGCTGGCCGGGGAACTGCTCGATCGTGGCGGTCAGACCGCCATCGCGGACCTGGGCCAAAGCCTCGGGCAGCGCGTCAAAGCCGATGATGGTGATGCCGGTCAGGCCACGTGCCTTGACGGCTTCCATAGCGCCCAGCGCCATGTCGTCATTGGCAGCCACGATGACCTGCGGCGGTGCGTCCATGCCCGACAGGGCGGCTTCGGTCACGGACAGGCCCTTGGACCGGTCAAAGCCTGCGGTCTGTTCGAACACGATCTTGTACTTGTCGGCCATGCCGTCCAGCACATTGTGCAGGCCCTGATTGCGGTCGATGGCGGGCGAGGCGCCCGGCTGACCCTGCAGGTTGATGATGGTCGCGCCATCGGGATACATCGCCAC
>JBBQGU010000073.1:0-12798 GCA_038323315.1 Rhodobacterales bacterium | reverse complement strand
GTCATGTAGCGGAAATTGCCGTCCTTGCGCATGCGGCCTGCGCCGATCAGGTCGGGGATCTGCATGACTTCACAGCCGAGGCCGACCAACAGGATGCCACCGAAATTGGGGTTGCGGGCGTAGCCTTTCAGCGTGCGGAACAGGGTGTCGTAGCCTTCGTCGCGTCCGCTCATGCCGCAGCCGGTGCCGTGGACGATGGGGACTATACCGTCGATGTTGGGGAAGGCGGCGAGCCAGCCGTCACGCTCGCATGCTTCGGCGATCATCTTGGCGACCGAGCCGGAGCAGTTGACGGAGGTCAGGATGCCCAGATAATTGCGGGTGCCGACGGTGCCGTCCTGGCGGTGGTAGCCATCAAAGGTGCGCTTGGCATTGGGCAGGGGCTGGGGGTTGCGTTCCGAGGCATAGGCGTAGTCCAGTTCATGCGTGCCCATGCCGAGGTTGTGGGTGTGGATGTGGTCGCCTGCCGCGATGGGGCTGGTGGCGACGCCGATGATCTGGCCGTAGCGCAGGACGTTCTGGCCTGTGGCCACGGCCGTGGTTGCGATCTTGTGACCGCGCGGGATGGCATGGCCGAGGGGCTGGGGCAGGTCGGGCAAGACGGTGCCTGCGGCAAGGTCGGCCAGCGCAATGATGACATTGTCGCTTGTGTGAAGGCGGATGGTGGTGGGTTGCATGGGGCTGGCCTTTCAAGCAGGGCGGCGGCTTGACAGGGAGTCAGGCGCCGCTAACATGTTAGCTATGCTACAGGGTGAGGGCGTGCCAGTTCAAGAGGCAGCATTTGCAATTGATCTGCCGGTGCGGCAGGCATTGAGACCGCTGGCCGATTTGTCGGGATCGCTGGCGCAGAAAGTTTATGCGTCGCTGCGCGAGGCGATTTTGTCGCTGAGTTACCGGCCCGGCGATGTTCTGCGCAAGCCCGAGATCTGCGAGGTGCTGGGGGTGTCGCGCAGCCCGGTGTCCGAGGCCGTGGCGCGGTTGGCGGGTGAACATCTGGTGGTGGTGGTGCCGCAGGCCGGGACCTATGTGGCGCGGTTGTCGATGGGGGAAATCCGCGAGGGGGCATTCTTGCGCGAGGCGTTGGAGTTGGCCGCGGTGGAGCGGGTGGCCTTGGCAGTGACGGATGAACAGCTGGTGCAGTTGCAGCGAAGCCTGCGGGTGCAGGAGGCTTTGCTGCGGGATGGGGATGTGGCCGGGTTTTACCAGACGGATGCGCGAATGCATGAGATGATCCTGTCGTTCACCGGGTTCCGGCGGGTGGCCTCGTTGGCGGATACGTCGTGGGTCCATGTGAACCGGGCACGCCAGTTGATCTTGCCGCAGCCAGGGCGGATCGAGGATACGCTGGTCGAGCATCAGCAGATTGTCGCGGCCATCGAGGCGCGGAATGTCGAGGGTGCGCGGGGGGCTGTGCGGGTGCATCTGGGAAAACTGATCGGCTTTCTGGAGCCTTTGGCGCAAAACCGCCCTGATCTGTTTGAACCTGAAACGTGAGTGTATGACCATGACCAACCGGCCGCCCTATGCGGGGCGTCTTAGAACGCGGTGGCGGTTTCGCCGAAGATGCGGGTGCGGGCGAGATCTGACAGATTGGAGGTCAGGGTTTGGGCCGCATCCTGCAAAACGTCATATTCGGCGCGCAGACGGCAGACCGGCACGTCAGAACCCCACATCACACGTTCGGGGTCGAAGGCGAATAAGACAGGGGTTACATAGGGTTGCAGGCGTCCAGTCGGGGTTCGCCTCGGTGATAAGGAATATTGGGGCGCAGCATCCATTCGTCGTCGAAGATGTCCTGGATCATCGGGCGGACGCCGTTGAATTTGGGGTGGCCCTTCATACGTTTCAGGGTCCTGGCGTCTTTGGGGTTTTCGAAATCGACCCAGCCGACCACGCCTTTCACAAAGCCCGAAGCGTCAGCCAAGCCGAGCATGTATTCGGTTTCGTTGACGGTCGCGGCGGCCTGAACCAGAACGTTACCTTGGATATCAAGGCCATAGTGTTGGTGGCTGTCGATTTTCATGTGGGGGCATCCTGACGCATCAGACCTGCGGATTTCAGGTCGCGCCACAGTGCAGCGGGGATTTCGGCCGCTGCGGCGCGGGCGTTGGCTTGGACCTCGGTCGGGGTTTGGGCGCCGGGGATGATCGACAGGATGGCGGGGTGGAGGAGGGGGAACTGGAAGGCGGCGTCGACCATGCGGGTGTTGTGTTGGGTGCACAGGGCCTCGATTTGCCGGACTTTTTCGAGGATGGCGGGCGGAGCGGGGTCGTAATTGTAAAAGGCGCCGGGTTTGGGGCCGGTGGCGAGGATGCCGGAATTGTAGGGGCCGCCCACGACGATGCCGATGCCGCGTTGGGTGCAGAGGGGGAGGAAGGAGGTCAGCGCCTCTTGCTCAAGCAAGGTGTAACGGCCGGCCAGAAGGAAGATGTCGAAATCGCCGCGTTCGGTCAGCCACTGGCAGCTTTGCCATTCGTTCATACCGCCGCCGATGGCCCGGATGACGCCCTGATCGCGAAGTTCTATGAGGGCTTTGTAGCCGCCGGCCATGAAGTCATCGCGGTACGCCTCCATTTTCACGGCGGACCCGTGGGTCCAGACGTCCAGGTCGTGGACATAGACCACGTCGATGCGGTCGAGGCCGGTGCGTTCGAGGCTGAATTCGAGCGAACGCAGGGTGGCGTCATAGCCATAGTCATAGACGCCGATACGGGCGGGGACATTGAACCATTTGCCTTGGCCTTCATGCACCTCGCCCGGGCCGCAGTTGCGTAAGACGCGGCCGATCTTGGAGGAGACGATGTAGTCGGCACGGGGCTTGCCTTGCAGCAGGCGGTTCAGGCGGGTTTCGGCCTGGCCGAGGCCGTAGAGGGGGGCAGTGTCGAAGTAGCGGACGCCAGCGTCCCAGGCTGCGGTCATGGTGGCGTGCGCCTCCTCTGCAGGAACGGGGCGGTAAAGGCCGCCGATGGGGGCGGTGCCAAAGCCAAGCTCGGTAAAGGTCAGTGCGCCCGTGTTCTGGCGGTTCCATGTCCGTGTCTGCAATTGCCAAGCCTCCCTGATGGTCGCTAACATGTTAGGCGGTTCGGGGGGCGGATGCACCCCCTTTGGGAGGGGTTATGGGTAATTTTACGGCAGTCTTTGGCGGCGGCAAGCCGGTGATCGGGATGGTGCATCTGGGGGCGCTGCCGGGGGCGCCTTTGTATGATGCAGCGGCGGGGTTGGCGGGGTTGCTGGCGGGGGCGCGGGCGGATTTGCAGGCGTTGCAGGCGGCGGGGTTTGATGCCGTGATGTTTGGCAATGAGAATGACCGGCCGTATGAGTTCAAGGTCGATGTGGCGTCGACGGCGACGATGGCGGCGGTGATCGGCGCTTTGCGGGACGAGATTACGGTGCCGTTCGGGGTGAATGTGCTGTGGGACCCGATGGCGACGGTGGCCTTGGCAGCGGCAACGGGGGCGCAGTTTGTGCGCGAGATTTTTACCGGAACTTATGCCAGCGACATGGGGCCGTGGAGCCCGAACGCGGGCGAGGCGATGCGGTATCGGGGGCGGTTGGGGCGTCAGGATCTGGCGATGCTGTACAATGTGTCGGCGGAATTTGCCGACAGTCTGGACCGGCGGAGTTTGGCGGATCGGGCACGGTCGGCGGTGTTTTCATCCGTGCCGGATGCCGTGCTGGTGTCGGGCGCAATCACGGGCGAGGCGGCGGCGATGTCGGATCTGGAGGCGGTGAAGGCGGTGTTGCCATTGGTGCCTGTGCTGGCGAATACCGGGGTCAGGCATGACACGGTGGCGGATGTGTTGCGGGTTGCGGATGGCTGTGTGGTCGGATCGGCGTTGAAGTATGATGGACATACCTGGAATGCGGTGGACCCGGCGCGGGCAGCGGATTTCATGGACAGGGCGCGGGCGGCGAGGCGGGGCAAATGAAGGATCGGTTGCGGAAGGATCTGTGCGATCTGATGGTGATACCGGGGCTGTCGGGGCATGAGGAGCGGGTGGCGGCTGCGATACGGTCGCGGGTGGGGCTGCGTCGTCGGTGGACCGGTTGGGGAATGTGATCACGACATTGCCGGGGGACCCCGAAAGCCCTCGGTCATGGTGGTCACCCATATGGACCGATCGATGTGGGGTTTCCGATGCGGCATGCCCATTCGGCGGTGGAGTGTTGTGATCTGGGCGATCTGGTCGGGCTGGTTACGTTGTTGCGCAGCGCATTGGGGCTGATCCCGGTGGGGATGCGGTTGGAGCGGGGGTAGGATGTACACTCTGGGCGTGGATATCTGGACGTATGAATCGAAGGGCGTGCTGGTGGACTTTGCGGGGCGCATTGTGGCGCAGGCGGCGCGGGGGCATCAGATGATCGTGCCGCGTGTAAGATGGGCGGAGCATAGGGAATTTCGCGCAAGGGATGCCGACCGATGTGGCGTTTCGGCAGGCGGTATTCGGGTGCGCGGGCACGGCTGGTGGGGCAAGGGTGATTTGGCCATGTATTATCAGGGCCATGCGCGGGGCGAGAACCCGTTTAGCGTTGATGCTGGCACTATGCCCGGACCTGGTGGAGGCGGGGCGGATGGTGCAGAACGTCACCTGGTATACGGAATCGGCACCTGTCGCGACGGCGGCGCAGGGGCAGGTTGGGGTGGTGGTGATCTTGCGGCACCTGCGGCGGGTTCTGGGGTTGCCTGATCCCCTGCCGTGACGGTCCAATCTGGTAGTGCCTGCAACGCGGCGCTTTGTCTTGCCGCAATAGAGTGCCGTTGTAAGGACAGGCAGTGGAGTTGGGCAGGTTCAGGCCCGTTTGCCGCTGGCGCTGACGCCGATTGCAGCGAGGATGATCAGGCCGGTGGTCAGATCGCGGTAGAACGGGTCGGCGTTCAGGATGTTGAAGCCGTTGTTGATCAGAGCCAGCAACAAGACCCCTGCGACCGACCGCCAGATCGCGCCCACGCCACCATAGATGCTGGTGCCGCCCAGGATGACGGCGGCGATGGCGTCCAGTTCAAGGCCCGCGCCTGCCGAGGCCTGCCCCATCGATACCCGCGATGTGGCGATGGCGGCCGCCAGACCGGCGGCAAAACCGGCGATGGCAAAGGTGATGATCCTGACACGGTTGGCGCGGATGCCGGACAGGATCGCCGCCTCGGCATTGCCGCCCACCGCCAGTATCTGGCGACCAAGGCTGGTGCGGGTCAGGATGAAGCTGAGGATCAGCGCAAAAATCACCATGACCCAGATCGAGATGAACACGCCGCCCAGCTTGTCACGGCCGAGCCAGGTGAACTCGGGCATGCGGACCGGGATCAGGCGGCCGTTGGACAGGACGACCGCGATGCCCTTGAAGATCAGGCTGGTGGCGATGGTGGCAAGGAAGGAATGGACCTTCAGCATGGTGATCACCAACCCGTTCACGCAGCCCAACGCCAGCCCGATGAAGGGCGACAGAAGCAGCCCGACATAGGGGTCGAAATGCAGCGCGATCCAGGCCGAGGCGACGGCCCCCATGGCGAAGATCGCCCCGACCGACAGATCGAACCCGCCCGCAATGATGACCAGCGTCATGGCCGAGGCCATGATGGCCAGGGGGGCGTTCTGGTTCAGGATGTTCAGCAGGTTCTGCACGGTCAGAAAACTGTCCGACAACAGGGTCAGCGCCACCATCAGCAGGGCGGTCATGATCAACACGGCATAAGATTGCAGCGCGCGGGCGATCTGGTGGCGGGTCATGCGGTTACGCTCGCTTCGCTGGATTGGTGGCGGAACAGGGCGGCCAGCACCTGACCCTGGTCGGTCTGGGCGGGGTCGATCATTTCGACGATGCGGCCCTTGTCGACCAGACAGGCGCGGTGGGCGAGGCCCAGAACCTCGTCGATCTCGCTGGAGATGACCAGAATGGCCACACCGCGCGCGGCCAGTTCGGCAATCGCCTCGTGGATGCGCTGACGGGCGCCGACATCGACACCGCGACTGGGTTCGTCCAGAATGACCACCTTTGGGTCGCCGATCAGCCATTTGCCGAGCAGGACCTTTTGCTGGTTGCCGCCGGAACAGGCCGCGATATCGCCTTCGGGATTGGCCGGGCGGACGCGGAAATGGTCGATCAACGCGGCGGCTTTGCGACCTTCGGTCAGCCGGTTGATGATGCCTGCCCGTGAAAACCGCCCCAGATGCGGCAGCGTCATGTTGGGGCGCACGGGCAGGGTCATCACCAGACCCTGCTTGCGCCGGTCCTCGGGCACCATGACGAGGCCGCGCTGGGTGGCGCGGTAAGGGCTGCGGTCGGTGAAAGGGGCACCCGCCAGCCGGACACTGCCGGTGGCCGGGTCCGCCCCGATGATGGCCCGCGCAATCTCGGTCCGGCCCGATCCGACCAGACCGATCAGGCCGACAATCTCGCCCCGGCGCAGGGTGAGCGATATGTCGTGGAGGGTGGCGTTGGTCAGGCCCGAAACTTCCAGTGCGGGGATTGGGTCGGGGGACAGAACCTTGGTCGGGAAGGGGGTTTCGGTCTTGCCGCCGCCCAGCATGGCTGCGACGATTCTGCCCTTGGTCAGGCTGGCGGCCTCGGCGGTCAGGACATGGTCGCCGTCGCGCAGGACGGTGACGCGGTCGGACACCGACAGGATGTCATCCAGAAAATGCGAGACATAGATCACCGTCCGCCCGTCGGCCCGCAAGGCGCGCATGGTCTGATGCAGTTGCGCCACCTCGTCCTTGGCCAGCGAGGATGTCGGTTCGTCCATCACGATCACACGGGCATTGCGGGCCAGGGCGCGCAGGATCTCGATCTTCTGGCGGTCGGCGATGGACAGGGTCGCGACCACCGCATCCGGGTCCAGCGCAAAGCCGCTGGACTGCATCAGCGCGGTCAACCGGGCCGTTTCGGTGCGGTGCAGGACGCCGAGCGTCTGCGCCTCGATCCCCAGAAACACGTTCTGCGCCACGGTCAGCGCGGGCACCAGTTGCAATTCCTGATGCATCAGCGCCACGCCCCGCGCCAGTGCCGCGCGCGGGTTCCAGGGGTCGGCGGGCGTGCCGAACACCTCGATCCGCCCCGCCGTCGCCTGATAATAACCGCCCAGCACCTTGCCCAGCGTCGATTTGCCGGCACCGTTTTCGCCGACCAGCCCGTGAATCTCGCCCGCTGCGATCTGCAGGTGGATGTTGCGCAGCACGGATACGCCGCCAAAGGAGACACCCAAGCCGTCGGCCCGGATGGCGGTCCCAGTCTTCAGCGGTGCGGCCATCAGACGCGCGGCTGCGAGGCGGCGGTGTCGACGGTCAGCGCCTCGGTGATCGTGACGCCATATTCCAACGCGCCGGCGCGGGTCAGATAGCCTTGGCGGACGTCGGTCAGCACCTCGTCAAACGGGCGGGACAGGGGGTTGCCGTTGCCGCCGCCGCCGCCCGTCATGGTTTCGACGACGGTGCCCGCCTCGAACCCACGGGCGCGCATCTTGAACAGATGTTCCTTGGTGCCATCGGGCAGGGTGATTTCGATGAACGGGCCCGCGCCATCCTTGCCGCCGTTCAGGCCCCATGCGGGCGTGTGGGAGCGTTCGAACCACAGGGCGGAATAGCATGGCTCCAGCACCTTGTAGCGCCGCACGACACCGCAGCCGCCGCGATACCGCCCCGGACCGCCCGAATCCTTTCGGATCGAAAACTCCTCCAGCCGGACCGGGAACTTGGTCTCGTACACCTCGGCCGGGATGTTGCGAAAGCCGCCGTTGACCAGGTTGATCAGGGCGCTTTCGCCGTCGCTGTCGCGCCGCCCGCCCCAGCCGCCTGCGGTCGGCTCCAGTGCGATCCACTGGCCGCGCGCCTTGTCGACCGAGAAGAACCCGGCCACCATGCTGTCGCCGTAATGTGCCGCCGTCGACCGCTCCGGCATCGCCTCGGACATGCAGGAGATGAACAGGTCGGCCAGCAGGCCCAGCCCCGTAAAGTACCATTCGCAGGCGACCGGTTCCTGTGCGTTGAACATGCAACTGTCGGGGATGACCACCGTCATCGTCTCGAACGACCCGCCGGTGATGGCGCGGTCGGGGTTGATCATGGTCTTGTAGGCCAGCCGCAGCAGCGATTCCGTCTGTTTGGCCCCGCAGTTGACCGACCCCGGCACCGGGCCAGACGATCCCGTCAGGTCCACCGTCAGCGCGTCGCCCTTGATGGTCAGCGTCAGTTCCACCCGGATCGGCGTCTTGCCGGTGCCGTCATCGTCCAGATGGCCAAAACGGGTCCAGGTGCCATCCGTGATAGCCGAAATCGCCTCGCGGTCCATGCGGCGGGATTGGTCGAAGATGTTCTGGCAGGCGGCGCGGTAAACCGGCACGCCGATCCGGTCCAGCAGTTGGCCCAGCCGCCGCTCGCCGGTGCGGATGGCTGCAATCTGACTGCCAAGATCGCCGATGGTCGCATCCTTCAACCGGGTGTTCAGGCGCAGGTGGTCATACCATTCGCGGATCGGCTTGCCGCGCGAGATGATCCGGGTCGGCCCCAGCCGCAGCCCTTCTTGATAGATATCGGTCGATTGCATGGTTGATCCGGGATCAATCGCGCCGATATCGCCCCAATGGGCGCGGGCGGCGCCAAAGCCCACCAATGCGCCGTCCCGGAAAATCCCGCCGATGGCGGTGACATCATGCAGGTGCGTGCCCTGCAAGTAGCTGTCGTTCATGATGAAAACATCGCCTTCGTGGATGTCGTCACCGTAGTAGCCCTTGACCGAATGCACACAGGCGTCAATCGCGCCGATGAACAGCGGCACGCCGGTCGATTGGCCCAGCATGTTGCCGAATTCATCCATCAGCGCCACCGCCGAATCCTTGCCCTCGTAAATGACCGAGGAATGGGCCGACCGCCACAGCGAGGCGTTCATATCCTCGGCGCAGGAGATCACGAAGTTGCGGACGACCTCGGTGGTAATGGGATCGGCGGTCACGGTCATTTGGCATCTCCTGTCCGGGTCAGGGTCATGTGGCCGCCGGTGATCAGTTGGGCCTGCCAACCGGGCGGCAGAAGGGTGGTGGCAGTCCCCTCCTCGATGATCGCAGGGCCGTGGACGGTTGTGCCGGGGGTCATGCCGATGCGGTCCAGAATGGCGGTGGTTTGCGGCTGGCCCGCAAAGTAGACCTCGCGCTCGCGGGCAGGTTTGGCGGCTTGCGGGGCGGGGGGGGCATTGATGGGGCGGGGCAGGCGTCCGAGGGCGGCGAGGCGGATATTGGCCATCTCGACCCGGCCTTCGGGGCTGGAATGGCCGTATTGGCGGTCATAGGCCATATCGAACGAGGTTCTGACGGCGGCCATGTCAATCGGGCCGTCGGGCAGGGGGATCGTCATCACATATTCCTGCCCGTGATAGCGGAAATCGATGGAGCGTTGAAAGCTGATCGCGTCGGGTTTGATGCCTTCGTTCAGCAGATAGCTGCGCCCCTTGTCCGACAGCGCGCCAAATGCGGCGTCCAGCGTGGCCAGTTCGGTCAGGTCCCAAAAGCCGTACAGGGTTTCCTTGAAGTCGTGGCGCACATCGGTCTGCAACATGCCCCAGGCGGAAAAGGCACCGGGGTAGACCGGCACGATCACCTCTTTGATCTGCAATTCTTCGGCCAGTGCCGCTGCCTGCGCGGGCCCCGCCCCACCAAAGGCGACCAGCGAGAAATCGCGGGGATCAATGCCGCGCCGTATGGTGATGGTGCGGATAGCGTCGGCCATCTTGGCATTGACGATGTCCAGCACGCCCTGCGCCATGGCTTCGGCTGTCATGCCGTAGATGCCGCCCATCGTGGCAAGCGCCGCCTTGGCGGCATCGCGGTCCAAAACCATGCCGCCCCCCGAAAAGTTGCCGCCGTCCAGCCGCCCCAGCACCAGATTGGCATCCGACACCGTGGGGTCGGTGCCGCCCCGGCCATAGCAGACCGGCCCCGGATTGGCCCCGGCGGATTGCGGGCCGACCCGCATTGCGCCCGCCTCTTGCCACGCGATGGAGCCACCACCCGCCCCGATGACATGGATATCGACCACCGACATCTGCACCGGCAACCCCTCCATCCTGGCCTCGTTGCTGGCCGAGGGTTGGCCGTCGATGATCAAAGAGGCGTCAAACGAGGTGCCGCCCATATCGACACAGATCAGGTTGGGCCGCTGCGTTGCCGCTGACAGCGCCTTGCCGCCAATCGCACCGCCAACCGGGCCGGACAACAGGGTTTGCAGAGGCGTTTCGCTGGCCGTGGCGGCGGTCATCACGCCGCCGTTCGATTCCATCACATGCAGCCCTTGCCCGGCGGGCAGACGGTCTGCCAAATCTTCGACCAGTGTTTTCAGATACTTGCGCACCACCGGGGCCAGATAGCTGTCCATCACGGTGGTCGAGGTCCGCTCGAACTCGCGCCATTCGGGCGAGACTTTGTGCGACATTGCAATCGCAAGCCCCGGCAGGCGGGCGGCGATATAGGCGGCGGCGGCCAGTTCATGCGCGGGGTTCTTGTAGGAAAACAGGAAGCAGATCGCGATGGCCTGAAAGCCTTCGCGTTTGACCGCTTCGACAAAGGCTTGCAGATCGGGCTCGCTCAGCGGTTCGACCTCCTCGCCCGTGGCGGCAATGCGGCCATGGGCGGTGTAGGTGAATTGCAGGGGGGTCAGGGGTTTGGGCTTGTTCCAGCGGATCGAAAAGATCGCGCCGCGGTCGTTGCCCTGAATGGTGTAGATGTCGCGAAAGTTGTGGGTGGTCAGGAGGGCGACCTTGGCGCCGCGCCGGGTCAGAAGCGCGTTCAGGCCGACGGTGGTGCCGTGGACAAAGAAGTCGATGGTGGCGTCGGCAGGGATGGCAAGCTTGATCCCCTCCAGCACCGACAGTGCGGGATTTTCGGGCGTGGACAGCACCTTGGCCGCGCCACATTCGCCGGTTTCGCTGTCTTGAAAGACGATATCCGTGAACGTGCCGCCGATATCGGCCGACACACGATAGTGTTTGCCCATCCTGTCCCCCATCCGTTGGAAATGGCCGGGCTTGGTGCCCGGCCGGCGTTTTACTGCGCCCATTCGCCCTTGAAATCGGGATTGGCGTCCAGCACGGCTTTGTCGATCATCGCTTGCAACGGGCCTTCGGTGTCCATGTTGATGGCCTGGATCACCGGCTTGCCCTCGACCGCATTGGCGATCTGCTGCATGGCCATCGACCCCATCGAGACCGGAAAATAGGCCAATGTCGAATCCCAGCGCCCTTCACGGATCGCGTCAATCGCAATCGCCGCAGCGCCGCCGCCCGACAGATACACGTCGGGGACCTTGTAACCCGCCGCCTCCAGCGCGATCTCGACCCCTGGCAGATGCTGGTCGGCATTGGACAACACGACATGCACATCCTTTTGCGCCTGCAGGATGTCGGTCATCGTGGTCAGGGCCGTGTCGGGGGAATAGTAGCCCTCACCCTCTGCCAGGATCTTGATATTGGCGTGGGCACCCAGCACCTTTTGGTAGGTTTCCAAGCGCAGGTTGTCGAAGGGGAAAATCTTGCCGCCAATGATGATGACCACATTGCAGGGGTCCTTGTCGGCGCAAAACGCCACCACGGCCTCGGCCTGCACGGTGGCACCCGGAACCGGGGGCGAGGCGACGGTGGCGGTGATGCCCGGCACCTGCGGGTCCAGCGTGTTCAGGTCGGGGCCGACCGGGAACAGTACGGTCGCAATCGGCACGCCCGCCGCGATGACCTGTTCGAACGCCCCGGCGATGCCGACCGAGTCATTCGGTGCCACGATCATGCCCGCGAATTTGCCGCTGGCCAGAATATCCTCGATCTGGCTGTATTGCACGGCTGCGTCAAAGGCGCCGTCAAAAATCTCGGTCTCGTAGCCCAGTTCCTTGGCCTTGGCCTGCACCCCCTCATAGGTCGCCTGATTGAACCCGTTTTGCGAGGATGCCGCGAAGTAGGCGACCTTCTTGCCTTGGGCAAAGGCGGCTGTCGTCATCAACAGCGCGGCCCCCAGTCCCAAGGCCAGCTTGGCAGAGTATCCCATCAGATTATCCCCCTTAGTGGTTGTTTTACAGGCTGCAGCGATCCGTGATGGACATCAGCCTACGATAATGCAAACATAATGCAATCAGAAAGATGAGACTGCCGTCATGGATACCAACCGTAAGCTGGAGGATCTGGCCGACATTCCGGCAACCAGGCCCCGGCCGCAGCGCGGGGCGATCCATGTCTATGAAACCCTGCGCGATGATATTCTGTGGCTGCGGATCGCCCCTGGCACGCCGATTGACGAAGTGGCGCTGGCCGCAAGGTTCGAGATCTCGCGCACGCCGATCCGCGAGGCGCTGATGCTGCTGGCGGGTGACGCTTTGGTGGTGTTCCTGCCCAACCGGTCCTCGATCGTGCCGCCCCTGTCCTTGCACAACATGGGCGAATACATGGATATGTATCTGTTGTTGTCGCGGGCGGTGGTGCAGGGGGCGATCCTGCATTTTCAGGCGGGGGATGGGCCGGGCATTCAGGCCCGGCTGGCCGATCTGCTGGACCATCTGGAGACATCACCGGGCGAGCCTGCCTTGCGCGCCGAACTGGCGCTGCGTCATGCCTTGGGCGATGTGGCCCGCAACAGTTTTCAAAACCAGTTCTACCGCCAGATATTGGACATGGGGATCAGGTCCAAGATCTTGCACTTTTTCCCCAACGCCAAACCTGCCGATCTGGCCGCGATCCGGCTGGGGTGGCAGTTGCTGGTCGATGCCGTTCTGCGCCGCGATGCCAAATGTGCCGATACCGTCATCACCCAGATGCTGCTGGCCGAGAATGAGA
>JBBQGU010000072.1:0-13069 GCA_038323315.1 Rhodobacterales bacterium | reverse complement strand
GGATTTCCTTGCCTCCAAAGCCACCAAACCCTGATGGTCGACTGGAAAAGGCACTGGCATTGCCCGGCCCTCGCCGCTAAAACCCCGGAACAAGGGGAGAAACCATGAACGACGCCATACAACCGCAGCCCGGAATCCTGGACATCGCCCTGTATGAGGGTGGCAAGGCGGCCGTGGCGGGCGTGGCGAATGTTGTCAAACTGTCGTCCAACGAAAACCCCTTTGGCCCCTCGGACCGCGCCAAGGAGGCGTTTGGCCGCTCGGTGCATCAGATGCACCGCTATCCCTCGACTGACCATGCGGCACTGCGAGCCGCGATAGCTTCGGTGCATGGGCTGGACCCGGCGCGGGTGATCTGCGGCGTCGGCTCGGATGAAATCATCCATTTCCTGTGCCAAAGCTATGCCGGGCCAAAGGACGAGGTGGTTTATACCGAACACGGGTTCCTGATGTACCGGATTTCGGCCCTTGCGGCAGGGGCCACGCCGGTGGAAGTGCCCGAGCGTGACCGGACCGCCGATGTCGATGCAATCCTGAAGGCCTGCAACCGGCGGACAAAGCTGGTGTTCATCGCCAACCCCAACAACCCCACTGGCACGATGATTTCGGCAGCCGAGGTGACGCGCCTGGCCGATGGCCTGCCGCGTCAGGCGATTTTGGTGCTGGACGGGGCCTATGCCGAATATGTCGAAGGGTTTGACGGCGGTTTGGCGCAAATCGAGGCGCGCCAGAACGTCGTGATGACGCGGACGTTTTCAAAAATCTACGGGCTTGGCGGGTTGAGGATCGGCTGGGGCTATGGACCCAAGTCGATCATGGATGTGCTGAACCGCATCCGGGGGCCGTTCAACCTGTCGAATACCCAGCTTGACACCGCCGAGGCCGCGGTGCTGGATCAGGACCATATCGCACGTTGCCGGGCCGATAACATCCGGATGCGGCATTGGCTGGCTTTGGCCTTGGCCGAGTTGGGGATACCGTCCGATACGTCGATGACGAATTTCATCCTCGCCCGTCTAGCCTCGCCCGAGGAGGCCGAGGCCTGTGATCTGTTTCTGCAACGTCAGGGGCTGATCGTGCGGCGGGTCAGCAGTTACAAGCTGCCGCAATGTCTGCGCATCACGGTGGGGGACGAGGCGTCGTGCCGCAGGGTTGCCCATGCCATTGCGCAGTTCAAGGGCGTCAGATGACCCAGACCTATCACCGTGTGGCGCTGATCGGCCTGGGGCTGATCGCGTCGTCGATGGCGCACGCGATGCGGGCGGGCGGGGTCGCGGGCGAGATTGTTGGTCATGCCAGATCGGCGGACACCCGGGCGGTGGCGTTGCAGATCGGCCTGTGTGATCGCGTCTATGCAACGGCAGCGGAGGCGGTTCTGGGTGCCGATCTGGTCGTGTTGGCCGTGCCGGTGGGTGCTATGGCAGCGATAGCGGCCGAGATTGGCCCGCATCTGGCACAAGGTGCCACGATCACCGATGTCGGGTCGGTCAAACGCGCGGTGATCGAGGCCGTTTTGCCGCATCTGCCGCCGGGCGTCACCTTCATCCCCGGTCACCCGATGGCGGGCACCGAGTATTCCGGCCCCCGTTCCGGCTTTGCGACCCTGTTCCAGAACCGCTGGTGGCTGTTGACGCCGCTGCCCGACACCGACCCTGCGGCCATTGACCGGCTGAAGGCCTGTCTGGTCCAATTGGGCGCGCGGGTCGATACGATGGACGCCGATCACCATGATCTGGTCTTGGCCGTGGTCAGCCACACACCGCATCTGATCGCCTATACGATGGTCGGCGTGGCCGACCATCTGGCGCAGGTGTCAAACTCCGAGGTGATCCAGTATTCCGCCACCGGCTTTCGGGATTTCACCCGGATCGCGGCGTCAGACCCGACCATGTGGCGCGATGTGTTTCTGACCAACAAGGATGCCGTGCTGGACGTGCTGGGCCGCTTTACCGAGGAGTTGTTTGCCTTGCAACGCGCCATCCGGATGGGTGACGGTGACCTGCTGCACGCCTATTTCACCCGCACGCGTGCTATCCGCCGGGGGATCATCGAGGCCGGCCAAGACACTTCGGCCCCCGATTTCGGGCGGGTTTCGGCCGCCAAAATCCCGTGATCCGACGCATTGGCATCTGGGTGATGGTGCTGTCCTTGACGGCCAGCCTTGCCATTGCGGATGCACCACGGGTCTCACCCCTGCCGAAACAGCGACCGGCAGAACAAGTCGCCAGTGTCCTGCGGCCGAAACCGCGCCCGGTAACGCTGGTGGCGCAACCGCCGGTGCAAAAACCTGTCGCCTCGGCCAAAGGCTCGGTCTGTGGCAATCCCGCAATCAAAGGGGTGGCGTTGCAGGCGATCAAATCGCGGATCAGGGCGTGCAATGTGTCGGGGCCCGTCTCGGTCACCGCCATCGACGGCGTGCAACTGGTGCCTGCCGCCACGGTCAATTGCGACCAGGCGAAGGCTTTGGCGACATGGATCGACAAAGGCCTGCAACCGCAATTCGACAATCAGGTCGCACGGCTGATGATCGCGGACAGCTATTCCTGCCGCCCGCGCAACAATGTGTCCGGCGGCAAGATCAGCCAACACGGGGCCGGCAATGCCATCGACATCTCGGGCCTTGTGCTGACGAATGGCAAGGTGCTGACGGTCGCTTCGAATTTCAGCGGGGCCTTGCGCGCGGCGCACAAGGCCGCTTGTGGCGTGTTCCACACGACGTTGGGGCCCGGCTCAGACGGCTATCACGAAGACCACATGCATCTGGACGTCGCCCCCTACCGCGGCCGCCCCTACTGCCGCTAACTCAGGCGAGGCGTCACTGCAGGCGCGGTGCAGGGCCGAGCGGCAGGGGGCCAAAGCTCATCCGGCCATCCTTGAAGGTCAAGGCAAGGTCCAGAACCAACGGGTCGCCGCCCGATTTCGCCAAGGCCTCCAGCCCGCTGGTGATCGAGACGGCCATGGCGGGCTGCACCAGCCCCAGCGCGACCAGCAATTGCGGCACGCTGGCCCAGTTCTGAAACCGGAAATCGACCTTGCCGTCGGCCAGACCATCCGGGCTGGCGGTGATCTTGCCAGCGGCCGACACGGTCAGATCGCCCCAGATCAGGCGAAAGTCGGCCAGATCCATCGCGGTCAGTTTCGGCCGAGTTTCGGCCATATTGCGGTCAATGGGCGCGGTAAGGGTCACGCTGGCATCCAGATGCAGCGTGCTGATGGCGGGACCAAGCTGCGGCACAAGGGCGGTCAGGGCGGGATCGGGGGTCAGATTGGTCGCCTTCAGCCCCAGATGCTGATGGGTGCCGGTGCTGACCATGGCCGCCACCAGGGATGTCATGCCGACCTGCCAGCCAAGGTCGGATTTGGCCTGCACATCACGGCCCTCGACCCGGATCTCGGCCAAGGCCAGGTTGGTCGAGGGCACCACGCGCAGCGAGGCTTGCATCTTGCTGGACTGCAGCGCGATGTTTTGACCCGGGGCGATGATCTGTTGGCTGTCGGGCAAGGCCGCGATGACATGCCACGGCTTCCAGCTCATCGTCAGAACCTGAGCAAAGGGTGCGGTCCAGCCCCAGCCGGTCGCAGGGTCGGAAAGTTGCGGATCGGTGACGGTCAGGTCGAACCGGTTGGGAAAGCCCGCGACCGAGATACCGTCCTGCCGCGCCTCGATCCCCTGCGTTGCCGCCTGCGCGAACCAGTCGGTCGCCGCGTTTTCCACCGCGTTTGACCCTACGAACCAATATCCGCCCCACACCCCGCCCAAGATCAGCACCAGCCACAAGATCGCCCGCATCGCCCATTCCCTTCGCCTGACCAATGTTGTCTACAGGCCGAAATGCAGCAGGACCAGCAGTGGAATGGCGTGATGTGGGTGTTTGGCTATGGATCGCTGATGTGGAACCCGGGTTTTCCGGTCGCCGCACGGCAGGTTGCGGTGCTGCACAGTTGGCGGCGCAGTTTCTGCATGCGGTCGATCCACCATCGCGGCACGCCCGACGCACCGGGACTGGTGCTGGCCTTGGACCGCGACATGGATGCGCGCTGTCACGGCGTGGCCTTTCAGGTCGCGCCGGGGGCCGAGGCGGAAACCCTGACGGTGCTGAGGGACCGCGAGTTGATATCCTCGGCCTATCTGGAGGAATGGGTGTCAGTGTCGCTGAACGGCGGGGCGGCGCAACAGGCCCTGGCCTATGTGATCGACCCCAACCATGTGCAGTATTGTCACCTTGATCTGGAGGATCAGGCGCAGATCATCGCGCGGGCCGTGGGCGGGCGCGGCAGCAACCGCGACTACCTGAACGCAACAGCGGGGCACCTGACCGAGCTTGGAATTGCCGACGCGGACCTGAACTGGCTTGTCGCGCGAGTGTCCGGCCTGCCGCAGATGTGATGGATGCAACACCCTTTCGCTTTGGCACCCCGCAACGCCCTGCTATTATTGCCTGCAACACTCCAATAAGCCATAAGGCCCCTATGAAAAAGACCAACCGCGCGCAGGTAATCTCCTTTTCCAAACCCATCCGGCAGATCGTGACGATGATCTTCGTCTGCGGTCTGGTCGGTGCCGGCATATGGTTCATCCATACCGAGATCGAGCAGATTCTGCGCACCAGTTTCTGGTTGAACGCCTTTATCGCGGGCGTCTTTGGCTTTGGCGTGCTGACCTGTTTCTGGCAGGTGTTCATCCTGATGCAATCGGTCAGCTGGATCGAGGATTTCGTCAACGAAACCCCCGGCACCTATGAAGCGCGTCCGCCGCGCCTGTTGGCGCCCTTGGCCTCGCTGTTGCGGTCGCGCGAAAGCAAGATGGCAATTTCGTCGTCCTCGGCCAATTCCATACTGGATTCGGTGGCGACCCGGATTGATGAGGCGCGGGATATCACGCGCTATCTGACCAATCTGCTGATTTTTCTGGGGCTGCTCGGCACCTTTTATGGTCTGGCCACAACGATCCCCGCGATTGTCGAAACGATCCGCTCACTCGCCCCGCAGGCGGGAGAAAGCGGCTTGGACGTCTTCACCAAGCTGATGGAGGGCTTGCAAAGACAGCTTGGCGGAATGAGCACGGCGTTTTCATCCTCGCTGCTGGGCTTGGCGGGCTCGCTGGTGGTGGGGCTGTTGGAACTGTTCGCCAGCCACGGGCAGAACCGGTTCTACCGCGAGTTGGAGGAGTGGGTATCGTCGATTACCCGTCTGGGTCTGGCCTCGGCCGAAGGGGGCGAGGGCGGGGGCGATCAGTCGCTGATGATTCAGGTGCTGGACAATGTGACGGGGCAGATCGAGGTCTTGCAGACCCTGTACATGCAGGCCGAAGAGGGCCGCGACAGCAGCAACGAAAAGCTGGTCGAACTGTCGCAGATCATGCGCAGAATGGCCAAGGGGCTGGATGGGGGCGGCGCGCAGGTCGAGGCGTTGCACCGCATCGCCGAGGGGCAGGAAAAGATGCTGGCCGCTCTGACCGGCACCGACAATCAGCCGGGCTATGCCGACGCCGAAAGCCGGATGCGGTTGCGGTCGATCGACGTACAACTGCTGCGGATACTGGAGGAAATCTCGGCCGGGCGACAGGAAAGCATCGCGGACCTGCGATCTGACCTGACAGCACTGACCACGGCAATCCGCGCCATGTCGCGCGGTACGATCGGGCGAGGCTGATGGGCCTGAGCCGCCACCGGCGTGATGGCAGCCTGATCTGGGCCGGGTTTGTTGATGCCGTCACGACGCTGTTGATGGTGCTGATGTTCGTGCTGACCATCTTTACCGTCATGCAAAGCATGTTGCGCGACACGATCACGACGCAGGGCAGCCAGTTGAACGAGTTGAACGCCCAGATGTTGCAGCTTGCCGATGCCCTGGGGCTGGAGCGGACCAAAAGCGCCGATCTGACGGCAGAGGTCGGGTCGCTGCAATCCAGCCTGGGGGCGGCCGAGGCCGAGGGGCAGCGCCAATCCTCGCTGATCGCCAACCTGAACTCGCAGTTGGCGTCGAGACAAGATGATTTGACAGCGGCGCAGGGGCGGATCGCCAGTTTTGAGGCGCAGGTCGCCAGTCTGCTGGCGGTGCGGGATCAGCAGCAGGGTCAGATCGGCAGCCTGTCTGCCAACCTGACGGATTTGCAGGCCGCGCAGACCAAGATCCTGACCGAGAAAGAGGCGCTTGATCTGGCGCTCGCCAAGGCGCGCGACGAGATCAGTGCCGATGCCGAGGCCGCCCGGCTGGCGGCGGCCCGGCGCGATGCGCTGGAGGCGCTGATTGCCGATTTGAAGAAACGTTCGTCTGAGGGCGAGGCTTCGCTGGTCGCGGCCTTGGCAAGTCTGGAGGCGGCGCAGGCGGACAATCTGGGCTTGCAGGTGACTGCGGCAGAACTGGCGGCGCGTGCGACCGGGGCAGAGGCCAAGCTGTCCGAGGCCGAAATGGCGCGGCTGGCCGAGGTTGCGGCGGCCGAAGCCTTGCGAGTCAAGCTGGCCGGCGTGAACAGCGCAATATCCGAGGCCGAAACGGCGCGTCTGCTGGATCAGGCGGCGGCAGAGGCGTTGCGGGCAAAGCTGGAGGATTCCAATGCCGAGATGACGGCGATGACTCTGGCCCTGGAGGAGCAGCGTCGACGGGCTGAGGAGACGCTGACTCTGCTGGCGGCGGCGCAGGTCAGTGTTGCCGAGGCTGAGACATCGGGGTCGGACAGGGCCGCTTTGCTGGCCGAGGCACAGCGGATTTTGACCGAGAAAGATCAGGATCTGCTGAAATCGGCGCGGGATATGGCCTTGTTGAACCAGCAGTTGGTGGCACTGCGGGGGCAACTGGGTGATTTGCAGGGTTTGCTGGGTGCGTCGGCGGCGAAGGATTCCGACGCCAAGGTGCAGATCGATGCCTTGGGCAGCCAGTTGAACTCGGCCCTGGCACAGGTCGCGTCCGAGCAGAAACGCCGGGCGGATCTGGAGGAGGTCGAGCGCAAAAGGCTCGCGTTGGAAAATCAGGATCTGTCGAAGTACCGGTCGGAATTCTTTGGCCAGATCAGCCGGCTTTTGGCGGATAAGCCGGGGGTGCGGGTTGTCGGGGACCGGTTTGTGTTTGACAGCGAGGTGCTGTTCAATCCCGGGTCGGCCGATTTGCAGCCCGAAGGACAGGCGCAGATTTCGCGCGTGGTCGATACTTTGAAACAAGTGGTCGGGGAGATTCCGCCGGGGATCGATTGGATCATCCGGGTGGACGGGCATACTGATGATATCCCGCTGTCGGGGACAGGGTTGTTTGCCGACAACTGGGCGCTGTCACAGGGGAGGGCCCTGTCGGTGGTCAAGTTCATGCAGAATGGGCTGGGATTTCCACCGGAAAGGCTGGCCGCTGCGGGGTTTGGGGAATATCAGCCGATCGCCCGTCTGGATAGCCCACGGGCCAGGGCGTTGAACCGGCGGATCGAGTTGAAACTGACGGAAAGATAAGGTGGGTATCTAAGCTGGTCAGAAAGGGGGCTCAAATATGTGGGCAGGTCCGTCTTGTGTTTTGTAACAGGGGCTTGGGCATTTTTTTACCTGAAATTAATCTATTTGATCGTGACATCGGTGCGGGTTTGGTCGATTTTCTGACCGTTGCGGGTCAGGGTGATCGTGCCCTGGTAAGGGCCGGGGGGCCAGGTTGCTGTTGTCAGCCGTTTGCCCATGGCGCGGAACATCTGGGCTTGGGTTTTGTCAAGGGCGGCGGTTTCTTGCAGGATTTCACCTGTTGGTCCGGTGATGGTGAAGTGCAATTCGTCGCCGTTTCGGGTGCCGAAGGCATAGGCCCACAAGACGAGGCCGGGGGCGGTTTGGGGCAGGGCGTCGTTCGTCAGGCCCGCGCGGATGGCGTCGAAACTGGGCACGGCATCGGTGAAGCCTGCGCCCAGAAAGCCGCCGGGTTCATAGGGCTGGGGGTTTGCCCAGAGCGTGGGGCCGGGCGTGAGCGAGCAGGTGGCTGCGGCGTCAGGCTCGAACGGGTCGATCTTGGAGCCGTTTTGGCGGACGGACAGATGGACATGGGGGAAATCCGCCATGCCGCTTTGGCCGATCAGGCCGAGGGGGGTGCCGGTTTCCACGCTGTCGCCTTGGCGGACGAGGACGGAGCCTTGGCGCATGTGACAGTATTGGGTTTCCCAGCCGTCGGCATGTTGGATCACGACGCCGTTGCCACATTCGCGGCCTTCGACTTTTGGCACGAAATCCGCGATGCCGTCGCGGGTGCCTTTGACGGTTCCGGGGGCGGCGGCGAGGACCTGGACGCCTGCGGCCATCGCGGCGCGGGTCGGCAGGGCGATGTCGGTGCCGTCGTGGCCGTCATATGACAGCGGACCGCAAGTGTAGTCGGTGGCACCGGGCCCTGCGTCGTGGTCGGAGTATTGCTGGATGTGGCAGGTCTCGCCCAAGGTGCAGGCGGCGGGCCATGCAAGTTTGATGGGGGCATGTTCAAAGGCCCCCGCCGGGTGGGCGAGGGCCAGTGTCAAAAGGGTAAGTCGCAGCTTCACTTTGCCATCAGAAGCGGTGGCTTTTGACCGGTCAGGCGGGGCTTTTGCGGTTCTTCGTAGGTCAGGACGATTGCATCGTCCTTGACGCCGACATGGACAAGACCGCCCTTGACCAGCTTGCCGAACAGCAGTTCTTCGGCAAGCGGCTTCTTGATGTGTTCCTGGATCACGCGGCCAAGGGGGCGTGCGCCCATCTTGTCGTCATAACCCTTTTCACCCAGCCAGAGCGCGGCTTCGGGCGACAGGTCGATGTGCACGCCACGGTCGAGCAGTTGAGCCTCTAGCTGCATCACGAACTTTTCCACGACTTGCAGGATGATCTCGCGGCCCAAAGGGGCGAAGGCGATGGTGGCATCCAGACGGTTGCGGAATTCGGGCGTGAAGGCGCGTTCGATGGCGGCAGTATCCTCGCCCGAGCGTTTGGCGCGGCCGAAACCGATGCTTTCCTTGGCATTGTCCGAGGCTCCGGCATTGGTGGTCATGATCACGACCACGTTGCGGAAATCGACTTGCCGTCCGTTATGGTCGGTCAGTTTGCCGTGGTCCATCACCTGCAACAGGATGTTGTAGACGTCGGGGTGGGCCTTTTCGATCTCGTCCAGCAGCAGCACGCAATGCGGGTGCTGGTCGATGCCGTCGGTCAGCATGCCGCCCTGGTCGAAGCCGACATAGCCGGGCGGGGCGCCGATCAGGCGGCTGACCGCGTGTTTCTCCATGTATTCCGACATGTCGAACCGCAGGAGTTCCACGCCGAGGATGTTGGCAAGCTGCTTGGCAACCTCGGTTTTGCCGACGCCGGTCGGGCCTGCAAACAGGTAGTTGCCGATGGGCTTTTCAGGCTCACGCAAGCCTGCACGGGCAAGTTTGATGGCCGATGACAAGGCTTCGATGGCCTGATCTTGGCCGAAGACCACACGTTTCAGGCCCTTTTCCAAATCGCGCAACACTTCGGCGTCGTCTTTGGAGACGGTTTTGGGCGGGATGCGGGCGATTTTGGCGATGACAGCCTCGATCTCTTTGATCCCGATGGTCTTGCGGCGTTTGCTCTCGGTGAACAGGTGCTGGGCCGCACCCGCCTCGTCGATCACGTCGATGGCTTTGTCGGGCAGTTTGCGGTCGTGGATGTAACGCGCGCTGAGTTCGACGGCGGCCTTGATGGCGTCATGGGTGTAGCGCAGGTCGTGATGTTCTTCGAAATACGGCTTCAGACCCATGAGGATCTTGACGGTATCCTCGACCGAAGGTTCGTTCACATCGATCTTTTGAAAGCGACGCGACAAAGCACGGTCTTTCTCGAAGTGCTGGCGGTATTCCTTGTAGGTGGTCGAACCCATACAGCGCATCTTGCCGCTTTGCAGCGAAGGCTTGAGCAGGTTGGAGGCGTCCATCGCGCCAACGGACGTGGCACCGGCACCGATGACGGTGTGAATTTCGTCGATGAACAGGATGGCGTCGGGGTGATCCTCCATCTCTTTGACGACCGCTTTCAGGCGCTCTTCAAAGTCGCCACGATAGCGGGTGCCAGCCAGAAGTGAGCCCATGTCGAGCGAGAAGATCGTTGCGTGAGCGAGGATTTCCGGGGTTTCGCCACGGGTGATTTTCAGCGCCAGACCTTCGGCGATAGCGGTTTTGCCAACGCCGGGATCACCAACGAGAAGGGGGTTGTTTTTACGGCGACGGCACAGGACCTGGATGCAACGTTCAACCTCGGCCTCGCGGCCGATCAGGGGGTCAACCTCGCCCTTTTTGGCTTTGACGTTCAGGTCGACGCAGTATTTCGACAGCGCGGATTCCTTGGCGTCGCCGGCCTCGCCCTTGGGCGTTTCATGCGGTTCGTCGGCACCAGTCACAGGGCGAGCCTCACCAAAGGAGGGGTCTTTGGCGACCCCGTGGGCGATGTAATTGACGGCATCATAGCGGGTCATGTCCTGTTCTTGCAGGAAATAGGCGGCGTTGGATTCACGCTCGGCGAAGATGGCGACGAGAACGTTGGCACCGGTCACCTCGGTCCGGCCCGAGGACTGGACATGGATCGCCGCGCGCTGGATCACGCGCTGGAAGGCGGCGGTCGGAACGGCTTCGGAGCCTTCCACATCGGTGACAAGGGTGGACAGATCATCATCGATGAAGTCGACGAGGGTTTTCTTCAGCGCGTCCAGATCGACCGAGCACGCCTTCATCACGCGGGCGGCGTCGGGTTCGTCGATCAGGGCCAGCAGGAGGTGTTCCAGCGTGGCCAGTTCGTGACGGCGGGCATTGGCCAAGGCGAGCGCGCCATGGATGGCTTGTTCGAGGGTGGTCGAAAATGACGGCACTTTGGCGTGCTCCTGTTTTGCAGGTCGGGCGAGCCCCGGACTGTCCGGTGGGCCCGTCACGACCGTGGCCTCATGATGTTAAGGATCGGTGTTATTCGGCAATCTTCAAGTACTATTTGATGCACAAATCACATTCTGCCAGAGGGGCGGCAAAAAAGTGATCGGGGACGGTCAGAATTTATCCTTGAGGGCGCGAATTTCGGTGAAGGCGTCGGCGTCGGTGGCGTTTGGCAGGCCGATCCGGGCCTTGAGGAGGGGCGCGCGCAGGAAGGGGTTGGTGGCCAGTTCGAGGGCAAGGGTGGAGGGCACGGTGGGCAGGTTGGAGGCGCGGGCGACCGCGGTGTCGGCGATACGGGTTTGCAGGCGGGGGTTGTCGGGGTCGATCGAGGCTGCAAAGGCCAGGTTGGCGGTGGTGTATTCGTGGCCCGAGCAGATCAGGGTATCGGGCGGCAGGGCGGCGAGTTTGGACAAAGAGGCCCACATGGTGACGGGCGAGCCTTCGAACAGGCGCCCACACCCGCCGGACATCAGGCTGTCGGCCGTGAAGGCCATGCCCGGCAGGACAAACGCAAGGTGGCCGATGGTATGGCCGGAGACATCAAGGACGTGGGCGGTTTCCGCGCCGATGGTTATGGTATCGCCCTCGGCCAGCAGGCGGGCAAGGGGGGGCAGACGGTGCGCGTCGGCCCTGGCACCCAGCACGGGGGCGTTTGTGGCGGCGGTAAGGGTGGGGATGGCCTGGATGTGGTCGGCATGGTGATGGGTCAGCAAGATCTGGGTGAGGGTCCAGCCTTTGGCGGCAAGGGTGGTCAGGATCGGCTCTGCCTCAGGCGCGTCGATCAGGGTGGTGTGGCCGGTGGCTGCATCGTGGAGGAGGTAGGCGTAGTTGTCCTTGAGGCAGGGGATGGTGACAAGTTCGAGCATGGGCGCCTCTGGTTGCTTGGGATGAAGGTGGGGTTTGTGATGGCGGGATGCAAGCGCGGTGTGGGCGGGAAATTGGCCAGGCGGCGAGGAGGGCGCGTTGTTTTGCCAGCGCCGCCGGCTTTTGCCGGGCTGCCTTGGCGAATGGCTTTGAGCCGTTTGGAGGGCCATCGCGATCTGGGCCAGGTGTCTGAGCCATCCATGGCATGGCTGCCCAGCGTTGACGGCGTGACGGTTGGGCGCAGATCAAGGGACTGGTCGGATATTGCGGACCCCGACGCAAGTGAGCGAATGTCTCGCCGTTAGTCCCGGAGGCGCTGGCAAACAATGTGTCTCAGGACACAGGGGATTGTCATGTTGGGCGCAGCTTCAAGGTTTAATCCCGGTCCGTTGCGGGGTTTGTTGTGCCAAACGATGGTCGATTTCACCGGGTGTCGCGGTCGGACTGAACGGTCAGCGCATCGCTTTGTGACAGCGGCGCATGACAGGGCGGTACAGGCGGGTTTAAAGGGCCGCGACGGACTGGACAGGCTGCGATGGCGGGCTTGTGTCATTCTGTTTGTTGACGCGTTCGGATGGGGTTCGTTGGGGCGCTGGCAAGTGGTCAAAACTGCCGTGGCGTTGGTCTGGGGGCGCTGCGATGGCGCGGGGCAACGATGGATGCCAAAGGTCATTGCACGGCCACCCTTGCAGGTCGGTAGGGCAGCATGCGCGCAGGCCACTGAGGCGATTTTTGGACTTTTTGCCGCCAACCGGCGACGCATTTGGGATGCCCAACCTGCGGGCCCGGTTCAGGCCGCTGAGGACTCGGCGGGTATTGGGGCGGGTTTGCAGCGCCTGCGGCAGACTGTGCCTTGCGGGCCATGGGCCATTAAACTGGGGGCATGGCCTTGGATTGGCCAGAGTCGAAGCCGACCCGGCACCCCCCGCCACCTGGGCCGAGGTCACGGGTGACTGCCGGTGGGTGGAGTGTCAGGGTCGCACAAGCCCCAAAGCCTGTCCAGCGGCTGTGGGTCACAATCCGGATCGTTTTTTTGGCCCGGTGGAACAGTTCGGAGGGATTCACGAGACGGGAGAACAGGTTTTTTGGGCAAGTCTGTCCGTGGTCGCTTCGGCCGTCACGGCGTGTTCGACTTGGGTCCCGGTAAGGGGCACTGCGCCGAAACTGGCCAGTGCCGATGGGCTGGCGGCGCCGTGCGGGGGACAGGGATTTGAAGGAGCGGCCAAGGGGCCGCGTTGTTTTTTCCAAGCCTCTGGCCGGGGCCAACCGGCTTGAGGAGCCTCCGGCGGGAGTATTTGGATCGGCGTGAATGAAGGGCGATTGGGGGGGCCGGGCTGTCGG
>JBBQGU010000071.1:0-13161 GCA_038323315.1 Rhodobacterales bacterium | reverse complement strand
GCCGATATGGACCAGCTTGCGCTGCAATTCCGCCCGAAGGCTCCACATTCCCGCCAGATGGCGGACCAGTGCCATCAGGCCCAGCAGGACAGCGACCGACCCCAAGGCCAGCGCCATCTGAACGGCCGGGCTCATGGGTTGACGCGTTCGACGACGAAATCCGAGTAGAAGAAGGCTTTGTCTTTGGCCTTCAGATCGTCCTCGACGGTTTTGAGGGTGGTTATGCGGGCGGCAAAGGCGGGGGGCACGCGGCGGGGGGCCATCATGTTCCAATAGACCAGCCGCGCGCCGGGGGCCGATGCGTTCAGGATGGTGCCGTAGACCGTGGCGAAAACCTCGGGGGACATGTATTCAAAGATGTCCGAAAGGTTGAAGCCATCGGCCTTTTCGCCGGTCGAGACGAAGGATTCCAGCGATCCGGGGCGGATGTCGATGCGGTCGAGCCTCGATTTGATGGTGTCGTAATGCTCGGGCCGCCATGTCATCGGCAGGGCCTGGCCATGGGTGCCTTTCAGGATCCAGTGCAGATAGGGGTTTTCGGACGGGTCGCAATCGACGGCGGCGTGGCGGATGCGGCGGGCGACGTGCTGGGCGGGGCTGCCTGCAACATGGTCGAAAAACGCCTTGTCGCGCCCCATCCGGCCCATCACGCGGCGTGAGAAGAACAGGTTCAGCAGCATCCGCCAGCGCCACGAGTTGAAGCGGGTGTCAAGGAAGGTCTGGCGGGCGGGCTTGGCGCGGGGTTCGAACACGGCGTCGATGGTGGTGCGGCTGTGAACCCATGGCAACAGGCGGGTGCGAAAGATGCGGAAATAGCGTTCGAATTTGCCGACACCGCCTGCGCCGTGCTGGTCGACCTGATCGGCCATGGTTTCCCACAAAGCGCGGGTTTCGGGATCGGTTTGGCTCAGGGTTCGGATCAGCAGGGCCATGCGGCGGGTGCTGGGGCGGGCGCCCATCAGTTCCAGAAACTCGGGGTGGGTCAGGGTTCGGAACGCGGCAATCCGCAGGTTCAGGCAGGCGATCTGGGCGGGCGACAGATCGACGACAACCAGCTTGGCGGGGTCCAGTGTCAGCATGGCCAGCGCATTGTCGCCCGCCGCACAGATCGACACCAACGTGCCGCCGGGACAGGGGCCAAGGGCTGCGGTCAGGATATCGGCATCCTCCCACA
Organism: Rhodobacterales bacterium; assembly: GCA_038323315.1. Classification (GTDB taxonomy): domain Bacteria; phylum Pseudomonadota; class Alphaproteobacteria; order Rhodobacterales; family Rhodobacteraceae; genus Stagnihabitans. Next base: position 11,987 of record JBBQGU010000071.1, on the reverse strand, counting down.
ACTGGGCATAGCGGATCTGGTCGAAACTGGCCTTGGCTTCGATTTCAGAGCTTGTCATGGCACCTCTCCACCCGGCCCGTCGCGCCATCGACGGCGATCGTTTCGCCGTCCGTGATCCACTGCGTCGCATCTTTCAGGCCCACAACGCAAGGAATCCCCAACTCCCGCGCCACGATGGCGGAATGCGACAGAAGCGAGCCGCGATCCACAACGATGGCCGAGGCGTTGCAAAACACTGCGATCCAGCCCGGATCGGTGTGGCGGGCGACGAGGATATCGCCGGGGGTCAGCGCCTCGGTCCTTGGGTCGCGGATCACGCGGGCCTTGGCGCGGGCCTGACCGGCAGAACAACCGGTGCCGGTGCGTTCGGTGGCGTGGTCTTTGGTGGGGACGGTCGCGGTCCAGACCGGGGCGATGGCGGGGCCGCGCAGGTCCAGGCGCTCGGGCGGGTCGGGTCGCCGCGCGGCTGCGGTATCCTCGGCTTTGCGCAGGGCGGTCAGGGCGAGCAGGTCGGGCGACAGGCCGTAGCCTTCGACGGCGCCCAAAGCCTCGGACGTGGTCAGGTAAAAGATGTCGCGGGGGGCGGCCAGCAGGCCACGGGCGGCGAATTCGCGGCCCAGCGCCAGAAAGACGCGGCGGGTGTGGCCGAAGATGCGGGTGCGTTCGAAGCGCAGGTTTTCGCGGTCGCGGACGCGGGCGCGGGTCCAGGTCAGCAGCCATTCGGCGATGGCGCGTTTCAGGGGGTTGGTGGGGAACAGGGCGGGCCAGTTTGGGTCTTTGTGGGCGGGCTCCGGCGCTGGGATGCGCGTCGCGCTGGCGGCGATGGCCTGCAACAGGCTGGCGGGGTCGTCGGTGAGGGGGATGCTTTCCAGCTTCAACTCCTCGGTGCAGCGGTCGCCGAATTTGGTCAGGTAGGACTGGATTTCGGCGGCGATGTCGGGGTGGGCTTGCAGGACGTCATGGGTCAGCGGCCCGGTCAGCCCGGCTTTGGCGACCATCCGGCCGATATGGGCGATGCGTTGGGCGGGCTCGGCCGAGATGATGTCGCCCTGGCCGATCATGATGGTGTTGTGCAGCAGCAGCCCCGGGGGCCCGAGCCAGCGTTGCAGCAGGTTGCGCGAGGCACCGAAGGCGATCATGCACAGGAAATCATTGACCAAAGGCGCGTCCCAGCGGTCGAGCAGGGTGCTTTCGATGCGGCGGTATTCGGCGGCAAGCGCGGTGGGCGGGGCGGTTTGGGGGTCAAAGCCGCTGTTCAGGGCAGCGTTCAGGCGGCGGTAAAAGCGGGCTTTGGTGCGGGGCAGCACGATGGCTTGCCAGATCAGGCTGGCGGCGACCCTGACCAGACGCAGGTATTCGACGGTGCGGGCCAGACCCTTGGCAGGCGGCGGGCCGATGGTCGCGGTCACCTCGGCAGGCATGGGGGTGGCGATGCCCATCATGGTTTCCATATAGGCGCGGTTCAGGGAAAAGCCGGGCAGCAGGGCAAGGGCGCGGTACCAGTTGACCAGGTTGTAATAGACCCGGCCATCGACCCGGCCCAGCATGTTGCCAAAGACGGCGGCGTTGGCGGTGATGGTGGCGTCGGGCACGCCCAGCAGGGCGACAAAGGCGCGGTAGACGCGGGCATAGACATGGACGGCAAAGGAATAGGTCAGCGGGCTGACCAGCCCCGGATAGCTTTCGACAATGTTGGAATTGTCGAAGATGGTCAGTTGCGGGTCGGGCTGCGGTTTGGGAAGCAGCGCCGTGGTGATCGGGCGGGATTGCACGATGTGCAGGCCGTGGGCGTCGATGGCCCATTCGATGTCTTGGGGACTGCCGAAAGCCGCCTCGGCCCGGCGGGCGAGGTCGGCCACGGCTTCGGCCTGCGCTTGGGTCAGGACGGTCGGGGCGGCGGGGGCGGTGACTTTGGTGCCGATGGTCCAATCCTCGCCGTCCGCCTCGCCCGAAACCAGCCGGTCGCCAAGGCCTGCGATGGCGGACAGGACGACAAGGTCGCGCTGGCCGGTAACGGGATCGGCGGAAAAGGCGACACCGGCGGCGGTGGCCTGGATCATGCGCTGGACGATGACGGCGGGGCCTTCGGCCTGCGCACCGGTTTTCAGGGCGCGGTAGGTGGCGACGGTGTCGGAAAAGCCGGATTGCCAGACTTGGCGGGCTGCGGCCCACACATCGGCGGCGGCGACGTTCAGCACGGTGTCGAACTGGCCCGCATGGCTGTGCTGGGCACCATCCTCGGCCCGCGCCGAACTGCGGACGGCAAAGGGGCCGGGGCCGAGTTGGGCAAGGGCCATGTCCAGACCGGCGCAGGGGGCGGCGTCGTTAAAGGCCTCGACGCGGATCACGAAGAAGGCAGGGGGCTGAAAGCCGAACCCGGCAAGGCGGGCGAGGGCCACGGCCTTGCCACCGACCTGTTGGACTTGCAGGGCTTTGTCTTGGGTGATGATATCGGACATCACAGTCCCCCAAAAGCCAAGGGTGCGAACCCGGCGATGGCATAACACGCAAAAACCCACAACCCGGCAAGGGTGTCCATGCGGGTCTCGGCCTTGTCGCTGGGGTTGGTTGCATAGGCGGCGGCACTGACCCAGCAGATCACTGCGGCGCAGCCGCCCAGCACCACACTGACCCAGATGACGCCTGTGGCAGCCCCGACAGCAATCAACAGGGCCAGCGACAGGGCGACGAGGGCAGACCACATCAGGGCGGCCTTTCGGGGGCCCCACAGGGCGGAATAGGTGTCGACCCCCGCGATCTCATGCGCGGGGGACCAGAGTTTGCGGCCGATTTCCAGAACGCAGCCGTTCACGAAGGACAGGGTCAGGAACAGCCACAGGCCCGTGGCGGGTCCGCCGTGGGGCAGCCATTCAAGGCCGGTCAGCAGCAGGTCGATCAGGGGCATGATCGCCATATGGCTGAGCAGGTACAAGATCGGGCGCGCTTTGAGCCAGAGGGGCACGCCAAACTCGGCCGTCATGGCGGCGAGCCAGACCCAGACCAGGGCCAGCAGCCACAGTACCGGCGGATGCCAGGCCCAGACGGCCAGCGCAGTCAGGGGCAGCGAGGCCACGCCCAGCATCCGGATTTGACCCAGCGAAACAAGGCCGCGTGGGATCGGGCGGTGCGGGCGATAGCGGCGGTCGTCGTCCTGATCCTTGTATTCGTCGCAGACGCGCATCTGAAAGAACAGCAGCAGTGCGACAACGAACCCCGCGACAAAGGCACCGGGACCGGGCAACGGGCGACCCGCCATGACGGCCGAGGCGCACAGGCTGGCCGCCGAAAACACCGCCAGCAGGGGGGCGGTCTTGACCAGCGGAAAGCGCTCTTTTTGATAGGTCCACAGCGCGTGACGGGTCAACCGGGCGGCGGTCATCGGTTGCGCGCCAGACTTTGGTGGGCGCGGGTGAAATGGCCTGCGGCGATGGCGGCCACGATGGAGATCTCGCCGCACAGACAGGTGGCCGCGACGACCTCGGCCAAGGCGGCGGCCTTGCCCTCGCCCTTCAGGCCCAGAATGTTCAGGCCTGCGGACTGGCTGGGCAGACCCGTACCTCCGCCGACCGAACCTACCAGAATGTTGGGCATGGTGACCGAGCAGAACAGGTCCTCCCCCCGCGCCTCCATCCGGGTGATCCCCATGGCGCTTTCAGCGACACAGGCGGCGTCCTGACCGGTCGCGATATAGATCGCCGCCAGCGCGTTGGCGAAATGCGCCTGTGCGCCCAGTTGCCCCGACAGATGCGCGCCCAGATTGGCCACCTGGCCATAGTTCAGCATCGCCTGGACCGTGGTCCCCAGGGTCTTTTCCACCACAGCCGCAGGCAGGATCACCGAGGCGCTGACCTTGCGCCCCCGCCCCGTGACCAGCCCCAGAAACGAGGCCTTCTTGTCGCCCGAAAAGTTCCCCTCGATATACCACGCCCGGATCGGAACCGGGCAGCGCGCCACGATGGCGTCGCACAGCGCATTGGTGGCGATGGTGACCATGTTCTGGCCCGCCGCATCGCCGGTCGTGTAACGGCAGATCAGAAAGACGACATTGTTGTCCATCATCGGCTCGACCGAGACCAGCTTGCCATAGCGCGTGGTGGCTTCGGCGGCGGCCTGCAGCGGTTCGATCTGGCGCACCACCCAGTCGACGAACATGCCGGCATCCAGCAAGCCGTCCAGGACAAAGGCCGGGGTGCGCATCACGCCTTCGTACAACAGCGCGGTGCTGATGCCCCCCGCTTTCGTCGCGGCATAGGCACCGCGCGCATAGGAGGCGACCAGCGCCGCCTCGGTCGTGGCCATCGGCACGTGATAGTCGCCGTGGGCGTTCAGGCCGTTGATCCGCAACGGGCCGATGATCCCGACGGGCACCTTCACCGTGCCGATGAAATTCTCGATATTGGCGCTGTACTGGCCGGGATCAGCCATCGTCTGCGGGTCGGCCAGCGCGTCCTGATCCCCCTGCCCCGCCCCCTGCCGCAATCTGGTCCAGTATTTCGCGACCGAAGCCGCTGACGCCGTGCGAACCGGGCGCAGAGTGGTGAACTCGGCGCCCTTTGGCAGCATCCGCGCCCGCAACGGCTCGGCCTCGAACCGGGATGCAAGCTTTTTCAGCATCCTTGTGACATGGGACGGGATGGTCATGCTGGCCTCTGGCTTTACTTTCGCAAGGGTACGCCGCTACCGTGGCGAAATCGTGCCGAATTGCAAGGAAACTGGATGGGGCAGACCCTGAAACATCGGTGGAGCATCGGGCACAACTACCTGACCGGCATCACATTTGGCGCATGGTGCCGGTTGCTGGCACAGAACGGGTTCCAGATCTCGCCCGCCTATCTGCACCGGGCGGCGGTGATCACGCTGGCCAGCCTGTCAAACAGCGCCTTTGCAGCGGTCGAGGATTGGCGTCACGGGGCGGCAATCAAGGCCGTGCAGATCACCAGGCCGCCGCTGTTCGTGCTGGGCCATTGGCGCAGCGGCACCACGTTGCTGCACGAACTGCTGGCGCAGGACGTGGCGCAATTCCAGTTTCCCAACACCTATCAGGTCGTGAACCCCTATACGTTTCTGACCACCCAAGGCGTCGCCACCCGCGCCCTGCGCTGGCTGCTGCCCGCAACCCGGCCGATGGACAACATGCCGATGCACTTCACCTCGCCGCAAGAGGACGAGTTTGCGCCGCTGCTGATGACCCTGACCTCGCTGTATCTGGGCGTCAGCTTTCCGCGCCGGATGGCGCATTACGACCGCTACATGACCTTCCGGGACGTGGACCCGGCCGAGGTTGCGGCGTGGCAGGCGGCGTTTGTGTGGTTTTGCCAGAAGCTGTCGCTGGCGGATGACCGGACGCTGTTGATCAAATCGCCGCCCCATACCGCCCGCATCCGCACCATCCTGCAGATGTTTCCGGACGCGCGGTTTGTGCATATCCACCGCGACCCCTACCGCGTGTTCCAGTCGCAACGGCATTTCTTTGATACGGCGGGCTGGTACACCTATCTGCAACGCCCCGACCCTGCCGCCATCGACGAAGGCATCCTGGCCCGGCACGAGGCGATGTATGACGCCTATTTCGCCGACCTGCCGCTGATCCCACCGGGTCACCTGCACGAGATCAGGTTTGACGCGCTGGAGGCGGACCCGGTCGGCGAAATCGCACGGACCTACGCCGCCCTGTCGCTGACCGGCTTTGCCGATTTTGAACCGGGTCTGCGCCGCTATGTGGCCAGCCTGCAAGGCTACCGCAAGAACGATTTCACCCCGATCGACCCCGCGACAAAGGCGCTGGTGGCAGACCGCTGGTCGCGCAGCTTTGACCATTGGAACTATCCCAGATGACCCGCGCGCCCGGCCCAAAGGGCAGTCTGATCTGGGGTTCGCTGCCCGCGTTCAAGGCGGATGCGCTGGGGTTCTTGTCACAGGCGTTCCGTGACCATGGCGACATCGTCAGGCTGCGCTTTGGCCCGATCACGGCGCATCTGATCAACCATCCCGACCATATCGCGCAGGTCCTGTCACGGAATGGCACGGGCTATGACAAGGCCACGCGCAGCGCCAGCCGCATTGCAGCGACCACCGGCGACAGCCTGCTGTCGGCCAATCAACCCGCCTGGGCGCGCCACCGCCGCCTGATCCAGCCCGCGTTTCAGCCGGGCTGTTTTGCCGGCATCGGCCCGGTTGTGGACAGCCTGCTGGAACCGATGCTGGACCGCTGGCAAAAGGCCGGCACCATCGACATCGTGGATGAGATGATGCAACTGGTCATCAGGGCGGCGGTCAGGATCCTGTTCTCGTCCGACATCGACCCGCAGCGGATCAGCACGGCGCTGGAAATCCTGCTTGCCGACACCTGGCGGCGGATCGAGGCGCCGCTGGACGCGTCGATCCTGTCACCACGCTTTCACCGCCGCGACTTTACCGCAGCGTTGGCCCGGATCGACGCCATCGTGCTGGACCTTGTTCAACAGCGCCGCGCCATGGCCCAGCGCCCCGATGACGTGCTGTCGCGCCTGCTTGCGGCGCATGAGGGGCATGGCGAGGCACCGCTGGGCGATACCGAACTGCGCGATGCGGCGGTGACGCTGTTGCTGGCAGGCCATGAAACCACGGCCAATGCCCTGTCATGGGCCTTTATTCACTGCGCAAGCGGGCCGGTCACGGGCGACGCGGCCCAGATTTTTGCCGAAGCCGTGCGCCTTCACCCCTCGATCTGGGTGATCGAACGGCGCGCGGTCCATGGCGACCGGATCGGCGGTTATGACATCCCGCGCGGCAGTTCAGTGTTGATTTCACCCTATATCCTGCACCGCCGCCCCGATTTCTGGCCGAACCCGCAGGCGTTCGATCCGTCGCGGTTTGCAGGGGACGCGCCGCGCCTGCGGGATGGCTATTTGCCCTATGGCTTGGGCCAGCATCGCTGCATCGGCCTGCATCTGGCGAATGCCATGGCCGTCCGCATCATCGACAGGGTATTGGCGCGGTTCAGCCTGACGCTGTTGCCGGGGCAATCGCTGGCACCTGTTCCCGGAATTACCCTGCGCCACCATGGCCCGGTCCAGCTAAAGGCACAGGTCCGCGCGCCGATGGTGGCGCAGCCTGGTCCTGTCACGAACAGGTAAGATTGCGCGTCACTTCAGCTTGATGCAGAAATGCTTTTTCACCGGCTTTTCGATCTTCCAGGTGCCCTTGAAACCCGGCTCAACCACAAAGGCGTCACCGGGGTGCAGCGTCACCGGAGCGGCACCGTCGGGCGTGATGGTGATCTGCCCCTCGATCAGATGGACGAATTCGTAAAACTGGTAGGCGGCAAACCAGGTGCCCGGCGTCGCCTCCCATGTGCCGCTGATGACGCTGCCGTCCAGCGAGGTGTGCTGGACCCAGGTCTTCATGGTCGGGTTGCCTTCGACCTTGGTCCAGCCGTCCAGATCGGTCAGCCGGGGTTCGGGGCCCGGCGCGGGAAAACGGAACACCATATCGGTCATGTCAGTCCTTTCAAGGTTGCGCTTTGGGCTTTGTCGTAAGGCGATACGGTATAGTTGACAAGGGCCGGGTTCTATAGCACGGGTGTCAAAAGCCACCGTCATGGCCTAAGGGTCAAAGCCGCAGGACAGACGCCAACACGGGGGACGCGCATGTTGATCCGGGACGCAACAGCATCGGATGCCGGGCATCTGGCGCGCTTCATCAATATGGCGGCGGACGATCTGCCACTGCATTTCTGGCGCAAATCTGTTGGCCCCGACGACGACCCCTGGACCTATGGCCATATTCGCGCCGCGCGCGAGACCGGCAGTTTTTCCTACCGCAACGCCTGGCTGGCCGAGGTGGACGGCGCAGTTGCGGCCGGTCTGCTGGGCTATCCGGCCGAGGATACGCCCACCCCCATCGACCCGGATACGCCTGCGATCCTTGTGCCCCTGCTGGAACTTGAAGCGCTGGCATCCGGCACCTGGTATCTGAACGTGCTGGCGACCTATGACGCCTTTCGCGGGCTGGGCTGCGGCAGCGCGCTGCTGGCCCATGCCGAGGGCGTGGCGCGGCACACGGGGCGCGCGACGATCAGCCTGATTGCCGCCGACACCCATCACGGCGCGCTGCGGCTATACGGCCACAAAGGCTACCGCGAGGTGGCCAGGCGTCCTGTTGTCAAGGGCGACTGGCAGGTCGACGCACAGGACTGGATCCTGTTTACCAAGGTGGTCGGCCAAGCGCCCATTTGACCCGAAAGTGTTCGGATCTCAGGTCGGTGCCGGCGACAGGATTGGTCAATACCGGCCCGCCCTAACGCCCCGCCAATGCCTCGGTCAGCAGGGCCAGCACCAGATCGTGCGGCACATCCTCGGCGACGAAGGCCTGACCGATGTCGCGGGTCAGAATGAAGCGCAACCGCCCGTCCACCACCTTTTTGTCCTGCCCCATCAGCCGCAGCAAGCCTTCGGCATCCGGCAGATCGCCCACAATGTCGGACAGATCGGTCTTTAGCCCCAATGCCTTGAGATGCGCACGCACCCGGCTGGGCGCTTCTTGCGAACACAGGCCCAGACGCTGCGACAGCGCAAACGCCAGGGCGCAGCCGATCGCCACGCCCTCGCCATGCAGCAGGCGGTCAGAATAGCCCGTGGCCTTTTCCAGCGCGTGACAGAAGGTGTGGCCCAGGTTCAACAGCGCCCGCTCGCCCTCCTCGGTTTCATCGCGCGAGACGATGGCGGCCTTCATCTGCACCGACCGGGTGACGGCGTGCAGCCGTGCGGCAGCATCGCCCGCGATGACCGCGGAGCCGTTCTGCTCCAGCCAGTCAAAGAACCCGGCGTCGCCCAAAAGCCCGTATTTCACAACCTCGCCATAGCCCGCGCGCAGATCGCGGGGCGGCAGGGTGTCCAACGCGCCTATGTCTGCCAGCACCAGTGACGGCTGATGAAACGCGCCCACCAGGTTCTTGCCTTGCGCCGTGTTGATCCCGGTCTTGCCGCCGACCGAACTGTCGACTTGCGCCAGCAAGGTCGTGGGCAGTTGCACGAACCGCACGCCACGCCGCAAGACCGCCGCCGCAAAGCCCACCAGATCGCCGACCACACCGCCGCCAAAGGCCACGACGACATCGCGGCGTTCGATCTTCTGCTCCAGCAGCCATTCCACGCAGCGGCTGAATTGCGGCCAGCCTTTGGTCGCCTCGCCCGGCGGCAGGGCCAGGGCGGTCATCGCGATCCCGGCGTTTTCAAGCGATTTGGCCAGTTGCATCAGATGGACCGCCGCGACCGTCTCATCCGTGACCACAGCCACCTTGCGCCGTGTCAACAAAGGGGCCAGTTCGGCGCCCAGAGTGTCGATCAGGCCGAACCCGATCCGCACCTCATAGCTGCGGTCTCCAAGGTCCACTGGCACGACATTTACCATCCTACTCCCTTTCCAACACGTCCGGGCGCTGCAACAAGGCGGCTGCCACCCGCCCCGCCATCGCGTCCACCGACAGGTCGGCCACCGAATCCACCACCAGATCGGCCATCTGGTACAAAGGCACCCGCGTCTCATACAATGCGGCCAGGGTGTCGCGCGGGCTGGACGTCCGCAGCAAGGGCCGGGTCGTCTTGTGCCGCACCCGGTGCCATAGCACGTCCAGATCGGCGCGCAACCATACCGATACGCCGACCTCATGGATCAGGGCACGGTTTGCCTGCGCCAGAAACGCGCCGCCGCCAGTCGACAGCACACATGGCGTGCCGCGCAGCAAACGCCCCAGAACCTCGGTCTCGCGGGCGCGAAAGAACGGCTCGCCGTCGCGTTCAAAGATTTCGGCGATGCTGCGATCCGCCGCGCGCACGATCTCTTCGTCCGAATCAAGGAAGTCGACGGCCAGCAGCCGCGCAAGCGCCGTTCCCACGGCCGTCTTGCCCGCCCCCATCATCCCCACCATGACCACGGTCTTTTTCAGCCGCTGCATCGTTATCGTTTCCGGTCCCTGTCGGTCTGTTCCCTTGGGCGGATTTCGCCAGATAAGCCCGGGCACAGATATCTTTCTTGCCTGAATGGCGTGAACTCGCGACGAAAGCCATATATAAATGCAGCACACCTCAAGACCGGGCAAACCGGTCAGGTCAAAAGGAATGCGGGTATGGGGCGACTGATCGCGCTGGTTTTGGTGCTGGTGGTACTGGGATTTATCGGGCTGGTGGGCTATGCCTATCTGGTGGATATGGCGCCCGTCAGCGCCGATGTGAAAGTTCCGGTGATCTTGAATGCCGACTGATACGGCCAAAGGTTTTGGTTTTGCACTGACCCTGATGGTCTTTGGCCTGCCAGCGCAGGCCGAAGCGCCGCTATCCGCCATCGACTGGTTGTCCCAGTCGCTGGTGACACCTGCCGCCCAACCCCTGCCCAGGACCAACGAACCACCTGTGGCAGGTGCCGGTGCTGCCGTGCCGGAAAACGTCACCACCTCGGTCCTGGGGCAAACCAGTCTGGATGCTGTCGGCATATTGCCGCCCCAGGTCACCGGCCTGCCGCGCAATCTGTGGGGCACGGGCCGCATAACGGATATCGAGGTTCTGCTGGCATCCGAAGCGCCGCAGGACCTGCCCGCCTTGCAGGGGCTGCTGATGACCGTGCTTCTGGCCGAGGCTGACCCGCCCACCGACAGCACCGGAGAAAGCCTGCTGCTGGCCCGTGTCGACAAACTGCTGTCGATGGGCGCCTTGGATCAGGCGCGCGCGCTGCTGGATGCCGCCGGTCCCACCACCTCGCCCGAAACGTTCCGCCGCTATTTCGACGTGGCCCTGCTGATCGGGGATGAGGACCGGGCCTGCGGTTATCTGAAAGCCGCGCCCGGCCTGTCGCCTGCCTTGCCGACGCGCATCTTCTGCCTCGCCCGTGCCGGCGATTTCGAGGCGGCGGGCCTGACCCTGGACACCGCCCGCACCCTTGGCACCGTCTCGCCCGAGGATGCCGCCCTCCTCGACCGCTTCATGAACCCTGAACTGGATGAGACGGGCGACATTCCCGCCACCCCCAATCCCGTCACCCCCCTGTCGCTGCGCCTGTTCGAGGCGATCGGCGAGCCGATGGCCACCGCAACCCTGCCCGTCGCCTTCAGCTATACCGACCTGTCCGACCGCGCCGGCTGGAAATCGCAGATCGAGGCGGCAGAACGCCTGTCGCGCGCGGGTGCGCTGTCGCCCAACCTGCTGCTGGGCCTTTATACCGAGCAAAGGCCCGCCGCCTCGGGCGGTGTCTGGGACCGCGTCGCGGCGTTTCAAAAGCTGGACAAGGCCGTGACGGCGAAAGATGTCCGCGCCACGGAACAGGCCCTGCCCCTCGCCTGGTCGCAAATGACCAATGCGGAATTGGAGGTGCCCTTTGCGGGCCTGTACGCCGACAAGCTGGCCAAGATGTCGCTGCAGGGCGAAGCCGCCGAAATTGTCTTTCTGATCAGCCTGTTGTCGTCGGATTATGAAAGCCTGTCCGCCGCCCGCGCCGCCACCTCGACCAGCGACCAGTTTCTGGCCGCACTGGCCCGGGGCAACCTGACCGGCGTGACTACCTCTGATCCCATGTCCGCCGCCATCAAGACAGCCTTAACCGCCCAGCTGATCCCGCTCGATTTCACCACCGCGCTGGATCAGGGCCGCATCGGCGAGGATATCATGATGGCGCTGTCGCGCATCGAACACGGCACCACCGGCGATCTGCGCAGCGTGACCGAGGGCCTGTCGGTCCTGCGCCATATCGGGCTGGAGGATGCCGCCCGCCGCACCGCCCTTGAACTGATGCTGCTGGACCGTCGCGGGTGATGACCTGATGTTGACCTTGGCCGACCCGCACCGATGGATTTCGACCTTTCTGCAGGCCCAATCCGCCGAACACGACGCCGCCCGCAACACCCAACTGGCCTATGGCCGTGACCTGCTGGCGTTTTCCGACTGGTTGATCGACCAATCCCAAACCTTCCAGACCGCCAGCCGCGCCGATGTCGAAGCCTATATCGTCGCCTGTCAGGC
>JBBQGU010000070.1:0-13234 GCA_038323315.1 Rhodobacterales bacterium | reverse complement strand
CAGGAGACCGAAATGGCTTTCACTTTGCCCGATCTGCCCTATGCCCATGACGCGCTTGCCGCCCATGGCATGTCCAAAGAGACGTTCGAATTTCACCACGACATCCACCACAAGGCCTATGTCGACAATGGCAACAAGCTGATCGCGGGGACCGAATGGGAGGCCAAATCGGTCGAAGAGATCGTCGTGGGCACCTTTGACAAGACCGCGGTTGCGCAGAACGGCATTTTCAACAATGCCAGCCAGCACTGGAATCACGCGTTGTTCTTCGCGGTGATGGGCACGGGCGGCAAGACGATGCCGGGCAATCTGGAAAAGGCGCTGGTCGAGGCGTTCGGGTCGGTTGCCAAGTTCAAAGAGGACTTTTCGGCAGCCGGTGCCGGCCAGTTCGGGTCGGGCTGGGCGTGGTTGGTCAAGGATGCCAGCGGCGCGCTGAAGGTCACCAAGACCGAGAATGGCGTGAACCCCTTGTGCTTTGGTCAGACCGCCCTGTTGGGTTGCGATGTGTGGGAGCATTCCTATTACATCGACTTCCGCAACAAGCGTCCGGCCTATCTGACCAACTTTCTGGACAAGCTGGTCGATTGGGAAGCCGTCGCTGCCAAGCTGTAAGTGATCACGCGGCGGAACATTCTGAAAGGCCTGTTGGGGACCTCCCTGACGGGCCTTTTCACTGCGGTCTACGCGGGATTTGTCGAGCCTGCGTTGCGGATGCGGGTGCAGTATTGGGCGTTGCAGCCGCAAGCTTGGCCGAGGGGGCGCAAGCTGCGGCTGGTGATGGTAGCGGATTTGCATGCGGGCTGGCCGAACATGTCGGTGGTGCGGGTGCAGGCGGCGGTGGAATTGGCGAATGCGCAAGACGGCGATCTGATCCTGCTGATGGGGGATTACCGCGCCTCGCACCGCTATCAGCTGGAGCTGGTGCCGATCGAGATGGCGGCCCCGGTGCTGGCGGGGCTGACCGCGCCGCTGGGGGTGCATGCGATCCTTGGCAATCACGATTGGTGGGACGCGCTGCGCACGAACCGCGCGGCGGTTGCGCCGATCGCGACCGAGGTGGCTTTGCGCGGCGTGGGCATTCCCGTTCTTGCCAACCGGGCAGTCAAGCTGGACGGGTTCTGGCTGGCCGGTCTGGACAGTCAGACGGCGCTGCAGACCACGCGCGGCCACAGGCGGGATTGGGTCGGCAAGGCCGATCTGGCTGGGACACTGGCCCAGGTGACAGATGATGATCCGGTGATCTTGCTCGCGCATGAGCCGGACATCTTTGTGCAGGTGCCCGATTTGCCGGCAGCCAGCCGGGTGGCGCTGACGCTGTCGGGGCATACTCATGGCGGTCAGGTGCGGTTCGGGCCATGGGCGCCGGTCGTACCCTCGCAATATGGCGCGCGGTTCGTTTATGGCCCTGTGCACGAACAGGGGCGCGATCTGGTCGTGTCGGGCGGGCTGGGCTGTTCGGGGCTGCCCGTGCGGTTCGGAATGCCGCCCGAGATCACGGTGGTGGATTTGTCGTAGGGCGCGGTCTGACGCCACTCATCCGTCCATGCGGCCGTCTTCGTTGGGGCGGGCCTGCGAAGACGGCCGTGAGGACGGATGAGCATCGGGACAGATCAAATCTGGGACAGATGGGCACCGAGGCTTGCGACATCGGGCAACACCGTGAAGTGGGTTTTCAGCGTCGCATCCGCGAAACCTTGGGCAATCGTATGGTCGATCAGGGTCAGGAGGGGGGTCCAGTAGCCCTCGACGTTCAACAGGTAGATCGGCTTGCGGTGCAGGCCGATCTGGGCCCATGTCAGAACCTCGAAGAACTCATCCAGCGACCCGGCACCGCCCGGCAGCAGGGCCACGGCATCGGCATTCATGAACATCACCTTTTTGCGTTCGTGCATGGTTTCGGTGATCACAAGGTTGGTCAGGTCGCGTTTGCCGACCTCGGCTGACATCAGATGCGTGGGGATGACGCCCAGCGCCGGGGCCCCCGCCGCAAGGGCGGCCCGCGCCACCTCGCCCATCAGACCGACATCGCCTGCGCCGTAAATCAGACGCCAGCCCCGCGCCGCGATCAGGCGGCCAATTGCACGTGCGGCATCCGAATAAACCGAATTATGGCCCATCCGCGCGCCGCAGAACACACAGAGCGAAGGAAGCGTTGTCATAGGGGGCCAAATCCGTGAAAAGCGGTTGTGTTTCCACTTGATATCGGGGTTTCTGGAATAAGAAAAGCAGGGGTCGGCAACAGGCCCCGCTTCGATCAGGGGATGGACATGGCCAGTTGGTCTGAGATGGATACCGGAACGAAGACTGCGGTCGGCGTGGTGGTTCTGGCGCTGTTTGGCGGCGCCTATGTATGGCAAAGGGCGCAGCCGGCTGCGGTGACGGGACAGGCAGTCAATGTCGCGGCGTTGCCGGCGGCAGATGCGGCGGCAGATCCGGTTGCGGCTGCGCCTGCGGCGGATGCGGTGGCTGCACCTGCGGCAGAACAGGTGGCCGATGTTGCGGCGGAACCTGCGGCCGATCCCGTCGACGATGCACCCGCAGCGCCGGATCTGGCGGCGGCGGTTGAGGACTTGGTGGTGGCGCCTGCGGCGATCATCCCCAGTCTGGATCTGGTCCGGATCGAGCAGGATGGGTCGGCTTTGGTGGCGGGCCGTGCGCCTGCGGGTTCTTCGATTGCGCTGTTGGCCAATACGGTTCTGGTCGCCTCGTCCACGGCGGATCAGGCCGGGAAATTCGTCGCGATGTTCGTCATGCCGGCCTCGGCCTCGGGGCAGATGCTGACCATGGAAGTGACACTGCCGGATGGCAGCAAGGTGGCCTCGGGCACCCAGGTCGCGATTGCGACGATCACGCCTGTGGTGCCACCGACGGTTGTCACTGACGCTCCGGCAGCCGATACCGCGACCAAGGCCACGACGGAGGTCATGACTGAGACCGCACCTGCCGCGACGGCCGAGACCACAGCGGCCGCCACGCCAGCGGCAACAACGGCGACAGACCCGGCATTGGCCGAAGAGGCCGTCACCGGGGCGACCACCGGGGCGACCACCGGGGCGTCCACCGGGGCCACGACGGCCCTCGCGCTGACGGAAACCGGGGTCAAGGTGCTGCAAAGCGGCACCGTGCCCGCAGCCGAGATGGCGGCGAATGTGTCGCTGGATGTGATCGCCTATCCCTCGCCCGACAAGGTACAGTTCGGCGGGCGTGGCATGGCGGGGCAGTTCATTCGGTTGTATCTGGACAATGCGGCCTTGGGGCAGGCGGTGACGATTGCTCCGGATGGGGCGTGGTCGGTGACGATGGAGGGGATCGCGCCCGGCATCTACACCCTGCGCGCGGATCAGGTGGATGAGGCCGGCAAGGTCACCTCGCGCTTTGAAACTCCGTTCAAGCGCGAGACGCCTGAGGCACTGGCCGCAGCGAGTGGTGTGCCGGCGCCGGATACTACGGTGGCGGATGCCGGAACAACGGTCGCGCCTGCGACGGCAGGTCGTGAGGCGACCGATACGGCCACAGCCGAGGCGTCCGCGACGGAGCCAGTCACGGCAAAACCCGCCGCGACAGAACCCGCCGCGACAGAACCCGCCGCGACAGAACCCGCCGCGACAGAACCCGCCAAGACTGAACCCGCCAAGACTGAACCCGCCAAGACTGAACCCGCCAAGACCGAAGTACCCAAGATTGAAGCCTCCACACCTGAAGCACCTCTGACTGAAGCACCCGTGACGCAAGCACTCACCGCTGAAGCGCCTGCGCCGGAAGCGGCCCCGCCTGAGACGGCCCCGCCTGAGACGGCCACGCCTGAGACGGCCACGCCTGAGACGGCCACGCCTGAGACGGCCACGCCTGAGACGGCAACAACTGGAACTTTGGCGACCACGGCTGCAACCGCGACAGATGCAACAACGGCTGCGGCCGCTGTGACGACGGAAACGGCTGCAGTCGCGGGAGCGGAGGATGCATCTGTCGCTACATCCGACGTTACCCCCGTGGCACCCGTGGCGGATGCGACACTGGTGGCACCCGTGACTGAAACTGCGGTGCCGACTGCCGCGCCTCCGTCAGCGGATGCTGCGGTGGTTGCGGCTTTGCCGGCGGCGGAACCCATGGCTGCGGCAGACGCGCCTGCAGCGGATGGCGCGGTCTTGGCGGCGGTCGATGCGCCGGTTGCGACCGCAGTGCCGTCGGCGGATGGCGCGGTGGCGGAACAGGCGGCACCTGCCGCGCTGACGATCACGGTGCAGCCGGGCTATACATTATGGTACATCGCCCGGCAGAATTTCGGCGACGGCGTGCTGTATGTGCAGGTGTTCGAGGCCAACAAGGACAAGATCAGGGACCCGGACCTGATCTATCCGGGTCAGGTGTTTACCATTCCTGCCAACTAGACCGGCGTTCGCGGCGGCCGGGCGCACGATCCGAGGAATAGGTCCGAATTCCCGGAATGGAATTTGGGCGGGATCTGCGGCATTCGCGGCATTCAGCCCGGTCCTGTTTCATCCGGCAGGGGTTCATGTGGCCACTGGGTCGTGCGGGCGGTGTTTTGGCAGCTGTCGCGCACGGCGGGATCGGCGCGGCAACAGTCGTTCAGCAAGTAGCCGATGGTGCCGCCAATCCCCACGGTGTTCACGGCATAGAACACGTTGCGCGCCAACTTGCGCGACTGCAAAAGGCCGGCCTGTTCCAGTGCCGCAAGGTGGAAGGACAGGCGCGAGGCGGGCATGTTCAGGGCGCGGCTGATCTCGCCCGCCGAAAGCCCCTCATCCCCATGCGGCATCAACAGATGCACCAGGTCCAGCCGGGCATCGTGGGCAAGGGCTTGAAGTGCGGTGAGGGCTTTACCCCGGTTCATATTTCAACTACTCATGAAGCGTTGAAATGATAGGTACAGCATGGTTTGCCACAGCGCAACCGTCCTGCCCGCAAATGTGAGCCTGCAATGCCTGATGTGAAGACGACTGCGAAGACGACGGCCAAAACGGCAGCCATACCCACAGCGACGACAACCGACCTTGTCAAGGCCCCCGCCTCGGGGTGGCAGACGATGAAACGGATCGGGCCCTATCTTTGGCCCAAGGGCGAAAACTGGGTCAGGCAGCGCGTGGTGGCGGCGATGATCCTGCTGATCGTGTCCAAGCTGGTCTCGATCACCACGCCGTATCTTTACAAACTGGCGGTGGACGCGCTGACCGGAAAATCGCCGGGGCCCGCGGCGCTTCTGGTGCTGGGGTCTGTCGGGTTGACGATAGCCTATGGCCTTGCCCGCATGGGCACGGTGTTTTTTGGCGAAATGCGCGACTGGGTCTTTGTCAAGGTCGGTCAACGCGCCTTGCGCAAACTGGCACTGGAGACGTTCACCCATATCCACATGCTGTCGATGCGCTATCACATCACGCGCAAAACCGGTGGGTTGAGCCGGATTATCGAGCGCGGCGTCAAGGGTGTCGATTTCCTGTTGCGGTTCATGCTGTTTTCCATCGGGCCGTTGATCCTGGAACTGTCCATGGTCTCGGTCATCTTCGCGCTGTATTTTGGCTGGCAATACATGGTGGTCGTGGTGGTCACGATCACGATCTATATCACCTACACCTTCAAGATCACCGAATGGCGCGTGCAGATCCGCCGGGCGATGAACGATCAGGACACCGATGCCAACCAAAAGGCGATCGACAGCCTGCTGAATTATGAAACCGTCAAGTATTTCAACGCCGAAGCACGCGAGGCTTCCCGCTATGATGGGGCGATGGCGGCCTATGAGGGCTTTGCCGTGCGCACAGGCCAAAGCCTGTCGGTGCTGAACATCGGGCAGAACGTGATCATCACCACGGGGTTGATCATGGTGATGGTGATGTCGGCGATTGGCGTGCAGAACGGCAGGTTCACCGTCGGCGATTTCGTCATGGTTAACGCCTATATGATGCAGATCACTTTGCCCTTGGGGTTCCTTGGCACCGTCTACCGCGAAATCCGGCAGGCTTTGGTGGATATGGGTGAGATGTTCGGCCTGCTGGGCCAACCGGCCGAGATCAAGGACAAGCCCGGCGCTGCCGATCTGGTCGTGACGGCGGGCGAGGTCGTGTTCAAGGACGTGGAATTTGCCTATGAACAGAACCGCGAGATCCTGAAAGGGATTTCCTTGAGGGTCGGGCCGGGGCAGAGGATTGCCTTGGTCGGGCCTTCGGGGTCGGGAAAATCGACCATCGGGCGATTGTTGTTCCGGTTCTACGACATCGACAAGGGCGCGATCCGGATCGACGGGCAGGACATTCGCGATGTGACGCAGACCAGTCTGCATCAGGCGATTGGGGTGGTTCCGCAGGATACCGTCCTTTTCAACGACACGATCTATTACAACATCGCCTACGGCAATCCCGATGCCAGCCGCGCGCAGGTCGAAGACGCGGCGCGCTCGGCCAAGATCCACGACTTCATCACGTCCTTGCCCGATGGCTATGAGGCCAAGGTCGGCGAGCGCGGGTTGAAACTGTCGGGCGGGGAAAAGCAGCGGGTCGGCATTGCGCGGACCTTGTTGAAGAATCCCCGCATTCTGATCCTGGACGAAGCGACCAGCGCGCTGGACACCCAGACCGAGCGCGACATTCAGGACAGCCTGCTGGAGATGGGGCAGGGCCGGTCGGTGATCACCATCGCCCACCGCCTGTCGACCATCGCGGACGCCGACCTGATCGTCGTGATGGAGGAAGGCCGCGTGCGCGAGCAGGGCACCCATGATGAGCTGCTGGGGCTGAACGGTCGCTATCACGCGATGTGGGAACGGCAATCCTCCGAGGAGGTGACCCAGAATGCCGCAGCGGCGGTTGCGGCGCGTTAGGGGCTGCGGTCTTTGGCCGGGGGGCTCTGGCCGGGCTTGCCGGTCTTGGGAAAACCCGTGTAAGACTGGCACCAAATGCGAACCAACAGCCGGAGCAGACCTTGAGCAACCCTGACAGTTTTATCGACGAAGTCACCGACGAGGTCCGGCGTGACCGCCTGTTTGCCGGGTTTCGCAAATATGGCTGGATCGGCGTGGTCGTGGTGCTGGCGATTGTCGGCGGGGCGGCGTGGAACGAATGGCAGAAATCGGCAGCCGCATCCCGCGCCGAGGCGTTTGGCGACGCGGCACTGGCGGCCCTTGCCAAACCGGCCGAGGAGCGTGCAGCCGCCTTGGCCACCTTGTCCGGCGACCGCGACCAACTGGCGATCCGCGATCTGCTGCTGGCCGCAAACCCCGAGGCGGACAAGCCCGGCGCGCTGGCCGCGCTAGACAAGGTCGCGGCGGATGAAACTATGCCGCAGGTCTACCGCGATCTGGCCATTTTGCGCCGCATTGCCCTGGCCGGGGTGGATCAGCCGATTGCCGACCGGCGCGCGGCGTTGCAAGGCGTGGCCGTTGCGGGCCGGGCGTTTCGCGTTCTGGCCGAGGAGCAACTGGCCTATCTGCTGATCGAGGAGGACAAACCCGCCGGGGCGCTGACCGTCCTGACCGCGCTGATCCAGGATCAGGAGGCACCCTCGGCCATGCGGGCGCGCCTGGCGCTGGTGATCACGGCTTTGGGCGGCGTGGTGCCGCAACCTGCTGCGGCACCGGCGGCCACAGTACCTGCGAATGCGGGTTGATCAAGGGGGGCGCGGCATGTCGAAGTTCGTCAAGTTGGCGCTGGTCGGATTGGTGCTGGCCGCCTGCGATCAGGATGTGATCCTGCCCGGCGAACGCTTTGCCGTGCGCACCCCCTTGGCGGATTCAGTGCCGGTCGAGGGCCAGCCAGCCCCGGTCGACGCGCCGGCCCAGCCTTTGAACGAAGCCCGTGCCATCGGCTTGCCTGCGATGGTCAGCAATGCGGAATGGACCGAACGCGGCGGCTCGGCGACCCATAACGGTCCGCATGGCCAGTTGTCGGCCCAGCCGGCGTTGGCATGGTCGGTCAAGATCGGGGCGGGCAATTCCCGGCGCAACCGGATCACGGCGGCACCTGTGGTGGCGGGCGGTGCGGTGTTCGCGATGGACGCGTTGACCCATGTCTCGGCGGTGTCGCTGGCGGGTGGTCTTTTGTGGCAGGCCGATATCACGGCCGCGTTTGATCGGGGCGGACAGCAGTCTGGCGGCGGTCTGGCGGTGGGTGGTGGCCGGGTCTTTGCGACGACGGGCTATGGCGAGGTCGTGGCACTGGACGCCAGCACCGGCGGCGTGCTGTGGCGGCACCGCATGGGCTCGCCCGCGTCGGGTGCGCCGGGTTTGGGCGGCGGCAAGGTCTTTGTGATGAGCGTGGACGGCACCGGCTGGGCTTTGGATGCCGCCTCGGGCAAAGAGATGTGGACGTTGCCTGCGGCGGAAAACTTGCTGGGCTCGGACACCGGGGCCTCGCCTGCGGTGACGGGCGCGAATGTGATCTTTCCCTTTGCCGTTGGCGTGATGGCGGCGTCGCAGCGCGAGACCGGGGCGTCCCTGTGGCAGGCCGCGATCACCGGCAACCGGCTGGGCCGCGCCTATGCCAATTCGGGCGTCATCACCGGCGATCCGGTGGTGACGGGCGGCGTGGTCTATGTCGGCACGCAAGCCGGTCGGACAGGCGCCTTCCGCGAGGATACCGGCGAGATGCTGTGGACCGCCGAGGAGGGCGCGGTGAACCCGCCGCTGGTCGTTGGCGGCTCGGTCTTTGTGGTCAATGACGAGGATAAGCTGATCCGTCTGGATGCCAGCACCGGCGCGCGCATCTGGGCCGTGCCGATGCCCTATTTCACCGCGAGCAGGCCGAAAAGATATGCGCAGATCTATACCCATTTCGGTCCTGTGCTGGCTGGCGGGCGTCTGGTCACGGTATCGTCGGATGGGCTGATCCGGCAGTTTGATCCGGCGACGGGCGCTGTGGTGGGGCAAACGGCTCTGCCGGGCGGGGCTGCCGCAAGTCCGGCGCTGGCGGCGGGCATGATGTTCATCGTGAACGGCCAAGGGCAACTTCTGGCTTTCCGTTAGCGGCTGACCCGTGTATGGGGGGCGCTTCCTTCTAGGTGCAATGACGTCATGAGCTTTACCCTTGCCATCGTGGGCCGTCCCAATGTCGGCAAATCCACCCTGTTCAACCGTCTGGTTGGCCGCAAACTGGCTTTGGTCGATGACCAGCCCGGTGTCACGCGCGACCTGCGCGAGGGCGATGCCAAGTTGTTTGACCTGCGCTTTACCGTGATCGACACGGCGGGCCTGGAGGAGATTACCGACGACAGCCTGCAGGGCCGCATGCGCCGCCTGACCGAACGCGCTGTCGACATGGCCGATGTTTCGCTGTTCCTGATCGACGGGCGGGTCGGTGTGACCCCATCGGACGAGACATTCGCCGAGATTTTGCGCAAAAAAGGCGCACGGGTAATTCTGGGTGTCAACAAGGCCGAGGGCAAGGCGGGGGATTCAGGCGCGCTGGAGGGCTGGTCGCTGGGCTTGGGCGAGCCTTTGCGGCTGTCGGCCGAGCATGGCGAGGGTATGGATGACCTGTACACCATGCTGAAACCCTTTGAGGCCGAGTTTGCCGAGCGTGAGGCCGAAAACACGCCCGAGACCGAGGTTGACATCGAGGATGATGTCGAATGGGATTGGCGTCCGTCGGACAAAAAGCCGTTGCAGATGGCCGTGATCGGGCGGCCCAATGCCGGAAAATCGACGCTGATCAACAAGATACTTGGCTTTGACCGTCTGCTGACCGGGCCTGAACCGGGTATCACGCGCGATTCCATTTCCGTTCGCACCGACTGGCTGGGCACACCGATCCGGGTCTTTGACACGGCGGGGATGCGCAAAAAGGCCAAGGTCGTTGAAAAGCTGGAAAAGCTGTCGGTGTCGGATGGCCTGCGCGCCGTGCGGTTCGCCGAGGTGATCGTGGTCTTGCTGGATGTCGAGATTTCGTTCGAGGTGCAGGACCTGCGCATCGCCGATTTCGCCGAAACCGAGGGGCGTGCCGTTGTCGTCGCCATCAACAAATGGGATCTTGAGGGCGAAAAGCAGGACAAGCTGGCCGAACTGAAAGAGATGTTCGAACGGCTGCTGCCGCAGTTGCGGGGTGCGCCGCTGATCACAGTTTCGGGCAAGACGGGCCGGGGTCTTGACCGTCTGCACGACGCTGTGCTGAAGGTGCATGAGGTCTGGAACCGCCGGATTCCCACGGCGCGGTTGAATTCCTGGCTGGCCGCGATGGTCGAGGCGCATCCGCCACCGGCCCCGGGCGGGCGGCGGATCAAGCTGCGCTATATGACGCAGGTCAAGACGCGGCCGCCGGGATTCATCGTGATGTGCAGCCACCCCGAGGATATGCCGGACAGCTATAAACGCTACCTTGTCAACGGCTTGCGCGATCATTTTGATCTGCCGGGCGTGCCGATCCGGGTGACCTTCCGTAGCCAGGGCGACAAGAACCCGTTCAAAAATCCCAAGTTCCATACGCCAAGCCGGTTGCGCAAGCACATCGAAGGCCGCAAGGGCGACTGACGGGCACTGTCAGTTGTTGGGGCTGACCACCGGGCCACCGGCAGCGGCGGCGTCTTCCGGATCATGCGTGACCAGAATCACCGGCAGGGCGCGGATGCGGGCATGGCTGAAGACCAGCGTGCGGATCTGGGCGCGCAAACTGGCGTCCAGGCGCGAGAACGGCTCGTCCAGCGCCAGCGCCTGCGGGTTGGACAGCAGGCAGCGCGCGAGGGCGACGCGGGCGCGTTGGCCGCCGGACAGGGTGGTGGGGTCGCGCGGGCCGTAGCCGGACAGGTCCATATCGGTCAGTGCCGCCGCGATCAACTGCTCGCGGGCGGCGCGGGGGCGGATGTCGGGCGGCAGGGCGAAGGCAAGGTTGCCAGCTACGGTCAGATGCGGGAACAGCAAATCGTCCTGAAACAGCAATCCTATCCGGCGCAGTTGGGTCGGCTGGCGGGTGATGTCGCGGCCTTGCAGCAGGATCTGGCCTGTCACCCGAAAGGCCGGGTCCAAGGTGCCGGTCAGCGCTGCCAACAGCGTCGATTTACCGGAGCCAGAGGGACCCATCACAGTCAGAACCTGACCCGGTGGGATATCGGCGGTTACGCGGACAATCCGGCGCTGGCCGAGAGAGACATCCAGATCAATCAGTTGCAGGCCGTTCTTCATGCGACACCTTTGCCAAAGCGTCGGTTGCGCAGCCACTTTGGCAATTCCACGGCGATCAGGAACCCGGCGATTGGCAGCAGGGTTTGCAGTAGCGCATAGGCCGAGGTCAGGCGGCGGTTGCCACCCGAGGCGAGGGCCAAAGCCTCGGTCGTCAGGGTCGTCACCCGCCCCCCGCCGACCAGCAGCGTTGGCAGATATTGCGCGATAGATACGGCGACACCGATGGCGGCGGCGATCAGGACCGGCGTCAGCAGCATGGGCAGGCGCAGGCGCCAGAAGATGCGCGCGCCGGTGGCGCCGAGGGTGGCGGCGACGGTCGCGATGCGGTTGTCCCACGCGCGGAACGGGCCGGACAGGGCCAGATAGGTATAGGGCAGGACAAAGATCAGATGAGCGGCTGTGACGCTGGTGACACCGCCCGTCGCCCCCAACCGCAGGGCTGCGGTTTCAAGACCCGGCAGAAAGCAGATTTGCGGGATGATCAGCGGCAGGTAGATCAGGACCGGGGGAATTTGGGGCCAGCCGAAAAGGTGCTCGGCCTGCAGCCATGCCAAAGTGACCGCCATCGCGGCGGCGGTGGCGAGGGCGGCGATGATCAGCGTGGTCATCGCCGTGGCCGTCAGGGCAGGGGCGGCATTGCTCCACGCGGTCAGGGTCAGCGACTGGGGCAGAGTGTTCGGAAAGGGCCACAGTCCGGCGAAAGACCACAGGCCGAGCGACAGGATGCTGGCCGTCAGCGTCAGCCCCATCAGCCCCGCAACGACCGTAACGACACTGCGGCACCCATCCAACCCGCGCAGCCGCAAGCCGCGCAGGGTGACGGTGTGGCAAAGCCGTGCGGCGGCAACCTCGCCACCGCGCCACAGCGCCAGCGCGACTGCTGTCAGCGCAGTTTGCAGCAGGGCGGCGGTGGCGGCGAGGTCGGTTTGGGACAGGCCGGGCTCGGTCATCCAGCGGGTGATCTGCACCGCCAGACTGGGCGGCGTGGTGGGGCCAAGGATCAGCGCCATGTCGACATTGGTCATTGCATAGGTCAGCACGGCGAAGACGGGCAGCCTCAGGGCGGGGTAAAGTGCCGGCAGCACGGTCAGGAAAAACCCGGCGACCGCGCCATAGCCCATGGACGCTGCCAGTTGCAGGCGGCGGGTGGCAGTCGTGGGCATGGCGGCCAGCGCCATGATCAGCAGAAAGGGCAACTCCTTGGCGATCAGGCCGAAGGTCAGGCTCAGGCCCCAGGGGTCGTTCAGGATCAGCAGGTCGGGCGGTTGCTGCCACCCCGTCGCCCAAGGCGACAGCGCGCGGGCGATCCAGCCCGACGGCGCGATCAGGAAGGCCAAGCCCAAAGCCGTTGCGGCATGGGGCAGGGCCAACAGCGGCGAGAGGCTGCGTTGAACCCAGCGGAACACCGGCCGGTCATGCAGGGCGGCCAGGATCAGGAGCGTCAACAGCAGTGCGGCACCGGTCGACCCCAGTCCGGTGCCCATCGACAGTATGACCGCGCGGGGCAGACCGGGCCAGTCCAGAAGCGCCGCAAAGCCCGCTCCGGTCTGCAAAGCGGGCCAAACCGTGGCCGCAAACCCCGCCAGCACCGGCAGTGTCAGGATCAGCGCGGGGCTGGCCCGCAGCAACCCCCGCAGCCGCATCAGGCCACGCCGTAGCGTGTGACCCAATCCCCGCTGATCTGCGTCATCCACGAGGCATGTGGCTCCAGCAGCGCGGGGCCAAGCCCGGCGGGCGGCAGCGTGGCGGGGCCAAGCGCCAGCGCGGCAAATGTCGCAGTGTCCCGAGGCGTCAACCGGTCCATCGCCAGCACGGTCTGAAAGCCCAGGATGGCGGGGTCCTGGGCGCGTGCCTGCACCTCGGGCGACAGGAACAGATCGGCGATGACCTGCGCTGCGGCGGGTTGTGCCGCGTTGAACGGGATGGCCAGGAACGAGGCGTTGCCGATGGTTCCGCCGTCCAGCACAAAGGTCCGCACGGTGTCGGACAGGTTGCCAGCCAGTATCTCGGCCGAGGCGCGACCGGGGTTGAAGGATAGCGAGATGTCAATCTCGGCGTCCGCCAGCAACTGCCCCAGCCTTGGTTCATTGGCCGGATAGGCGGCCGCCTTGCGCC
>JBBQGU010000069.1:0-13362 GCA_038323315.1 Rhodobacterales bacterium | reverse complement strand
GGTCAATGCCGAGCTCATAGAGACTTTCGAGATAAAGCGCCTGCAGATCAGCCGGGCTCGGCTTCAGGATCACCTGAAATTGATAATAATGCTGAAAGCGGTTGGGGTTCTCGCCATAGCGGCCATCGGTCGGGCGGCGGGAGGGTTGGACATAGGCCGCAGCCCAAGGCCGCGAGCCGAGCGACCGGAGCGTGGTTGCCGGGTGGAAGGTGCCGGCCCCCACTTCCATATCATAAGGTTGGAGGACGGCGCAGCCCAGTGCGGCCCAATAATTCTGCAGCCGCAGGATGATTTCCTGAAAGCTGCGGGGGGCGGCAGTCTGGGTTAACAGGGAAACAACGGACATGGATGGGCCTCTGGCGATGCGCCCCTTCCTTATTGGCACTGGGGCCAAGGGTCAATGTGGCCCGCCCGCCCCATCCCCCGCTTTCCATGCAAAATGGGGGTGCATCCGCCCAACCGTCTGGTAATGTCGGCAAAACTGCACCTGCAACAGGTGGCGGCGTCAAAGAGGGTCGGTTACGGATGAGAGTTCTGGGGTTTTTGCTGGGCCTGTGCGCCCTGCTGGCGACGATGCCAGCCATGGCGCAAGACAAAAGCTGGCTGCAGATCGAGGCGCAACCGAACCTGAACACTGCGATGGACCGCGCGCGCGCTTATGCCGCGTTGTTCCCCGATGTCGAAGGCTACCGGCTGCGCAACGGCTGGTACGGCATCGCCCTTGGCCCCAGCACGCCTGACGAGGCCGCCGCACGCCTGCTGGACCTGCGACGCCAGAACCTGATCCCGTCCGACAGCTATCTGGCCAATGGGGCATCTTATACCGAACGCTTCTGGCCTGTAGGCTTGGATTCCACCCCTTTCGCCACCGAACCCGCAGCCGAGGCACCACCGCCACCCGAGGATATTCAGACGGGCGCCATCGATGCCCCACTTGAACCTGCAACCGTCCCGGAACCGGCCACCCTGCCAGAACCGCCGCCAGAAACGCTGGCTGAGTCCAGAGCCGCCGAGGCCGCTCTGACCGCCATTGAACGGGAGTTTCTGCAAGAAGCGCTGCAGTGGTACGGCTATTACAAGGGCGGTCTGGATGGCAGCTTTGGCAGGGGCACCCGCGCCTCGTTTGCTGCGTGGCAGGCCGCGAATGGCTTTGAAGAAACTGGCGTGCTGTCGTCATCGCAGCGCCAGCAACTGACCGAAAGCTATGTCAGCGACAAGGCCGAGTTCGGCTTTGAAACCGTGACCGAAACTGAATCCGGGATCGAGATCACCCTGCCCCTCGCCTTGATTCAGTTCGACCGCTATGAACCGCCCTTCGTGCAATATACCGAAAAGGCGGGGTCGGGGCTGAAGGTTATGCTGATCTCGGAACCGGGCGGCAGTCCGGCGCTAAAGGGGCTGTACGACATCCTGCAAACGTTGGAAATCGTGCCTGCGGAGGGCGAGCGCGCCTCGGGCGAAGACAGTTTCTCGATCCGGGGGCGCAATGACCTGATCGAGACCTTGGTCTATGCCAAAGCCTCGGGCGGCAACATCAAGGGCTATCTGGTCAGCTGGAACGTTTCCGATGCGGACCGCATGACCCGGATCCTGCCCGTGCTGCAATCCAGCTTTCGGTCGTTGGGCGATCAGGTGCTGGACCCCGGCCTTGTCCCGCTGTCCGAGGCAGTCAGGCGCGGGCTGTTGGCGGGGCTGGATGTGCGTCACCCGAAATTCTCACGCTCGGGGTTCTTTGTCAGCGCGCAAGGCATGGTCCTGACCACATCACAGGCCGTGCAAGGCTGCGGCCGGGTCGTGCTGGCTCGGTCAACCGAGGCGACCGTTACCTTTACAGACGCCGCGCTTGGCATCGCATTGCTGACGCCCAACATCGCTTTGGCCCCGCGCGCTGTCGCGAGTTTTGCCGGATCGGGCAGCCCGGGGGCCCGCGTGTCTTTGTCGGGCTACTCCTATGAAGACAAGTTGCCTGCCCCGGTGATCACCCTTGGTGTGCTGGAGGAGGCGCTGGGCCTGAATGGCGAGCCAAATCTGACACGGCTGAGCCTGACCGCCCTGCCCGGCGATAGCGGCGGACCGGTTTTGGATGTCACTGGCGCGGTTGTGGGGTTATTATTGCCGCCGGATGCATCCGGGGCGAAGCAACTGCCACAGGGTGTGGCCTTTGCGGCCTCTGGCGCAGCCTTGGCCGCTGCGCTGACGGCCCAAGGTGTGACCGCGACGCAATCAGTGGGCACCGTTCCTGCGACACCTGACGCCATAGCGACCATCGCGCGCGACTTGACCGTTCTGGTCAGCTGCTGGGAGTAACCTGGCCGGGGCAAACCCCGGCCAGCACATCAGCCAACATGATACAGCGACGCGAACAGCCGCGGGTCCAGGCTTTCAGCGGCAAATGTCGGCCCCTCGGTCAGGACCGACACGGCGTCGTGGCTGTGCAGGCTTTCCTGATGGCTGGCCACGATACGGAAGTCGCGGATTCGCGGGTCGTCCATCAGGGCCGCACAAAAGCTGCGCGCAGCGTCTTCAACGAAGATCGGGTTTGCGGCGTTCAGTTCGGCGAAGGCCTGTTCATCCTCGCGCTTGACCATGACCTGAGTCTCGGTCGGCACGGCTTGGCGGGCCAAGTCGATCAGGTCTTCGAACCACAGGCAATCTGGTCCCACAGCCTCGACCGAGATACGCGCGACCGAGCGCTGCGAATGGGGTGTGGCGAGCTGACCGCGAGTCATGCGGGCATGTTCGGACAGTTCCAGCGAGCAAGGGCAGGTCGAGGAATAGACGAAATCCAGGTGCATGATGCGCTTGCGCACGCCGCCGATGTCGATCAACTCTAACGCAATGTCATAATACTGCCAGCCTTGCAGACCCGACCGCAGCGACCCTACCTTGACCGGAAAGGAAAATCGCATTTGAATCCGGGCGTCAAAGCTGCCCAGATCGCGCTTGTAATCCTCCAAAGCGTGCTCGATCACCTGAAAACTGAAGGCACGCTCGGCATGGACATAGAACGAGCGCATGATGCGGCTCATGTTGATGCCCTTCTTTTCCGCCTCTAAGCTGACCGTTCCGGTGACCGAGGTTTCCAGCGTCAGATCGCCATTGTCCCGAGTATGATAGCGAAGCGGCAGGCGAAAATTCGAGATGCCGACATGCTGGATGACCTGTTTGGCGCCCACGATCAGGCTGGCAGGCCCGTTTTGCAGATCGGGCAAGCCGTCCTTGTAAGTATCCGAAACCCGGAACTGTTGCGGGTATTCCCGGCTCATCAGCGGATAGCCCTGCCCCAACAGCGCGCCGGCCAAGGGGTCAAGGGCGACGATTTCGGCCGCACTGGCGCGGTCGGCCCATAATTTCAACAGGTTAAGCGCCGCTTCGGCCTCGGCCTGTGACGGTGTCGCATCCAGATTGGACAAGTGAATGTTCATGGCAGCGGTCTCTTTCCCCAGCGGTATCTTACACCCGATATAGGGCGATTTCCCACATGTCCAAATTCCGCGAGTGTTTTTGTCGGTTAACCGATGTCAGGTCGTCGCCAGAGCCGCCGTCAACTCGGCCATCAGATCACCCGCATCTTCCAGGCCCACCGACAGACGGATCAGGCCCGGGGTGATGCCCAAGCGGTCTTTCTGATCCTGCGGCAGGCGCGAATGGGTGGTGGTTGCGGGGTGGGTGGCGATGGTTTTGGCATCCCCCAGATTGTTTGAAATCTTGATGATGTCCAAGGCGTTCATGAACCGGAACGCCGCCTCTTTGCCGCCCTTGATCTCAAATGCCACAAGTGTCCCACCCGAACCCATCTGCGCCATGGCGAGGTCATGCTGCGGGTGGCTGGGCAGCCCGGGATAAACCACGCGCGACAAATGCGCGTCGGCACTTAAACCGTTGGCGATTTCCAACGCAGAATGCGCCATGGCCCGGCAGCGCAGGTCCAAGGTGGCCATGCCGTTCAGCATGATCCAGGCGGTAAACGGCGACATCGAACCGCCGGTGTGTTTCATGTAGGGTTCCAGCACCTTGCGGATGAAGTCGCGGCTGGCGCAGACGACACCGCCCAATGCCCTGCCCTGCCCGTCGATATGTTTGGTGGTGGAATAGACGACGACATCCGCGCCCTGTTCGACCGCGCGCGAAAAGATCGGTGTGGCAAAGACATTGTCGGCGATCACCAAGGCCCCTGCGGCATGGGCGATTTCAGAAACGGCGCGAATATCGACCAGTTCCAGCGTCGGGTTGGACATCGATTCAAAGAACACCGCCTTGACCCCCGGCACGACCGCCGCGCGCCATTGATCAAGGTCTGCGCCATCGACAAAGGTGACCTTGACGCCGTAGCGCTGCAAAACCTCCTCCAGCACATACAGGCAGGAGCCGAACAGGGCGCGGGCCGACACGATATGATCGCCTGCGCGCAGCAGGGCCATCAGCGCGCCCGAGACCGCCGCCATGCCGCTTGCGGTGGCAAACGCATCCTCGGTCCCTTCCAGCGCGGCGATGCGTTCTTCGAACATGCGGGTCGTGGGGTTGCCGTAACGGGCGTAGATGAACTCGTCATCACCTGCCTTGATGAAACGCGCCTCGGCGGTCTCGGCGTCTGGGTAGACAAAGCCTTGGGTCAGGAAAATCGCTTCGGCCATCTCGCCGTATTGGCTGCGACGGCTGCCCTCATGCACCAGTTTCGTGCGTGTTTTCCAATCCTTGGTCATGGTCATCCCCAACAAAAAGCCCCGCAACCATCGGTGCGGGGCGCGGGGCCCTGACCTTTTTAGCGGAATGTTTAACGTGGCCCGCAATCTGGTTACAAAGCGCCACGAAGGAACGGTTACCGCTTGAGGCAGGAAAGGTCAACGCCCGTTTCAGCCACGGCCATAACCTTTGGCATAGGCCTCATCCACCGTCCGCATCAGGGCGAGCAGGACCCGGTATGACAGCACCGGCAGCAGGCCGAAATAGACCAGCCAGACCGTCAGGCTGCTTTGCGCGATCATGGTTTCGTTCAACAGCAACAGCGCCATGTGAAAGATCGCCATCACCCGCGTCATCAGCCCATCCGCACCCCGATTGCGATCAGACGGCAGGAAATACTGCACCATCGCATGGCGGCCGTCGAACACATCCAGCAGATATAGCCCAGACATCACAAGGAAATACAGGCTCAGGAACCGCTGGCACCAGATCGGCTCGCCCACCCAGATCAAAAGGGCGATCACCCCCGGCCCAAACAGCAAGGCGATGATGAACGTGCTGCGGGAGGAGATTTGGCTGCGCATCTTGCGGATTGCGCCGTCAGACCGCAACACCATCCGCAGGCCCATCGCCAGCACGAATGCCACCATGAAGGTCGCGCGTTCATCCTTGAACCAAGCGATCAGCAAGGGCCACACCAAAGCCACCACCATCAACGGCAGAAGAATGGTCCAAGGCAGGCTGATGCCCGGTCGAAACAGGGCGACAAACCGCTTCAACGATACTGTGATGTCCTTGATCATGCCCAACCCCAGTTTTGACCTTTGGGGGAAAATGCCATGGAAATCTGACCAAGTTGTGGCAAGGTGGCCGTTTGTCAGGGCTTTTCCTCGGGAGTCTCGATGCCATAGGTCGTCAGGATGCGCGCCTGGCTTAGCAGGAACAGGAACATGGCGACCGTCAATCCCACGGCCTTGAACCACACCCATGTTTCGGTGCTGAAATTCCGCCAGACCACTTCATTCGCCACCGCCAGCACGATAAAGAACACCGCGATGCGCCGGGTCAGGATCATCCAGCCTTCGGGCTGCAATGCCAAAGCCTCCCCCATCACCAACCGCAGATAGCTTTTGCCCTGCAACAGCCCGACCCCCAGTGCCCCGGCAAAGAAGGCATAGATGAAGGTCGGTTTCATCTTGAAAAAATGCTCGTCATTGAACCAGACCGACAGGCCGCCCATGAACAGCACGACCACCAATGTGACGACCTGCATCGACGACAAGCGCCCGGTCAGACGCCACAGCGCCAGGATCGACAGCGCAAAGATCAGCACAAACGCTGCGGTCACCACGATAAAACCGGAATAGGTCTGGTCGGCAATGGTAAAGCTGCGGTCCTTGACGTACCAATAGCCCAGCAGGAACAGGACCAGCGGTCCATATTCAAGCGCCGCCTTCACCCTGTGATCAAACACCTTTGGCTCGTTCATCCTGCATCCCCAATTCCGACCGCATCATCGGCGATCACCATCCTAAATCATTGCCGACACTTCAGGCCCCGCGACCCACCAGCGCATCGGCGAATTCCTGCGGGTCGAACGGGGCCAGATCGTCGATCTGCTCGCCCACGCCAATCGCATGAATCGGCAGCCCGAACTTGTCCGCCAATGCCACCAGCACCCCGCCACGTGCCGTGCCGTCCAGCTTGGTCATCACCAAGCCGCTGACATCTGCGATTTTTCGGAAAATCTCGACCTGCGCCAAGGCGTTTTGACCGGTCGTCGCATCCAGCACCAACAGGGTGTTATGCGGCGCGGTCGGGTCTTTTTTGCGCAGCACACGCACGATCTTGGCCAATTCCTCCATCAGATCGGCCCGGTTTTGCAAACGGCCCGCCGTGTCGATCATCAACAGGTCAGTCCCCTCGGCCTGCGCCCGCGTCAGGGCGTCAAAGGCCAGCGAGGCCGGATCGCTACCCTCTGGCGCTGTCATCACCGGCACACCGGCCCGCTGGCCCCAGATCTGCAATTGTTCGACCGCCGCCGCGCGGAAGGTGTCGCCCGCCGCGATGACGACCGTTTTGCCCGCAGCCTTGAACTGGCTGGCCAACTTGCCGATGGTGGTGGTCTTGCCCGAACCATTGACCCCGACAACCAGAACAACCTGCGGTTTTTGCGGGTAAATCGGCATGGGGCGTGCCACCGCTTCCATGATCCGTGCCACCTCATCGGCCAAGGCACCCTTCAACTCGTCGGTCGAGACGCGCTTGCCGCGCCACCCCGCTGCGATGTTGGCGGTCACCCGCAGCGCCGTGTCGACGCCCATATCCGCCTGGATCAACACATCCTCCAGGCTTTCCAGCATTTCATCGTCGACAATCCGCCGCGTCTCATCCCGCCCCAGCAGTCGCCCGATCAATGACGGTTTTGCGGGCTCGGGCCGGGGCTGTTCGCCTACCAGAGCTTCCAGTCCCTCACCGATCTTGTCCGAGGACCGGAACATCCGGTCACGCAGTTTCTTGAAGAACGACATCCGACCCCCAAACTTTGCACCCACCTAGTCATTTTGCGCCAGTTTGAAAAGCCCCGGCCCCTCCCACCATGGTGCGCGATGAAACGGCGGGCGTCTGCCCACCTGATCCCAGAATAGTTCAAATGCACACAAAACCCTTTTTCACAGCGCTGCACGTGCCATGTCGACCAGATGCGCCGTCTGTCCGTACCGCTTTTCGCCCTTGCCGCTGCCAGCCCGCTGGTGGTTTTGCTGCTGACCCTGTGGATGGGTGGCCCGTGGCCGTGGCTTGTTTTCGGTTACATGGTGTTCGTCGCCCTGACGCCGGACCTGCTTGCAAATCCTGCTGTCCGACTATGTCCAGCATTACGGCCTGACCCGCACCGACACCCCGGACGGCAAACCTGTGCCGGTGAGCATGGCCCACAGCTGGAACGCCCCCCATCCGTTCTCCACGGCCACCATGCTGAACGCGGCGCGCCATTCCCACCACCACGCCCATCCGGCGCGCCCCTTTCCCGCTCTGCGGCTGCCGCCCGATGCACCGTTTCTGCCGTGACCTCTGCCCGTCGCCTGCCTCATTGCCATTTATCCGCCAATATGGCGCAAACGGATGACACCACTGCTCGACAAAGCCGCCGTCTCGCAGGCGTGACTTCCCCTTGGCCCCGGACAATGGCACTGTGCCTCCCAAATTAACGGAGCAACCATGAAGCCCAGCCGCGTCTTTTTTGCATGCGTCCTTTTATCGCAACTCGCCACGCCCCTGCACGCCGATTCGGCACTACAATTGCCCGGCAAGCCGATGACCCCTGCCGAGTTTTCGGCCTACGCCGTTGGACGCACTTTGTCCTATGCCGCCGACGGGATGATCTGGGGTCAAGAGCAATATCTGCCGAACCGACAAGTGTTGTGGGCCTTTACGGGGCAGGACTGCCAGTTCGGCCAATGGTATTCACAGGACAATGCGGTGTGCTTTGTCTATGAGGGCGACGACGAACCAAAATGCTGGAATTTCTTCATGGGCGCCCGCGGACTGATCGCTGAATTGATCGGTAGTGACGGTCTGAACCCGCTCGCCGAAGTCGGCCAATCCAACCAACCGCTGGAGTGCCAAGGTCCACAGGTGGGTGCCTGAGTGGCATTTTCGAACAATTAAGGTTGGAAAAGCGGCCAGATTTTTCAAAGTCACCAAACTGGAACCTTTCAGAGAGTCAAAACAAACTACCCTGCTCCGAGCCTCCGCCACCTTTGCCCTTCCGACCCGAACGCGACCCGAAAACCAGCCGGCCATCCTGAAACTGGACCTCCAACGCAGCGGCCTGTTCGGCCTCGGTCTTGGTGGTGACCACGACTCCATCGCCCCAGACCACCGCATAGCCGCGCTTCAAGGTCTCATGATAGCCCATTGTCGTGCGGGTTCTGTCCAATGCCTCCAGCCGCCGCGCAAGGTCCGCCAGCCGCTTCGCGGGCGCTGCCTCCAAACGGGTCGACACACCTGCAACCCGCTCGCGATCCCGCGCAATTATCCCCGCCGCAGCCCCGATCAACCGAGACAGCGATGGTTCCAGACGCGACGACCAATTGGCCAAGGTGATGCGAGACCGCTCGACCTGCCGGTCCAACCGACTGACCAACTCTCGCCCCAAACCCGTCAGCAGGTCGCCCCGACGCGTCAAGACCGCCAACAGCACCTGAGGCCGATGCCGCGCCGCCTGCGCCTCGAACCGCGCCCGCTTGCGCGACACCGCCAGCCCCAACGCCCCAGACAGCCGCAACAATCCGCCATCCAACCGCTGGCGGGGGCTGGCCAGCAACCCCTCCAGCCGCGGTATGGCGCGCGCCAGATCTCGCACCCGCTGCCCGCGCAGGCCCAACCCCTGCGCCACTGCCCTGCTCAGCCGCGCGCCCTGCTGGTCCAATCCGGCCACCAGTTCCAGCCGCACCGGCACAGCCAGTTCCGCCGCCGCCGTGGGGGTGGGCGCGCGCAGGTCCGCCGCATGGTCGATCAGGGTCGTGTCCGTCTCATGCCCGACCGCCGAGATCAGCGGGATCACCGACGCCGCCGCCGCCCGCACGACAACCTCTTCGTTGAAGCCCCAAAGATCCTCCAGCGAGCCGCCGCCTCGCGCAACGATGATCACGTCCGGGCGCGGGATCGGCCCACCCGGCACAATCGCGTTGAAGCCCCGGATCGCCGCCGCAACCTCGGGCGCGCAGGCCTGGCCCTGCACCGCCACCGGCCAGATCAGAACGTGGCGGGGGAAGCGGTCGCGCAGTCTGTGCAAGATATCGCGGATCACCGCACCCGAGGGGGACGTGATCACCCCGATCACCTGCGGCAAGTAGGGGATCGCCTGCTTGCGCCCGGCATCAAACAACCCCTCCGCCGCCAAAGCCATCCGCCGCTTTTCCAGCATGACCATCAACGCACCCGCCCCCGCAGGGGCGACGTCATCGACGATCAACTGATATTTCGACTGCCCCGGAAAGGTGGTCATGCGCCCCGTCGCGACAACCTCCATCCCCTCTTCGGGCCGGACCTGCATCCGGGCGACCTGCCCTTTCCAGCTGATCGCCGCGATGACGTTGCGGTCATCCTTAAGGTCGAAATAGAGATGCCCTGAGACTGGCCGCGACACCCGTCCGACCTCGCCCCGGACCCGGATCAGACCAAACTCGCCCTCGATTACCTTCTTAACCGCGCCGGAGAGTTCGGACACGGTGTATTCGGCGGCATTGGTCGGGGCTGGGTCTTCGAACAGGTCGGACATGGTGCGCCTTGTGTGACGGGTCTGTAAACCTTATGACGCCTTGATCAAAAGGCCAAGCGGGGGCGGCATGAACATTCTGATCCTGGGCAGCGGCGGGCGGGAACACGCTTTGGCCTGGGCCATCAAGCAGAACCCCAAGACCGACCGCCTGATCGTGGCGCCTGGCAATGCCGGGATCGCAGCGCACTGCGAAATCGCGGATATCGACATTCTGGACGGCGCTGCGGTGGTCGGGTTCTGCGAGGAGAACGCCGTCGACTTTGTGGTGATCGGACCCGAGGGGCCCTTGGCTGCCGGGGTGGCGGACGCGACGCGGGCAGTGGGTTTGCTGACCTTTGGGCCCACGGGCGCAGCGGCGCGGCTGGAATCCTCCAAGGCGTTCACCAAACAGATTTGTGACGCCTGTGGCGCCCCGACCGCCCGGTATGCCCGATTTACGGCGGCGGACCCGGCCCGCAACTATATTCGGGCGCAGGGGGCGCCGATTGTGGTCAAGGCGGACGGGTTGGCGGCGGGCAAGGGGGTTATCGTGGCGATGACCATGGATGAGGCTTTGGCCGCGGTAGATGACATGTTTGGCGGTGAGTTTGGCGCGGCGGGGGCCGAGGTTGTCATCGAGGAATTCATGACGGGAGAGGAGGCCAGCTTCTTTGTGCTGACCGACGGCATCGATGCGTTGGCCGTAGGGACGGCGCAGGATCACAAGCGGGCGTTTGATGGGGATACCGGGCCGAATACGGGCGGGATGGGGGCCTATTCGCCGGCCCCGGTGCTGACGGATGAAGTGATGGAAATGGCGATGAAAACGATCATCCGGCCCACGATCCGCGAGATGGCGCGGCGGGGGACGCCCTATCAGGGGGTGCTGTATGCGGGGTTGATGATCGAGGACGGCGCGCCCCGGCTGGTGGAATACAATGCCCGGTTCGGTGACCCCGAGACTCAGGTGCTGATGATGCGGCTGGGGGCGCAGGTGCTGGATTTGCTGCTGGCTTGTGCGGAGGGGCGCTTAAATCAGGCACGGGTCAACTGGGCGGATGATCATGCTTTGACGGACGTGATGGCGGCAAAGGGGTATCCGGGCGACTATATGAAGGGCAGCGTGATCAATGGGCTGGACAGGATGCCCGAGGATAGCCGGCATATGGTTTTTCATGCAGGCACGGCCTTGACGGGGGGGTTGATCACGGCGAACGGGGGGCGGGTTTTGAACATCACGGCGCGGGGGGACAGTCTGGAACAGGCGCGGAACCGGGCCTATGCGATGGTCGAATTGTTGGACTGGCCGGAGGGGTTTTGCCGGGGCGATATTGGCTGGCGGGGGTTGGGAAAGGCGGGCGCCCACATGTGAACGGGGAGTTAGGATACTGATATTGTATGATTTTGTGAAATTGGGGGTTTTGGCGTTGGAGCGATTTTTTCCAGGAATCATCCTGTCTCCAACGCAACTCGGTGATGGTACGACTACTTAGAGCCTGATTGATGCGCAGAGCAATCCCGCTGCCCGCGCGGCGGGATGACAGGTTCGAACGCGCGGTCAAGCAGGTGAATGGCCCGCGGCAAAAGGCGCTCGACCTGTGACGGGTGTCTGATGGCGCTGCACATGGGACGGAAGGGCCAACAACCCCGCGACGATCCTTGACCGGGACTTGTTTGGACCAAGACTGGCTTTGACCGGGACGACCGTTGGCCCGGACCAACTTTGACCGGGACCATGCTGATGGGTTTGTGCGGGCGTGACCTGACCACCTTGCCCCCGCCCCCGCATCTGGTAAACACCGCTCAAATTCGACGACAAAAGGCGGGACAATGCCGGTTCTGGTGATGAAATTTGGCGGCACCTCGGTGGCGGACCTTGCCTGCATCGAGAACGCCGCCCGCAAGGTGCAGACCGAGGTGGCGCGGGGCTATGACGTGATCGTCATTGTCAGCGCCATGTCGGGCAAGACCAATGAACTGGTAGGTTGGGTCGAGGGCACGTCGAAGCTGTATGACGCGCGGGAATATGATGCGATCGTGTCGTCTGGTGAAAATGTGACGGCCGGGTTGCTTGCCCTGCGGTTGCAGGAAATGGGGACGCCGGCACGCAGCTGGCAGGGGTGGCAAGTGCCGATCAACACCACCTCGGCGCACAGTGCGGCGCGGTTCATCAGCATCCCGCGCGAGAATATCGACGCCAAGTTTGCCGAAGGGTTCAAGGTTGCTGTGGTGGCGGGGTTTCAGGGCGTCAGCGCCGAGGGGCGGATCACAACGCTGGGGCGGGGCGGGTCGGATACCACCGCCGTGGCGTTTGCGGCGGCCTTTGCGGCGGAGCGGTGCGACATTTATACCGATGTCGACGGCGTCTATACGACCGATCCGCGCATCACCGACAAGGCGCGCAAGCTGGACCGGATCGCCTATGAGGAGATGCTGGAACTGGCATCTTTGGGCGCCAAGGTGCTGCAGACGCGGTCGGTTGAACTGGCGATGCGGTACAAGGTGCGGCTGCGGGTGTTATCCTCGTTCGAGGATACGGACGAAACTTCGGGAACTTTGGTCTGCGACGAGGATGAAATCATGGAATCGAAGGTTGTGTCGGGTGTGGCCCATAGCCGCGACGAGGCGAAGATGACGCTGGTCAAGGTCGAGGATCGGCCGGGGATTGCTGCCGCGATCTTTGGCCCCTTGGCGGATGCCGGGGTGAATGTGGACATGATCGTGCAGAACATATCCGAACAGGGCGACGCTGCGGACAATCGGTCGTATACCGACATGACGTTTTCCTGCCCGACCAATCAGGTGATCCGCGCGCGGAAGGCGATCGAGGATGCCGCACAGGCCGGCCTGTTCGCCTATGCCAGTCTGGTGGTCGACACCGATGTGGCCAAGGTTTCGGTGGTGGGCATCGGGATGCGGTCGCATGCCGGTGTTGCCGCGCGGATGTTTTCGGCGCTTGCCGCCGAGAATGTGAACATCAAGGTGATTGCCACATCCGAGATCAAGATCTCGGTCCTGATCGACCGCAAATATGTGGAACTGGCGGTACAGGCGCTGCACGACACCTTTGGGCTGGACAAGGCCGGCTGAGGCGCTGCGGGCATTTGTGGCAGTTTTGCCCGGGCATAACGTGCCGCGTATTCGTTAACCTTTTGTTTACCATTGTTTGCGAACGATTAACCCATGCGCTTGGATGACCAGGGCTTGATGCCATGGCCATGATACCGACGCTCTTTTTTGATCTTGGGCGGGGTGATCGCGATGACGACTTCGGTGAAATACATTGTGGTTTCTGGGAACCCGGCAACGAACAGCAGTGTCGGCGTTCCGGCGCAGACAACAGATGGCAGCTTCGAGGTTTATGACGTTACCCTGAACGGTGGGTCTGGCAACGACACGTTGACCGCGTTTGCCGG
>JBBQGU010000068.1:0-13616 GCA_038323315.1 Rhodobacterales bacterium | reverse complement strand
CGCGAGGCGGTGCGGATGGGGTCGGAAGTCTTTCACACCCTGAAGAAAGAATTGCAGGCCGCAGGCCACAACACTGGCATCGGCGACGAGGGCGGCTTTGCGCCCAACCTGAGCTCGGCCCGCGACGCGCTTGATTTCATTCTGAAAAGCATCGAGAAGGCGGGCTATCGTCCGGGTGAGGATATCTATCTGGGTCTGGACTGCGCCGCGACCGAATACTTCAAGGGCGGCCGGTATGAGATGACGGGCGAAGGCAAGAGCCTGAGCATCGAGGAGAATGTGGCATTTCTGGCCGGGTTGGCGGCGGATTATCCGATCATCAGCATCGAAGATGGCTGTTCCGAAGATGACTGGGCGGGCTGGAAGCTGTTGACCGAGACGCTTGGCCGCAAGATCCAATTGGTTGGTGACGATCTGTTCGTGACCAACCCCAAACGTCTGGAAATGGGCATCAAGCAAGGCTGCGCCAATTCGATGCTGGTCAAGGTCAACCAGATCGGCACCCTGACCGAAACCCTGGCCGCCGTCGATATGGCGCACCGGGCAGGCTATACCAACGTCATGAGCCACCGCTCGGGCGAGACCGAGGATGCGACGATAGCCGATCTTGCGGTTGCCACCAATTGCGGCCAGATCAAGACCGGCTCGCTGTCGCGGTCGGACCGGCTGGCCAAGTACAACCAACTGATCCGGATCGAGGAAATGCTGGGTGAGACGGCGGAGTATGCGGGTCGTTCGATCCTGAAAGCCTGAGGAAGATGGGCAAATTGCCCATCCTACCTTTGTCCCATGTCAGTGCCACGGTCCCGAGCTTGCGCCGGGGACGAATGGTTTTTGAGGGCAAGTCAGAAGAACCGGGTTGGACGGAAGCTTTCCAGCAGGGGAGAAGATGATCCGGTCAGCACCTCGGTCGATAGAAGTTCCGCGACAATGGCCGCGAGGGTGACCCCGGAATGCATCACGGCCAGAGACAGGCCGGCGATTCCAGTGGGACCGACGGCTGGCTGGGTCCTGGCAGACCGCTTGGGTGGGGCTGGCGAGGATGTGGTTGAACATTGCCGCCACGGGATGGGTCTGCAGGATCAGTCCGGGGCGCCCGACGGGGAATGGCGGTAGGCGAGGGCGGCACGGATCAGGCCCGCGCCGATGATGAGGTTGCGTTGCATGGGGGAGGGGTGGCGGATGTCGGTCGAAGAGTCGAGTGGTGAGGCGGAGCGGATCATTGCGGCCCTGGGGCTGGAACGGCATCCGGAGGGGGGCTGGTATCGGCAGACCTGGGTCGGGCCGGGGGCGGAGCGGGCCTCGGGGACGGCGATCCTGTTTTTGTTGAAGGCGGGCGAGAGGTCGCATTGGCACCGGGTGGATGCGGATGAGATCTGGATTTTCAATGCCGGGGCACCGTTGATCCTGTCGTTGGGGGAGGCGGTTGCAACCGAAGTCTTGCTGGGGCCGCAGGTTCTGGCGGGGCAGCAGGTGCAGGTTGTGGTGCCGAAAGGATGGTGGCAGGCGGCGCGATCTGTGGGGGCTTGGACGCTGGTTTCCTGTACGGTTTCGCCGGGGTTTCGGTTTGAGGGCTTTGAGTTGGCGGAGCCGGATTTTGATCTGCCGGCAGGGGGGGTGCCCACGCGTGGGAGCCTGTGAATAAGCGTTGTACAACGGTGAGTTGGTGGTTTTTGTTAACCAGATATCAGGAGGTTGCGGGCGATGGATCACAGGGATTTTGTGGCTGGTCTGGACGTTGAAACCCGCACGGCGCTGACCACGAGATCGGATGCTGCGGGGTTTTGGCAACTGGGGTTTCATCTGCTGTTTTTGGGAGTGACCGGGTTGGGGATTGCTTTGCTCCCCGGTCCTTGGTGGCTGCTGGCCTTGGTGCCGCATGGCATTGGTCTGGTCTTTTTGTTCACGCTGGAGCATGAGGCGACGCATAAGACTCCGTTTGCGTCGGAGGGGTGGAATGAGGCGGTTGGCCGGGTCTGCGGATTTGTTCTTTTGCTGCCGTTCAACTGGTTTCGCTATTTCCATCTGGCGCATCACCGCTGGACCAATCTGCCGGGCCTGGACCCAGAGTTGGAGGGGGCAAGCCCTGTGACCCTTTGGCAATGGGCGGTTCATGTCTCGGGGGTGCCCTATTGGATATCGCAGGGGCGGTTGCTGGGGCAATTGGTGCAGGGGCGCGGGTTGGCATCGTATATCCCCTTCAACGCGCGGGCGCGGGTAGTGGTCGAGGCGCGGTGGATGGCTGCGGGCTATGCGGCGGTGGCGCTGTCGCTGTGGGTGACGCCGGTGATGGTCTGGTATTGGCTGCTGCCGGTGGTCTTGGGGCAGCCGTTCTTGCGGCTGTATCTGCTGGCCGAGCATGGTGATCTGCCGTTTGTCGCCGATATGTTTCGCAATACCCGCACGACGTTTACGACGCCGTTGCTGCGCCGGTTGGCGTGGAACATGCCCTATCATATAGAGCATCATGTCATGCCGGCGGTGCCGTTTCATCAGCTGCCAAAGGTGCATGGGTTGATGCGGGCGCGGTTGCAGGTAACGGCGGCGGGCTATGTGGCGTTTACCAAGGGGTATCTGGCGCGGCGGAGGTGAGGGGTGGGGGATGTGAGGAGTGGCGGAGTCAACCCAGCCCTGCGTAGGGGGCGGGTGGGTCAACACCCGTCAGCGGTCAGTATTTGAGGAATTTGCGGCGGGATTCCTCGGCGATGGCCTGGCGCATTTCGAGGCGGGCAAGTTCGGCCATTGCAGCCTTGCGCATCGCGGGGTCGGTCAGGGTGGCGAGGTGGGCGCGTTGGGTTGCAGCCTGTTTTTTCAAGGTGATTTCTTCAGGCAGGACGCCAGCCTCGGCCATGATGCGGAACCCCATCGCGTCGCCGGGCGAGATATAGGCGTCACCGGGTCGGTCGGGGAGGGGTTTGCCCTCGCCTTCAAGATGGTCAAGTTTCCCCATCGCGCGGGCTTTGGCGATCTGGTGTTCGGTCAGTTTGTTGAACCACGACATGTTGGCATTGTAGCATGGTTTGGGACGCGGGACACGAATTTTCTGCGAAAATTCAAAGGGGACGGGTGGCCCCCTTTGGGTGGTGTCTGGGCCTTGGGTCAGATGAGGTCGGCGAGGCGGGTCAGGGCGGCCCTAAGCTTGGCGTGTTCATCCTCGCGGGCGGTCAGGTTGGCGGTGGCTTCCTCGACCACGTCCTCGGGGGCGGAGGCGGCGAAGAGAGGGTTGCCCAAGCGGCCCTTTAACCCTGCGATTTCCTTGGCGAGTTTGTCCATGGTCTTTTGCAGGCGGGACTTTTCTTCGTCGATGTCGATCAGGCCTTGCAGGGGTAGGGCGAAGGTCGCGCCGGGGGCGGGCAGGGTGATGGCGCCCTTGGGGGCGGGGCCTTCGGTGAAGGTTGCCACGCGGGCGAGGCGGTGGATGATGGCGGCGTTGCGGGTGTAGGTGGCCCGGGCTTCGGGCGTGAGGGCGGTGGCGATGAGGTCGGTTTTCAGGCCGACGGGCACGTGGACCTGGGCGCGGGCGGAGCGGATTTCGTCGATCAGGGTGGTGACGAAGGCCATTTCCCTGTCGGCTTCGGGGTCGATCAGGTCCAGGGAGATCGTGGGCCAGTCGGTGTGGACCAGCAGTTTGGCGCGGGTGCCGGTGGTGGGCCACAGATCCTCGGTGATGAAGGGGGTGAAGGGGTGGAGGAGAATCATGCAATGGTCGAGGACCCAAGCCATGGTTTGGCGGGTTTCCTGGGCGTGGGGGCCGTCGAACAGGGGTTTGGCAAATTCGACGTACCAGTCGCAGACTTTGCCCCAAACGAAGGAGTACAGGGCGTTGGCGGCGGTGTCGAAGCGGTAGTCGGTGAGGGCCTGGTTGACCTCGGCCAGGGTTTTGGCGGCCTCGCCCATGATCCAGCGGTTGGCGGTGGCGGTGGGGTGTGGGGGTTCGGAGGTTGTGTGGCCGTCCCAGACGCCGTTCATCTCGGCGAAACGGCAGGCGTTCCACAGTTTGGTGCCAAAGTTGCGGTAGCCCGCGATGCGCTGTTTGTCGAATTTGAGGACGCCGCCCAGCGAGGCCATGGCGGCATTGGCAAAGCGCAGGGCATCGGCACCGTATTCGTCGATGATGTCGAGGGGGTCGACGACGTTGCCGAGGGATTTGGACATCTTCTTGCCCTTGGCGTCGCGGACGAGGCCGTGGAGGTACACTTGCCGGAACGGGACCTGACCCACGACGGCAAGCTGCATCATCATCATCCGGGCGACCCAGAAGAAGATGATGTCAGAGCCGGTGATCAGGGTGGAGGTCGGGAAATAACGTTGCAGTTCCGGGGTGTTGTCGGGCCATCCCAAGGTGCCGATGGGCCAGAGACCGGAGGAGAACCATGTGTCGAGGACGTCGGGGTCGCGCCAGATCGGGTAGGTCAGGTGGGTGGAGTCTTGCGTCAGGTTGTAGGTGGCGAGGGATTGGGCGAGCACTGCCACGGCTGTCGCACGGTCGGCGACTTCGGTGATGCGGGCGGTGTTCAGGGGGTGGGGCAAGGGGGCGAGGTCGTCGCGGAAGGCCTCGCTGACGGTGGTGAGGTCGGCGGCACAGTGGGGACGGGCCTCACGGTCGATATAGCCGCCGTCGCCGAGGATGGTCAGCAGTTCGACCTCGTCCAAGGCGTTGTCGCCTTCGTCATCGGAGAAGCCGTCGGTGGTCAGGTCGAGGCCGTACCAGACCGGGATCTGGTGGCCCCACCACAACTGGCGGCTGATGCACCATGGCTCGATGTTTTCGAGCCAGTGGTAGTAGGTGCGCTCGCCGGACTGGGGCAGAATGCGGGTTTGGCCGGTGCGGACAGCATCCAGCGCCGGGCCGACGATCTTTTGGGTGTCGACGAACCATTGGTCGGTCAGCATCGGCTCAATCACCACACGGGAGCGGTCGCCGAAGGGTTGCATGATGTTTTTGGCCTCGACGTAAGGTTCGCGGGTCAGGTGTTCGGAGCCGGTTTCGGGGTCAATCTCGGTGTGCAGGGTCGAGACGCAGAGGCCTAACGCGTTGATGTCGGCAATGATTTGGGTGCGGGCTGCGATGCGGTCGAGGCCACGGTATTTTTCGGGGACGAGGTTCAGGGTGTCCACTTCGTTTTCGTCCGTGGGGCTGCCTGCGGCGATGTCACGGGCGCGTTTCACGGCATCCGCATAGGGGGCACCATCGGCGCGCATCTGGGCGCGGGTGTCCATCAGGCGGTAGCAAGGCAGCGTGTGGCGCTTGGCCACGGCGTAGTCGTTGAAGTCGTGGGCGCCGGTGATCTTGACGGCTCCGCTGCCGAAGGTGGGGTCGGGGTAGTCGTCGGTGATGATCGGGATCAGGCGGTCGCACAGGGGGAGGTGGACCATCTTTCCGACGATAGGGGCGTAGCGGGTGTCACTGGGGTGAACCGCAACCGCGCCGTCGCCGAGCATGGTTTCGGGGCGGGTGGTGGCGATGGAGATGTAGTCGCGCATTTCGCGGAGGGTGACTGTGCCCTCGGCGTCTTTTTCGATGTATTCGTATTTCTGGCCGCCTTCGAGGATGTATTTGAAGTGCCACATGTGGCCTGCGACTTCGGTGTTCTCGACTTCGAGGTCGGAGATGGCGGTCTCGAAATGGGGGTCCCAGTTGACGAGGCGCTTGCCGCGGTAGATCAGGCCTTTGGTGTACATATCTACAAAGACTTTGGTAACGGCGTCGGGGAAGTTGCCGGACATCGTGAAGGCTTCGCGGTCCCAGTCGCAGGAGGCACCGAGGCGCTTAAGCTGGTTGATGATGGTGCCGCCGGATTGCTCTTTCCATTCCCACACTTTGGCCAGGAAGGCGTCGCGGCCCATTTCGCGGCGGGTGGCGTTGGATTTGTCGCGGGCAAGCTCGCGTTCGACGACCATTTGGGTGGCAATCCCGGCGTGGTCGGTGCCGACTTGCCACAAGGTGTCGAAACCGCGCATGCGGTGCCAGCGGATCAGGATGTCTTGCAGCGTGTTGTTGAAGGCGTGACCCATGTGCAGGCTGCCTGTCACATTGGGCGGGGGGATCATGATGGAGAATGCCTGCGCCGGTTCACCGTTGGGGCCCGGTTTGGCGTTGGCGCCGGCGGCACCGACCTTGGCATTGGTCCAGAGGGTGGAAATGCGGGCCTCGGCCTCGGTCGGGTTGAAGGTCTTTTCCATGGGCATCGCGGCATTCCTGTACTAGTTTCAAGCCTATTAGCGGGTGTTTGGCCGCTGGAAAAGGCAATTGAGCGGGGGCGGCGCGATGGGGGGTAAGCCGGGCGCAATCCCCCGATGGGCTGCCCCGTGCGGGCGACCGGATCACGGTTTATGCCGACCCGACTGGCAAGCTGCCGGCCGTCTGGGAGGTTGAGAGCG
This sequence comes from Rhodobacterales bacterium, assembly GCA_038323315.1. Lineage (GTDB taxonomy): Bacteria > Pseudomonadota > Alphaproteobacteria > Rhodobacterales > Rhodobacteraceae > Stagnihabitans. The sequence continues at coordinate 7,235 of JBBQGU010000068.1, read as the reverse complement.
GATCGCGCTAAAGCGGCCCGACCAGCGCCAGCATCGCCCCCTGCGGGTCGCGGATCTGTACCGTCCAGGCACCACCCGGAACTTCGTCGGGTCCGTGCTGGACCGTGCCGCCTGACGCCGAAACCGCCGTTAGCGCCGCTTTGGCCGAGGGCACGCCGAAATAGGGTTTCCATTGGTTCGGCGCGCCCGGCATGGCAAAGGCACCGCCAATGTCCGTGCCGTTCGAGGCGAAGATGTGGTAGGTCATCGGCCCCATCGGCATCGAACGGGTCACGTTCCAGCCAAACAGATCGCCGTAGAATTTCAGCGCCGCTTCGGGGTCGGCGGTGATGATCTCATGCCAGTTGCCGGTGCCCATTCTGGTTTGATCAAACGCGCCGCCCTGACCGCCGGGCAGGGGCTGCAGGATGCCGAACGCTGCACCCTGCGGGTCCAGAAGGATGGCAAAGCGCCCAGTGTCGGGAATATCGGCCGGTGGCACGATGGCGGTGGCCCCTGCGGCGGTGGCGGCGGCAAAGGTGGCGTCGGCATCGTCGACGGCGAAATAGATCATCCAGGCGGTCGGTTGGCCTTCGCCTTGCGTCATGCCTGCGACCATGGTGTCGTCGACCTTGGCCACATGGTAATCCATGCCCGGCGTGCCGCTGTCGCCGATCTGCCAGCCGATCACGTTGGTGTAAAAGCTTTGAGCCGCTGCAACGTCGCTGGTTGACAATTCATACCAGCAAGGGGCGCCGTGATGTGTCATCGTATCCTCCTTTTGCTGTGGTCACGATGCCCTGCGATCAGAGTCAGATCAAGAGGGAACCCGTCACACCGCGCGGTCGATGCGGGTCGACAGGTGGATCAGGCTTTCCGACGATTTTACCCCGGTCAGCGCGCCGATCTGGTCGAGCACCTGATCGAGAACCTGGGTGTTGGGGGCGGCGATTTGCAACAGCAGGTCAAAGCGGCCCGAGGTGGTAAAGACGCGCTCGACCTCGGCGATGGATTTCAGGCGGGACAGGATGGCGGCCTGAGCGCGGGGTTCGATGGTGAGGAGGACGCTGGCGCGCAAGCGGCCTTGACGCGCCTCCTCGCCCAGTTTCAGGGTGTAGCCGGCGATGACGCCGGTCGTCTCCAACCGCTCCAGCCTGGCCTGAATTGTCGACCTTGCGACCTTCAGGCGGCGGGCCAAAGTGGCCACGGACATGCGCGCATCCGCCCCCAAAAGCCCCAGAATGTTGCGGTCGAGGTCATCCATACACTATGCCGTCCTTTTTCGTCATTATAACGGAACTTTTCGTCATTTATACTGTTTAGTTTTACAATGATGTAGCGCATATGCAGCAAACTCGTTGCAGGAAAAGGGCGGCTCATACGCACCTGGCCTGGTTGGAAAAACCATGCAGGTGCCCGAGCCCTTGAGGCGGCGGAGGGACTTGCATCTTGTTGGCAGAAAGGATCACGCCGATGGGACTGTCCAAAACAATATGGACCAACCCGACCGAATTTCTTCGCAATCAGCAACCGGAAAACCCGGTGCTGTTCTTTGCGCCGCAGGTGGTACAGGCCACCGCACACCGTTTTCTGGCGGGATTTCCGGGGCTTGTGACCTATGCGGTCAAGTCCAATCCGGGCGAGGAAGTGGTCGAGAACCTGATCGCCGCCGGTATCCGGGGCTTTGACTGTGCGAGCGCGTTCGAGATCGACCTGATCCGCAGGCTGGCACCCGATGCCGCCATCCATTATCACAACCCGGTCCGGTCGCGGACCGAGATCGCCTATGCGGTGTCCAGGCAGGTGAAATCCTGGTCGGTGGATTCTGCCAGCGAGTTGGCCAAGCTGATCGAGATGGTCCCCGCACAGGGTTGCGAGATTTCGGTGCGTTTCAAGCTGCCGGTGGCGGGCGCTGCCTACAACTTTGGTGCCAAATTCGGCGCGACCGAGGATGTCGCGGTGGAGTTGTTGAAGACGGTCGCTGCGGCGGGCTTTACGCCGTCGATCACCTTCCATCCCGGCACTCAATGCACCGATCCGAACGCCTGGGGGTCGTATATCCGCGTGGCGGCAGTCATCGCGCGCAAGGCGGGGGTCAAGATTGCCCGGTTGAACGTTGGCGGCGGATTCCCGAACCACCGCGCGGTCGGTGTGCTGCCCGATCTGGAGGCGATTTTCGCCACGATCAACCGGGTCGCGAGCGAAAGCTTTGGTGCGGACCGTCCCGCATTGGTGTGCGAGCCGGGCCGGGGTCTGTGCGGTGATGCGTTTGCCGTGGCGGCACGGGTCAAGGGCTATCGTGACGGGGCGCATGTGTTTCTGAACGACGGCATCTATGGGTCGCTGTTCGAGTTCAGCCAGATCGGCATCATCGACCGGATTCAGGTTCTGGACAGCGCCGGGCATCTGCGGACCGGCGCGCTGCATGGCAAGATCGTGTTCGGTCCGACCTGCGATTCGGTTGACCGTCTGCCGGGCGATGTGCCGCTGCCCGATGACATTGCCGAGGGCGACTTTGTCGTTTTCCAAGGCATGGGGGCCTATTCGACGGTAACCAACAGCCGCTTTAACGGCTTTGGCGATCTGGGGCGCTGTACGGTTTTGTCGCTGAAGATGTAAGCTGCGCTTTTTTCCGGGCCCCGGCAGGTGATTTCCTGCCGGGGCTTTGCATTTTTAGACGGTGCAGCGCATTATTTTGACAGATTAACGCTGTATAAAGGGGAAAAGGCCTATTTATATCCCTGGGAGGTAGCCCTTGGCCATGTTGAACCGCCTACGAGGCTGGTGGCGCGGCAATCCCGTCACTGTCACCGCGCCCGTTGTGGGGCGCGAGCGGGGTATGGTTGATCACATCATCCTGCTGGACGGCACCTTTTCCACGCTGGAACCGGGATATGAGACGAATATCGGGTTGATGTTCAAACTGTTGACCGAAGGCGGCCCCTCGGCCCAGCGGAGTGTCTATTATGAGCGGGGGTTGCAGTGGGAAGGCTATCGGCATGGCTGGTCGATCATCCAGGGCCATGGTTTTGACAGCCTGATCCGCCGGGCCTATGGCTGGCTGGCCAGTCATTACCGGCCTGGCGACCGGATCTTTCTGCTGGGCTATTCGCGGGGGGCCTATGCGGTGCGGTCGCTGGCGGGGGTGATTGACCGCGTTGGCTTGTTGAAGCGGGAACATGCGACGGAACGGGGCGTGACGCTGACCTATCGGCACTATCAGAACGACCCCGGCAGTACGGCAAGCATGGCCTTTGCGCACCGGTTTTGCCATGACGAGGTCGCGATCGAGATGCTGGGGGTGTTTGACACGGTCAAGTCGCTGGGGATAAAATGGCCGTTGTTGTGGATGCTGATCAAGGACAAGAACGGCTTTCACAACCATCAACTGGGCCATTCCGTCCGACACGGCTTTCACGCGCTGGCGCTGAACGAGACGCGCAATGCCTTTGCCCCGGTGCTTTGGGAATGCCCGCCGGGATGGGAGGGCAATATCGAGCAGGTCTGGTTTCGCGGTGCCCATGGCGATGTCGGCGGCCAGATTGGGGATATGATCGCGGCGCGGCCATTGGCGAATATCCCGCTGGTCTGGATGCTGGAGCGGGCTTCGGCGGTCGGGCTGGGGTTGCCGGAGGGCTGGCGCGAGCGGTTCCCGTGTGATCCTGCGGCACCGATGGTGGGCACGATGCGCAGTTGGGGCAAGTGGTTCCTGATCCGCCGCAAGCGCAGGCCGTTGCAGGATATTTCGGAACGGCTGCACCCCTCGGTCCCGGCGACTGTACCGGGTTGGCGGTTTGGCTGGTTTGCACGGCAGGTTTGACTTTTCGGGCGCGGTGGGATTCTTGGGGGGGGGAAACCCTGGAGGATATCATGCGCCACGTCACGATCGCTGCCACTCAGTTTGCCTGTTCGTGGGACCTGGCCCGCAATGCCGATGCAGCCGAAGCTTTGGTGCGCAAGGCTGCCGCACAGGGGGCGGGGGTGGTGTTGGTGCAGGAGTTGTTTGCGACGCCCTACTTTTGCATTGAACAGCGGGCCGAGTATTTTGAGCTGGCGGCAGGATTTGACGGCCATCCGCTGATCGCGCGGTTTGCCGATCTGGCGCGCGAGTTGGGGGTGGTGCTGCCGTGCAGCTATTTCGAGACGGCGGGGCAGGTGTATTTCAACGCCTGTGCGATGATCGACGCAGATGGGCGGGTCTTGGGGAACTATCGCAAAAGCCATATTCCGCAGGGGCCGGGCTATGAGGAGAAGTACTATTTCAGCCCCGGCGATACCGGGTTCAAGGTGTGGCAGACGGCGATGGGGCGGGTCGGGCTGGCGGTGTGCTGGGACCAGTGGTTCCCCGAGACGGCGCGGATTCTGGCACTGAAGGGGGCCGAGATGCTGCTGTATCCGACGGCCATCGGGTCAGAGCCGACCGCGCCCGACTACGACAGTCAGCCGCATTGGGAGATGACAATGCGCGGTCATGCGGCGGCGAACATCATGCCGCTGGTCGCCAGCAACCGGATCGGGCGCGAGGTGGCGCCGGGCGGGCGGGAGGTGACCTTTTATGGGTCCAGTTTTATCGCGGGGCCGGATGGCCAGGTCGTGGCGCAGGCGTCGCGGGGGGCCGAGGCGGTGGTGGTGGCCGGGTTCGATCTGGACGCGGTCGCGGAGTTGCGCGGGTCGTGGGGGGTGTTTCGGGACCGACGGGTCGCGTTGTACGGGGCGTTGATGGGTCTGGACGGGCATTGAGCCTTGCCCTCGGGGGTTTCACACCCCCGGGCGGCTTTGCCATAGCGACAAAGCCGCCGCCCCCGTGGAGTATTTTTGCCGGAATGAAGGGATCAGGGTGAGGGGAGCTTGGGTTTTTGCTGGCGGGCGGCGCGTTTTTGGGCGCGGCGATGGGTGGCTGGATCGTCGGTGTCGGTTTGGGATTGGCGACGGGAGGCCAGCTTTGCCAGCCTGTCCTTGATGCGGTCGGATTGGGGTTTCAGACCCTGTGCGGCGGCGAGGAACTTTTCGGCCATGTCGGGCCTGATGTCGCGCAGAGCCCGGGCCGCAGCACTGTAATCGGCGGCAGTGAAGGTCATCGAGTGCGAGGCCAGATGCTCGATCATCTCGGCGCAGGCGCGGATTGCGGTGTTGGCGGTGGCTTCGGTCCACTGATCATTAGCCTGTTCGGGGAACATCGAGAAATCTTCGGAGAACAGGTTGGCGGCGTTGGTGACCGCGAACCGTGCGTTCAGACGGCAATTACCCTCGATATAGGGGCTCAGAAAGGCGCGGGCGTCGGCGCGGGCGGGTAGCATCCGGTCGGTCATTGGCAGGCGGCGTTGCACGCTGGAGCGGATGTGAGCGTCGGTCACGATGCCATGCAGAAGATGACCGAGTTTGGTCTCGACCATGCCCATGGAAACGTTCTTCTCCTCGGTCCCCGTCACGTCAAGGTCGTGCAGACCGATGATATCCAGAAAATCCGCGATGGAATCGCCGTTTTTCAGCGTGGCGCGGTCGTAGACGCGCAGGATCATCGCGGCATTGCCAAAGACGTCGGCCCACAGGCCGATGCGGGTTTCATAATCGAGATACTGGTGCTGCCGCAAGCTCGGTTGCGGCAGGGCGGTGAGGGAATGGCCGTGCAGAAGGGCTGCGGCTTTTGTCTGGGGATTTGCGCCCTCCTGGTGGTGCGAGATGGCAAACTGGTCCTGACGCCGAAGATAGCTGATGATCTTGATCGTCGGGAAGGTCGGGGTGAGGGCGTCGTGAAGCGCCTGGATTGCGGGCCGGTCGATCAGATAGGAGAAGCCTTCGGATGAGGCGATGACGTGGTCGGCACCGTGTTGCGCAATCAACCTCGCGACCTGTTCGGCGCGCTGGGCCAGGGCGTTGTCGTCGGTGGTGGCAGCCGCACCGAGCGCGCCGTTCAGGTTCACGTCGTTGGCACCGGTCGGATAGGAGATGCCGCGTTCGGTCAGGGTGGCGCGGTTCTGGGCCAGAAACCTTTGGATCGAGGTGCTGCCGGTCTTGTGGCTGCCGATGTGAAGGTAAAGTGTGCGCGGCAACGGGCATTCTCCTGCAAGGGAAACAGGGCTGCGGTAACGGCGGGCGATGTCGGACCCGCACCCCGACACCGTCCCGCCATAGCCAGCAGGACCTAGCGTTTGGCGATGTCGACGTAGTCGCGTTTGGCGGCACCGACATACAGTTGGCGCGGGCGGCCGATTTTCTGGTTCTTTTCGGCGATCATCTCTTTCCACTGCGAGATCCAGCCGACGGTGCGGGAGATCGCGAAGATCGGGGTGAACATCGCGGTCGGGAAGCCCATCGCGTCCAGAATGATGCCGGAATAGAAATCGACATTCGGGTACAGCTTTTTCGAGATGAAATACTCATCTTGCAGGGCGATCCGCTCCAGCTCTTTGGCGACTTGCAGGGTCGGGTTGTTGTGGATGCCCAGAAGATCCAGCACTTCGTCAGCCGATTCCTTCAACACCGTCGCGCGGGGGTCGAAATTCTTGTAGACGCGGTGGCCAAAGCCCATCAGTTTGACGCCCGACGACTTGTCCTTGAACTTGGCGATGAATTCGGGGATGCGGTCGACGGTGCCGATTTCGCGCAACTGTTCCAGGGCGGCCTGGTTGGCGCCGCCATGGGCCGGGCCCCACAGGCAGGCGATGCCGGCTGTGATGCAGGCAAACGGGTTGGCCCCCGAGGAGCCCGCCAGACGCACGGTCGAGGTCGAAGCGTTCTGTTCGTGATCGGCATGCAGCATCATGATGCGGTCCATCGCCTTGGCCAGCACCGGGTTGACCACATAATCCTCGGTCGGGACGGAAAAGCACATGCGCAGGAAGTTCGACGCATAATCCAGCGAGTTCTTGGGATACACGAAGGGCTGGCCGATCGAGTATTTGTAGGCCATCGCCGCAATCGTCGGCAGCTTGGCGATCATCCGGATCGAGGCGACCTCGCGCTGCCAGGGGTCGTTGATGTCCAGACTGTCATGGTAAAACGCCGACATCGCGCCCACAACGCCGACCATGGTGGCCATCGGATGCGCGTCGCGACGGAAGCCACGAAAGAAGTTGTGCATCTGTTCGTGGACCATTGTGTGATTGGTCACCCGGTCCCGGAAATCAACCAGCTGTGGCGCCGTCGGCAATTCGCCGTACAACAGCAGGTAGCACAGTTCAATATGCGAGGATTGCGCCGCCAACTGCTCGATCGGATAGCCACGGTGCAGCAGTTCGCCCTTGTCGCCGTCGATA
>JBBQGU010000067.1:0-13746 GCA_038323315.1 Rhodobacterales bacterium | reverse complement strand
CCTTGGCATTCTTGCGAATGCCATCGGTCCCCACGGCCCAACCCGCCTCATCCAGCAGCTTCGACGCTGCGCGCAGATTGGCGCGGGTCAACTGGCTGTCCTCGTCCGACGTCGGGGCCATCATGGCGTCATCGGTCAGGATCGTGGCGGGCAACAGCCCCTCATCGACCAATGGCTGCAAAATCGCCGCCTCGCCCGGCGTGGCCGGGCCGGTGGCGGCCATCTGCGTATTGTCCCTGATCGAATTCACCCGCGTGTACAGCCCAGAAAACAGCGTCTTGTTCGACCATTCAAAGTTGAACATCAGCGCAATCGCCTCGCGCACCTTGGGGTCTTGAAACTTTTCCCGCCGCAGGTTGAACAAGAACGCCTGCGCCTGCGCGATATTGCCGTTGGGGATCAGCTCTTTCTTGATGCTGCCATCCAGGACGGCGGGGAAATCATAGGCGGTCGCCCAGTTCTTGGACGAGTTTTCGTTGCGAAAGGTATAGACGCCCGCCTTGAACCCCTCCAGCGCGGCGGTCGAATCACCAAAGTATTCGATGCGGATGCGGTCGAAATTGTTGGTACCGACGTTCAGCGGATGGGCGATACCCCAATAATCCGGGTTGCGTTTGTAGATGATCTGCTGCCCGACCTTCATGCTGTCCAGCACATATGGGCCGGTGCCGACAAAAAACTCCAGCGTGCTCTCCTCCAGATCGCGTTTCTTGCCCTCGTAATCGGCCTTCGACATGACCGTGATGCCACCCGCCGTTGCGGGCAGATCGCGGTAGGGGATGCCGGGTGCAAAGGTGAACTTGATCTTGTAGGGGTCCAGAATCTCGGCCCCGGCGAACTGATCGTTGAACACGGCGCGAAACTCGGGGATGCCCTTTTCGCGGAACAGGTTATAGCTGAACAGCACATCCTCGGCGGTCATCGGCGTCCCGTCCGAGAATGTGACGTCGCGGCGCAGATTGAAGATCACCCATGCCCGATCCTCGGGATATTCCATCGTCTCGCACAGCAGGCAATAGGCCGCGCCGATCTCATCCCCCGTGCCAGTCAGGATGCTTTCATAAGGCGTGCTGCCGCTGCCCGCCGAATTGCCCTTGATCGAGTAGACATTCACCGAATCAAAGCTGCCAAAGGCCCATTCGGCAATCTCGCCACCCTTGGGCGCATCGGGGTTGACGTAATCGAGATGCTTGAAATCCGCCGGATATTTCAGCGTCCCAAACGTGGAAATGCCGTGATCGACGGTCACCTTGGCGTCCTGGGCCTGCGCCATCTGCGCCGCCCCGATCAGCGCAAGGGCAGCCAGTCCGCCCCGCACCGCATCAAACCCCGAAAACCCCTTGACCCCTGCGCCAGCGTGCTTGTGCATATCCGACCTCCCTTGCGTGACCTGCAGGCTAATTCGGAATGCCGCCCCGCCACAAGTTGCGTTTGCGTGAGGAGACGCGGCGCCCCAAGAAAAAGGCCGCCCAAATCACGGGGCGGCCGGAATTACACCAGTTCGGCCGCTTATTGCAGCGTCTTATTGCAGCGTCGCAAGATAGGCGATAACATTGGCGCGGTCCTCGGGCTTGGACAGACCGGCGAAGGCCATCTTGGTCCCGACAATCGCAGCCTTGGGGTTCTGCAAGAAGGCATTCATCACCTCGGGCGACCACGGCTCGCCCTTCAACGCCATCAAGGCGTCCGAATACTTGAACTCGGCGACCTCGGCATGGCCGCGGCCAATCACGCCGTTCAGGTGGGGGCCGGTGCCGTTGCTGCCATCGATCTTGTGGCAGGATTTGCACTTGCCAAACACCTGCTCGCCCGCGGCGGCATCGGCCGAGGCGAATACGACGGCAAAGTCCGGCTCGGCTGCAACCTCTGCGGTGGCAGCCTCCTCGACCTCGGCGCCTTCCACCGAATAGGCCAGCGTGGTCTCCTCATGCGCGCCCTCGCCCAGACCATACACCGTCTGAGACGCCCAAGCGCCGAACAGAAAGAACAAAAGCGCCCCGCAAACGCCGCCGACCAGCTTGGTCAATGTCATCGTGTCGAACATGCAGCACACCCCTACCGGCAGTTATCGCCCGGTATGTACCCGCTTCCCCATGCGGGTTTCAAGGTGTACCAGCGCGACCAATTGCCCCCATACGGGGGATTTGTGCCAAGGATTGTCAGAATGTCGGGTCAGATCGCGTTTCAGGGGGAATTGGGCGCCTATTCCCATCAGGCATGCCGCCAGTCGCGCCCCGACATGGTGGCCGTGCCCTGCCCCTCGTTCGAAGAGGTGATCGAGCGTGTCCGCACCGGCCAAGTCGACCTTGGCATGCTCGCGGTCGAAAATTCGACCTATGGCCGCGTGGCCGATGTCCATTCCCTGCTGCCCCAAAGCGGGTTGCACATCATCGACGAGGCGTTTGTCCGCGTCCACATCACCTTGCTGGCCGTCAAGGGCGCGCAGCTGTCCGACGTCAAACGTGTCCGCTGCATGTCGATCCTGTCCGGTCAGGCGCGCGGCTTCGTCAAGGCGCACGGACTGACACCCGTGAACTGGCACGACAACGCCGCCGCCGCCCGCGAAGTGGCACGCCTCAATGACCCATCCGAAGCGGCACTTGCCTCGGAACTGGCCGGCGAAATCTACGGCCTGAACGTCCTTGCACGCGAAATCGAGGATCAGGCCAACAACACCACCCGCTTTCTGGTGATGTCGCACCAGCCCGACCTGTCCCGCCGCGCCGAACAGATGATCACCACCTTCACCTTTCGCGTCCGCAACATCCCCGCCGCCCTGTACAAGGCGATGGGCGGCTTTGCGACCAATGGCGTCAACATGACCAAGCTGGAAAGCTACATGGTCGGCGGCTCCTTCACCGCCACCGAGTTTTACGCCGATATCGAGGGACACCCCCAGGACCCCAACGTCGCCCGCGCGCTCGACGAATTGCGCTACTTCACGTCAGAAATGCATATCCTCGGCTGCTACCACGCCGACCGCCAACGCGACCGCCAACGCGACCGCCAACGCGCCTGACCCCGGAATCCCGACAATTCGCCTGAAATTCCTCCCCCCCCCATTCACTTTGACGCAAATATCCCCCGGGGGGGGCAATTTTGCCCTTGGGGCAAAGTTGCCGGGGGTGTGAAACCCCCGCTTGCTTTACTGGCCCGCCGCCTTGGCCGCCCGGTAGCGATGCTCGATCTCGGCGGTGAACTGCGCGATCCTCTGGGCAAAGCTGCGTTCGACCCGCGCCCGGGCCAGCCGCAGCGATTGTACATAGATCCGTGCGGCCAGGGTCTTTGGCCTGACGTCCAGCCGCACCGTGAACCGGGTCCGGGTTGCCCCCAGATCCAGCAGGTCCATGCCGATCACGCCATCCACCACTTTCGAGATTGCGGTCAGACCCATCGCCGTCTGCGGCGTCAGATTGTCCAGCCGGATCGTCACGGCGCGGTCCTTGGCGCGGTAGCGGAAATTCGCATGCCACATCGCACCCGGCCCGACCTCGCGCAACTTGTCAGACCGGATGACATCGGCCCCCCGCCGCATCGCCGCCCGCTCCCACCCGCTGAAATCGACCAATTGGCCAAAGACAAAGGCCAAAGGCGCTTCGACGTCATATTTTACCGTCAGCTTCATTCCTGACCTTCCTCAGCCCTGACCCAGAATCATCACAGTCCTGCCCACGCGCAAGGGTCCTGGCGCCATAAACGTCACGATTGCGGCATTTCTGCGCAGTCGCGCCGCCCCTGTCCCACAGTTTTTGCGCTCGCGATCACCCGCCCTCACATCCCGCCCGTTGCGACCGAACCTGCCGCCTAATCCAGCCGGTCCGCCAGCCAATGGTCCAGCAAAAACCGTGCAATCGCGCCCTTGCGGCTGGGTTTGATCAGGGGGTGCGTGCCGGCAAAGGCCTCCACCATCTCCTCCCGCGTGACCCAGCGGGCGTCTTGCAACTCATCAGGGTCGACGGTGATGGCGTCCGACAGCGCCTCGCCCCAGCAGCCGATCATCAGGCTGGCGGGAAACGGCCAGGGCTGGCTGGCCAGATAGCCGACCTGACCGACCACGACCGCGGATTCCTCCAGCACCTCGCGCCGCACGGCCGCCTCGATGGTCTCACCGGGCTCGATAAAGCCTGCCAGCAGCGAATACATCCCCTCGGGCCAGGTCGGACCACGGCCCAGCAACACCGTGTTGCCGCGCGTGATCAGCATGATCACCACCGGATCGGTGCGCGGAAAGTGCTGCGCGTTGCAGACCGGGCAACTGCGCTGCCACCCGGCATGCACCATGTCGGATTTCGCCCCGCAACTGGCACAGAACCCGTGGCTGCGGTGCCATTCCAGCAGCGCCCGCGCTGTCGCTGCCAGTTCGGCGTCGCGCGGGCTCAGCGTCGCCATCACCGCGCGCAGTTCATGAAACATCTGCGACGGCGGCAAATCAGGATGCCCCTGCACCGAAGTGTCAAAAAACCCCGCCTGCTGCGCCACCGGTTCGACCGGCATCCAGGCCGAGATATCCTGCGCAAAGGCGGCCTGATCGCCCTCGACCCCATCGCCGTCCATCCCCAAAAACAAAGCCGTGCCAACCTGCCCCGCCAGGTCATGCGTTGCAGGCAGCCACACCAGCGCCCCGCCGTCCTGCAACAAGGGCCGGCCACGCCAGATCAACAACACCTTGCCACCGTGCCAAAGTGCCGCAATCTGGCCCGCATCACGCCGATGCTCGGCCCCCCGGTCCAGGTGCGACCCGCCAAACGTCACCGTTTCCGCCAGTTTCATGCCGCTCTCCCCCGCTGGCCCGCCTTGCTGCCACTTGATGTCATGCCCGCCGCGCCAAGGCAAACTTGTCGCATCTGCGGCAATCTGACAATCTTCAGTTGCAATTCGGACATACTGATTTACGCTGGATACAACTTGCGGGTGACCGAACCAACAGGACGAGTGTGATTTAGGTGGTTGTCGCCCTCGCGAACCGATCCATCAATCGGAATGGAACCACTTGTGACGCGCGCGATTGACCTGGCCCCACCTGGCCCCCTGCACCATCCTGCGACGGAAGAAAGCCGTTTCAGCTTGCGCATTCTTGCCACGACCGACCTGCATGTGCACCTCAACCCCTGGGATTACTACACCGATCGCAGCAGCGCCTTTGCGGGCCTTGCTCGCACCGCCACCCTGATCGCCAAAGCCCGCGCCGAAGTGGGGGCCAGCCTGTTGTTCGACAACGGTGATTTCCTGCAAGGCAGCCCGATGGGCGATGTGGTGTTTCAGGGCCAGACCGCCGATGAAATCCACCCGATGATCGCGGCCATGAATGCCCTTGGCTATGATGCCGCGTCCTTGGGCAACCATGAATTCAGCAATGGCCTGGGGTTTTTGTTGCAACAGTTGCGCATGGCCCGGTTTCCGGTCGTCTCGGCCAATATCGCGCGCAGCCTTGGCCCCTCGCCGTTGCAGGATCACACGCTGGTGCCGCCCTCGATCATCCTTGACCGCCGCCTGACCAACCGGCGCGGCGAGACTCACCTGCTGCGCATCGGCGTCATCGGCCTGTCGCCACCGCAAACCACGCTGTGGGATCACCAGCATCTGGGCGGCCTCGTCGCCACCCGTGATATCGTCGAGGCGGCGGCCGCCCATGTCCCCAAACTGCGCCGCGACGGCGCCGAGATCGTGATCGCCCTGTCCCATTCCGGCATCGGGGCCGCCCATCCCACCGACCGGATGGAGGATGCCACCACCGCCGTCGCCGCCATACCCGGCGTTGATGCGCTCATTGCCGGCCATACCCACCAGACCTTCCCCTCGGCCGATTTCGCCGCCACGGCCCAGATTGACCCGGTGCGCGGGCTGTTATGGGGCAAGCCTACGGTCATGCCGGGCTTTCACGGCTCGCATCTGGGGTTGATCGACCTGACATTCACCCGCGCGGCCGGCAAGTGGAACCTGTTCGACACCCATGTCGAACTGCGCGCGATCGCGCGGCGCACCCTTACCGGGCGCGTCATGGCCCTGGCCAAAAGCGCGCCCGAGATCATCGCCATCGCCCACCGCGCCCACCGCGCCACCCGCCGCTGGGCGGTGATGCCCCTGGGCGAAAGCACGCAGACCCTGCACACCTATTTTTCGCTGGTCGCCCCCTGCCCGACCGTCCGGCTGATCGCCCGCGCGCAAAGCGAGGCCGTCGCGCCAAAGCTGGCAGACGGGCCCTATGCCACCCTGCCCCTGCTGTCCGCCGCCGCCCCGTTTCACGCCGGTGGCCGCGCCGGACCCGAGAATTACACCGCCATTCCGCCCGGCACGTTGATCATGCGCAACGCTTTCGACCTGTACCCCCATCCCAACACGCTGGCCGCCCTGCTGATCACCGGGGCCGAGGCAGCGCAATGGCTGGAACGCAGCTTCAGCCTGTTTCGTCAGATTCCCCCGGGCGCGCAGGACGCACCCCTGATCGACCCCGACTTTCCCAGCTACAACTTCGACCTGATCGAGGGGTTGGACTGGCGGGTCGATCTGTCCGCAGCACCGCGTTACAACGCGCAGGGTCATCTTGTGAATCCGGGGGCAACCCGCATCCTTGACCTGCTCTACAACGGCCAACCCCTTGACCCAACGGCGCGCTTTGTCCTCGCGACCAACAACTACCGCGCCGTAGGGTCGGGCTGCTTTCCCGCAGCCACGCCCGACCGCATGATCCTGTCCAGCCATGACAGCAACCGCGACGTCTTGCTCAAGCATCTTGCCCGCATCGGCACCGTGCCGCCCGCCGCCGCGCCCAACTGGCGCTTTGTGCCCCTGCCCGGCACCACGGTCCTGTTCGACAGCGCGCCCGCCGCCAGCCTGCACATCGCCGACCTCGCACCCTTGACCGCCGAGGCGCTGGATCTGACCCCTGCCGGATTCCGCCGCTTTCGCCTGCATCTGTGATCCTGTAAGGGGGGGCCAGTGCAGCAACGGGCAGCACGCGCGAGGGCCTTGCCATGTACGACGCCATACTTTTCGATCTGGACGGCACTCTGGTCGACACTGAAAGCCTGGCCGTGGCCGCCGGCTTTGCCGCCTTTGCCCAGTTGGGTCACCCGGTTCAGATCGAGTTTCTGCACAGCCTTGTCGGTGTCGACGGCCCGTCCTCCGGCCCGATCATCCGCGCCCACCGCCCCCTGGTCGACCTTTCCGCGCTGGAAAACCTGTGGCATCAGGGCTTTACCACTGCGATGACCGAACAGGGCCTGGCCCTGAAACCCGGCGTCACCGAGCTTTTGACCCTCGCCCCCGCCCACCTGCCCCGCGCCTTGGTCACGTCCTCGGGCCGCACCGGCGCGCATACCAAACTGACGCTCGCCGGTCTGGACCGCAGCTTTGCCCATGTCGTGACGGTCGATGACGTGACCCGCGCCAAACCCGCTCCCGACCCCTACCTGCTGGCAGCACACCTCCTCGGCGTCTCCCCCGCACGCTGTCTGGTCTTCGAAGACAGCGAAACCGGCGCCGAAGCCGCCCACCGCGCCGGCTGCATCGTGGTCCAGGTGCCCGACGTAGTCCCGTCGCAAGGCCGCTGGGCGCACCATCTGGCGGCGGATTTGCTTAGCGGGGCACTGCTGGCGGGTTTGATTTGACCTGTCCCGCCAATGTCGCCAAGTTACCAGTCTGACTTTGCGGCCAAAAAGACAGGCACCTCACAGCATCAAGCGCCATTATCCAGCACCATGCGAAAATGGTTCGGCACGACCACTCCATCCGGCAGACTCATCGCCCTGCTTTCGACGACGGCACGAAACCCGGACCGATTGTAGAACCGCACGGCAGGGGTGTCCGATGCCATATCCCGATGCAGTTCCCGCAGGCCAAGCCGACGTGCCTTTGCCATTGCTTCAGCGATCATACGTCTCCCGAGGCCATGATCACGCTTCATCGGCAGGACTAC
The DNA here is from genome assembly GCA_038323315.1 of Rhodobacterales bacterium. Lineage (GTDB taxonomy): Bacteria > Pseudomonadota > Alphaproteobacteria > Rhodobacterales > Rhodobacteraceae > Stagnihabitans. The sequence goes on along the minus strand of JBBQGU010000067.1, from coordinate 5,831 downwards.
CCCCAACGCCATCACGACAAGTGTCACGGTTGCTATTCATTCTAATTCACATGCCAAAATGCTGATCCTGCTGAACGGCATCCGCCGCCAGTCCAAAGCCAGATTTCACATGTAACGCAGCTTTGCATCCCGACTTTGCCGCCGCACAAAGGTTAAGATGGGGTTAACGCGATCCGATAATCCCAAGCCCCCACACGTGGGCGCCCCCTATATCACCAACACCTGCGCCGGGTCCAAAAGCCAGGGCGCGATCACCCCGCAAGTGTCCGACAAGGGCAGCAATCCGGCCGGAACCTCCATCCCGATCACCTGCCTCATGAACCCGGCCCGCGCCCGACACCGCCCCAGAACCGCCGGAAAATCCCGCGCCAGATCGGCCTGCAAGCCTTCATCCGCGATGACATAGCCATCCTCCATCCTCGTCGACCCATAGACGGGATGCCCCGGAATCACATCCATCTGCATCGCCATTCCGCTCGCCAGCACCTCCTCCGACCCCTCATAAATCGGCGAGGACAGCCACTCGTCCAACCCGATCAGATGGCCGGGATTCAGGAACAACCCGAACTGATCAAACGGCAGCGCCGCCTGCATCGCCGCCCAAACCGCCCCACCCGTCACCCCCGGCCGCATCAAGCCACACCAGACCGACATGGCCGCCAGATAAGGCCCGGCAAACACCGCCACATACTCCCGCGCCGCCTGCGGCAAATCTTCCGGCCCCGACGCAACCCACCCCGCCCGGCAGACATTCGACCCCCAATGACAGACATTGAACGAAATCTGCGAGCCTCGGGTCACGATCTGCCCCGTCGGGCCCGACAACCCCTGCCCCGCCCGCCCGCCGACCGCAAAGGTCGAGTGGCACCCCAAAGGCAGCCCCCCGACCCGCCCCGCCTCATAGGCCGCAAAGTCCGTCATCCCCTCCCGCAGCCCGAACGCGATCCGCCGCAGCGCCGCAGCGGCCATGTGGTTGGAAAACTCCAGCCGCGCGACCTCCGCCGCATCCACCCTTGCCCGCAGCCCATAGGTCGGGTGCATCATCAGATCGGTGGCATTCTCGACCCGTTCACACAGCCGCCGCAGCGGATCGGCCAGAAAAGCCGGTACATCCAGCGCCGTCGCCGGATCATCCACCTCGTCCGCGCCAAACCATTTCCACCCGACCGCACCCACCAGTCCCCCCGGCACCACCTCGGCCAGAATATCCGCCAACCGCCGCGACTGGCGGGGTTGCGAGGGCAACGACAGGCTCGCGCACAATTCCACCCGCACATCGCCCGCCGCAACCAAAGGCGAAATCGCGGTGTATGTCAGGCATTCATTCCCCGCGAGCAGCAGCGCGTCCCCCGGCGTCACCACCAGCACCGCCTCCTCGAAGCGCGGATCGAACCCGGTCAGCCACTGGACATTCGCCGCATGCTCGCGGTCGCCATAGACCACGACCGCCGCATAACCCCGCCCCGCCGCCACACGCCGCAGCGCCGCCATCCGCCCCTGACACTCGGCCAGCGTCACCCCCGGCGGCACCTCGGGCGTCCCGAAAACCGGCCAGTCCATCCGCGCAACATGCACCATGATCACCTCCCCCTTTCCGCAAAACTAATCGCCCTCTTGCCGTCTGTCACCCATCTTGCGAATCCCCCGCCAGCCGCCTATATCTGCGCATGAGAGGTTGGCGCGGGCAGGTGCCTCGCCAACCCGGTCAGGTCCGGAAGGAAGCAGCCGTAACGAGCCCCACTTGGGTCGTTGTCAGCCTCTCACCCGCAAACGCGGGTCAACGTAACCCTTGCAGGAGGATTGATCATGGCAGCCATTGCATCCCTCCGGGCGGGGTTGTTCTGAGCCTTTGGCTCACCCTTGCCGATGAATTTGCTGAACCGGCCTGATGGCCAACCGCAACTCATGCGAGGATAGTCCCTTGATGACCAATACAACTCTGGCAGCACTTGGCTGGACTCCCGATTTCATGGCGCAGATGGATCTGACCGAAATCGGCACGACCTTTCCCGCACGCGTTACCGGCGTGCACCGCAACCGGTTGGAAACCCTGACCGCTGATGGCGCGCAGGATCTGATCCCCGCCTCCGACCTCAACACCGGCAATGTGGCCGTCGGTGACTGGCTGCTGGCACGGGGCGAGGTGGCCTTGCGCGTCCTGACCCGCCACACGCTGTTGCAACGCAAATCCGCCGGCACCACCATGACCCGGCAGTTGATCGCGGCCAATGTCGACACCGCCCTGATCACCTCATCGTGCAACCACGATTTCAACCCGGCGAGGTTGGAGCGTTACCTGATCCTGTGCGCCTCATCCGGCATCGAGCCTGTGCTGATCCTGACCAAGGCCGACACCTGCCCCGACCCCGAAACCTATCTGGCCCAAGGCCGCGCCCTGCAACGCGGCCTGTCCGTCGTCGCCCTGAACGCCCATGGCCCCGATGTCCAAACCAGCCTTCAGGATTGGTGCCGCACAGGCAAAACCGTCGTCCTGCTCGGCTCCTCGGGCGTCGGCAAAACCACCCTCGCCAATGCGTTGACCGGCGGTGACGCCGCCGTGCAGGACATCCGGCAAGCTGACGCCAAGGGCCGCCACACCACCACTGCGCGCTATCTGGTGGCCATGACCCACGGGGGCTGGCTGATCGACACCCCCGGCGTGCGCGAGTTGCAACTGACTGACGTGTCAGACGGCATCGACGCCCTGTTCGACGATCTGACGATGCTGGCCCTGACCTGCCGCTTCACCAACTGCACCCATGAGGCCGAACCCGGCTGCGCCATCCAGACCGCCATCGCCGCCGGGGATATCGAAGAATCGCGCCTGTTCCGCTGGCAAAAGCTGTTGCGCGAAGATCGCCATAACAGTGAAAGCATCCAACAGGCCCACCAACGCAGCCGCAGCTTCGGCAAAATGCACCGCAAAATCGGCGACAAACGCAACCCGGAAAAGCGCCGCTAAAAGAGGGGGGCAGCCCCGGCTCAAATCCCGGAAGGGTGGTTTCAGAACGGGTTGACGCTGTCGCGCAGTTTGCCCGAGCCGGTTGGCAGCATGCCAGAGGCGAGAGAAAAAACAGCACGCCGCAGGCGTTCCGCTTGATAACCGCTGGCAAAGCGCGCAAACGCCGGGCATGACCACCCACTCCTTCACCCTCGGCCCCGCGTCCCTGATCGCCCTGCCGTCAGGGGCGCTGCATTGGCACGACCACGGCCTGCTGGTCGTGTCCGACCTGCATTTCGGCAAATCAGAACGCATGGCCCGGCGTGGCGGTGCTTTGCTGCCACCCTACGAAAACCGCGCAACCCTGCAAAAGCTGGATCAGGATATCGAGACGACAGGAGCCACACATATCCTCTGCCTTGGCGACAGCTTCGACGATCTGGCCGCAGCCGATCACATGGCCGAATCCGATCTGCTCTGGCTGACCCGTCTGATGGCCGGGCGCGACTGGACATGGATCGCGGGCAACCATGATGCGGGCCCTGTCGAACTCGGCGGTACCCACCGGGCCGAGGCGACGCAGCACGGCCTCGCCTTTCGCCACATCGCGACCAGTGAAACGCCTGAGATTTCAGGCCATTACCACCCAAAGGCCCGCCTGCCGGGCCGGTCGGCCCCGTGTTTCCTGATCGACGCTACCAGGGTCATCATGCCAGCCTATGGCGCCTATACCGGCGGCTTGTGGTGCGACCACCCCGATCTTGCCACCCTGATGGGCCCCCGCGCCCTTGCCGTGTTGACGGGTGCACGTTGCCTTGCCTTGCCGATGCACCGCCGCTGAGGCCCGGATCTGCCGCTGCTTGACATGGCTTGCACCGTAATATAACAATTTCCTTATATAAGGATTCACCTATATGCTTGACACCAGCTTCCTCGCATTGTCCGACCCGACCCGACGCGCCATCCTGACCCGGTTGGCCCTGGGCGAGGCGACCGTCAGCGATCTGGCCAAGCCCTTTGCCATGTCGCAACCCGCCATCTCTCAGCACCTCAAGGTGCTGGAGAATGCCGGAATGATCGTCAAAAGGATCGACGGTCAACGCCGGCCTTGCAGCCTGTCACCACAGGGCCTGGCTCGAATGGAAGACTGGCTTTCCAACCTGCGCCGCACGCTTGATGCCAATTACTGCCGCCTCGACGCCCTTCTCGATGAAACCCCAACACATGAGCCCCAGCCATGACCCTCTCCGTCGAACGCGCTTCACCCACCACCATCGTAATCCGCCGCCACTTCGCAGCGTCCCCCGCCCGCGTGTATCAGGCTCATATCGACCCGAACCTCGTGCGGCGCTGGATGTGTGGCGAGGGTGGAACCACGCTGTCGGTCTGCGAAATCGATGCCCGCGAAGGTGGCGCAATCCACTACCGGTGGAGTTGGCCTGATGGTTCGGGTTTCTCTCAGACCGGCAGCTTCAAACTGCTCGAACCGCCGCACCGCATCGTTCATGTCGAGGTGATGCACCTGCCCGAGCCCCAGCCTGAAAACCTGATCGAGACGCGCTTTGCCGATGACGGACAAGGCGGCACCAACATGACGATGACCATGACCCTGCCCGATGCCCAAGCCGCCGCCGATCTTGCCACTTCGGGCATGAGCGACAGCCTGTCCGGATGCTACCGCCTGCTCGACGCACTGAACGAAGGGGTGCCGCCATGACAGGCGCAAACGCCGTCATTGCGCGCCTGCGTGCCTTCCTAGCGGCCAATTACAAGCGCGCGCAAGGAGACTGACATTGATCAAACTCTGACCCTCGACCTGATCGGTGCCACCGAAATCCGCGTCATCCGCCATTTCAAAGGCACCCCCAAACAAGTTTAACGCGCCCATACCGACCCGGCATCGAACGAATGTTCCGGCACGACCGGACCCCCGACACCCACGTGATCACCGAATTTCAGAAGGATGGCAGGGGGCACGCTGATGACGATGCGGATGCTTGCACCCGATGCCGCCGCGCGCGATGCGATGATTGCTTCAGGCATGACGAACTGCATGGAGACAAGCTGCGCCCGGCTTGATGACCAGCTGCAGGACGATCATATGGCGGAAATTACCGATTAAGCGGTCAGGCCCACCGGTTCGGGCAGGCCATTGGCACGGCAGCACGCCGTCAGCGTATTGGCCAGCAGGCAGGCGATGGTCATCGGCCCGACACCCCCCGGTACCGGCGTGATCGCCCCCGCCACCGCAGCGGCCGAGGCGTAATGGACGTCACCGACCAGCCGGGCCTTGCCATCCCGCTCGACCCGGTTGATGCCCACGTCAATGACCGTAGCGCCCGGTTTCACGAACTCGCCCGTGATCATCTCGGGCCGACCCACCGCCGCCACAAGGATATCCGCCCCCCGGCACACCGCCGCCAGATCACGGGTCCGCGAATGCGCAATCGTCACCGTACAACTGTCGCCCAGCAACAGTTGCGCCATCGGTTTGCCAACGATGTTCGACCGCCCCACCACCACGGCGTTCATTCCGGCCAGTGATCCATGATGGTCCCGCAGCATCATCAGGCAGCCCAAAGGCGTGCAGGGCACCATCGACTTCTGCCCCGTCCCCAACAGCCCGACGTTGGAGATATGGAACCCGTCCACATCCTTGGCCGGATCAATCGCCCCGATGATCAGGTCCGCGTTCAGATGACCGGGCAAGGGCAGTTGCACCAGAATGCCATGCACCGACGGGTCGGCGTTCAGCAGACGCACCAGATCCAGCAAATCCGCCTCGGATGTATCGACCGCCAGCCGATGTTCGAACGACGCCATCCCGACCTCGATGGTCGACGCATGCTTGTTGCGCACATAAACCTGCGACGCGGGGTCTTCGCCCACC
>JBBQGU010000066.1:0-13889 GCA_038323315.1 Rhodobacterales bacterium | reverse complement strand
TTTTTCGAGGATTTCGACCAGATCCTGTTCTATGGCGCCGGACCCTCGGCCTATGCCGCCTGCGCCTTTTCCGTCGCGGCACCCGGGTCGCGCGTGCTGGCACTGAACCCGGTGGCAACGCCGGACCCTGCGGTTGCGGGCTGGGATGACCGCTTTACCGCAGCGCGCAAGCTGGATTTCACGTCGCGCTACGGCTATGCGCCGGACATGGTCGATGGTTGTGCCCAACTGTCGTTGATCTTTGACCCGCGCCAAAAGCCTGACGCGATGCACGCCGCGCTGTTCCGCGCCCCTTATGCCACGGCACTGCGCGCCCGCTATGCCGGGGGCAACCTGGAAAACGTGCTGGCGCGTCTGGGCATCCTGACCGACGTGGTGATCCAGGCGGCCGAGGGCAAGCTTGATGCCACCAGCTTTGCCAGGCTTTGGCGCAAGCGGCGCGACGACGCGGCCTATCTGAAATACCTGCTGCAGGATGTCGAACAGGACGGCCACCGCGCCCGCGCCCTGGCCCTGTGCACCAATGTCGTCAACCGCCTGAAAATCCAACGCTTCCGCAAGCGGTTGGCCGAGTTGACCGATCAAACCAAGCCCGCCTGATCCGTCGGACTAATTGCCGTAGTCAGAGATATAGCTCAAACCCTCGGTCCGCTCGCGCGTCAGGCGCGCCCGGCAGCCATAGATCACCATCGGCTCGGCTGACCCGCCCTGCATCGGAAAAGCCTCGGCGGCACAGGCATTGTCGCGGTAGCCGATCCAGTCGCGCTGCGCCTGCCGCAGGAAATCAACCCCGCCGCGATCGGCTTTGGCCAAACTGACGTCGATCTGCTTCAGATAGGCCATGGCATCCTGATAGGCCCGGTTCAGATCGGCGTCCGCCGCGTTCCAATCCTGCTCGGCGCACCAGGTCATCGCCATCTGCGATTGCGCATCGGCGCAATCCACATCCTGCGCCCAGACCGGACCTGCCCACAGCACCGCCAGAACCACCCATATCCGCATCACCTCGCCCCCCCGTTTCGCGCCATAATGCGCCGGAAAATGCCGCCAGACCAGACCCACCGCGGCCCTTTCCACTGGAACGGCCAAGCGCTTTGCGCTAGGGGCAATCGCATGACCCAATTCACCATACGACGCCCCGACGACATGCACCTGCACCTGCGCGACGGCGCGATGCTGGCGGGCGTCCTGCCCGAAACCACCCGCCATTTCGCCCGCGCGGTGATCATGCCCAACCTCGTGCCGCCCGTGGTGACGCTGCAAGATGCCCGCGCCTATCACGCCCGCATCCTGGCCGCCCTGCCCAAAGGGGCGACCTTTGAACCCCTGATGACCCTGTACCTGACCGAGGGTACCGACCCCGCCGACGTCGCCGCCGCCGCCGCCTCCGGCCTTGTGAAATCCGTGAAACTGTACCCCGCCGGGGCCACCACCAACTCCCATTCCGGCGTCAGGGATTTCACCAAGGTTCAGGCCGTGCTGGAAAAGATGGCCGAAATCGGCCTGCCCTTGTGCCTGCATGGCGAGGTAACCGACCCCAGCGTCGATATATTCGACCGCGAAGCCGTGTTCATCGACCAGATCCTGATCCCGCTGCGCGCCCGTGTCCCCGGCCTGCGCGTGGTGATGGAACACATCACCACTTTGGATGCCGTGGCCTATGCCCGCTCTGCCGGTGATGACCTCGCGGCCACCATCACGACGCACCACCTGATCCTGAACCGCAACCACATCCTCGCCGGCGGCATCCGGCCCCACTACTACTGCCTGCCGGTGGCAAAGCGCGAAAAACACCGCCTTGCTTTGCGCGCCGCCGCCGTGTCCGGCGAACAGCGCTTCTTCCTCGGCACCGACAGTGCCCCGCATGTTGACGCGTCGAAAGAACATGCCTGCGGCTGTGCCGGATGCTTTACCGCCACCAACACCCTGCCGCTGCTGGCCCATGTCTTTGACGAAGACGGCGCGTTGAACCGTCTGGAAGCCTTCACCGCGCTGCACGGTGCCGCCTTCTATGGTCTGCCCCTGAACTCAGGCACACTGACCCTGACCAAACACGAAGCCCCGCAAAACTTTCCCGACAAGATCATGACCGAGGCTGGCCCCGTCACCGTCTTCGACCCCGGCTTTCCCGTGTATTGGAGCGTCCAATGATCCCGACCGCCTATCCCCCCGCCGCCGAAATCGCCCGCCTGACCGCACGTGCGCTGCTGGAGATCACGGCCGTACATTTCAATGCCGAAACCCCGTTCACCCTCGCCTCCGGCCTGCCCTCGCCCACCTATATCGACTGCCGCAAGCTGATATCCTACCCCCGCATCCGAGCCACCCTGATGGATTTCCTCTGCGTGACCGTCATGCGCAATGCGGGGTTCGAGGCGTTTGACAACATCGCAGGCGGCGAAACCGCAGGCATCCCCTTTGCCGCCCTCGTCGCCGAACGTCTGGCCCTGCCGATGACCTATGTCCGCAAGAAACCCAAAGGCTATGGCCGCAACGCGCGGATCGAGGGGGTGATGACGCCCGGCCAACGCGTGCTGCTGGTCGAGGATCTGACGACCGATGGCGGCTCGAAGCTGTCCTTCGTCGATGCGATCCGCGAAACCGGGGCGGTCTGCGCCCATACCGCAGTGATCTTCTACTACGGCATTTTTCCCGAAACCCCGCAGAAACTGGCCGACCACGGCATCGCCCTGCACCATCTGTGCACATGGTGGGATGTTCTGGCCGAGGCGCGCGCCCAAGCCGCCTTCGACGCCGCCACCCTGACCGAGGTCGAGACCTTCTTGCAAGACCCCCGCGCCTGGCAAGCCGCCCGTTCCTGATTGACGCGTCTGATCGGCCCCTGACCAGCCCCAAGATTTCACTTTGCGACCGATCCAGACATGTTAGCCTGAATTCAATTTATCGACAAAGTCCCGGCGCCGCCGAACATCCCATTTAAGGACCTTTGCCCCATGTCATTCATTATCAATACGCCCACCACCATCACGCAGAGCCTGACCGGTGTCCTTGACGTTGGTGTGGTCACCAACAATGGCGCCCTGATCACCCCCGGCACCAGCATAAACATCACAGGGGGCGGTGCCTTTGTGGTCAATGACGGCTTGATCAACGCCCTGTCCTTTTGCATCAATGGCGATGCCGATTTCTCGCTGATGAACCGCGGCCTGATGACGACCGAATCTTTGGTAATATCGATCGACATCGCCAACACCACGACAACGACCACCTCCATCACCAACTCGGGCGATATCGTCTCCACATTGTCCAGCGTCATCAATTGCGCCGAAGCAGGTCTGACCCTGCAGAATTCGGGCCTGATCAGCGGCCGGTCGACCGCGATCAGCCTGACGTCCAGTGAGCTGTCAGTGACCAGCCGCATCAACAACAGCGGCAGCATCGAGGTTCAGCCCACCTCAACCATCGACACCGCCATCCTCTGCAATGGCACGCTGCGTCTGATAAATACCGGCCTGATCCTCGGCGTCATCAATCTGGGCGACGGCAACGATACGGTCGACAACCGCGTGGGCACGATCTTGGGCGAAATCCAACTGGACGACGGCAGCAATCTGTTTCTCGGCGGCGCGCTTGGCGAGGATGTCAGCGCCGGGATCGGCAGCGACACGATCCGTGGCGAAGGCGGCGATGATGAAATTGCATCCAGCTGGGGCAACGACCTTGTCCGCGGCGGCCTCGGCGATGACAGTATCAACGGCAGCCTCGGATTTGATTCGATCTATGGCGGCTTGGGCGATGACACGATCCTCGGCGGCGGAGAAGCTGATCTGCTGCACGGCGGCGCGGGCAAGGACGTCTTTCTGTTCAACGCCCCCGGCGACAGCGACACCGGCCAGATATCCGACCAGATCATGGATTTCCGCCGTGGCGATGATCTGATCGACCTGTCCGGCTTTGCGCCCACAATATTCGATTTCGTCGGCACCGGCCCCTTCACGGGCAACGGCACCGCCTCGTTCAGCTATTTCCGGGTGCCGGGCAATTTGCTGGTTTCGGCCGATCTGAACGGCGATGCCCTGATGGATTTCCAGATCGAAGTGTTCGGCACCAGAACCCTCGCCACAACAGATTTCGTGCTGTGACGTTGCATTCCAGACCTGAATGCCGTCGCAGCAAAATCCGCGCCAATAACCTGAATGAAAAGGTCAATTGCCTCTCGCCCCGGCTGGGGACAACCCCCCGTCCGAATCGCGTGCCTTGTAGAACACTTTGAAACTCACCCCCAGATGTGGTAGTCTCCGAGCAGTTCGCGCCCCACCTCCAGCCTTGTCCACAGACCTATACCGAACTTGTTCCCCTGTTGCACGGCTGCGCATTTGGGGCCATTGAAGACGGAACTGGCCCGGCCAAAAGGCGTTCAAGCCATCGATCCGGGCGCGACAGGGGACAAAGTCATGAACGAACTGGCGACCATGCGGCCCATGCTGCCCGCCACCGCAGGCGACACCGACGCCCTGCCCCATAATATCGAGGCGGAACAACAACTTCTGGGCGCGATCCTGACCAATAACGAGGTCTACGACCGGATCGCCTCGCTGGTCCGCCCCGAGCATTTCTTCGACCCCGTCCATCAGCGCATCTTCGAACGCGCCGCCGCCCGCATCCAGAAGAACGCTCTCGCCAGCCCCGTCACCATGAAACCCTTTTTCGAGGATGACGCAGGGCTCAAGGAGCTTGGCGGCCCCGCCTATCTGGTCCGTCTGGCCGGTGCCGCGATCTCGGCCTATGCCGCCCGCGACTACGCCCAGATGATCTACGACCTCGCGGTCCGCCGCGCCCTGATCGGCCTTGGCCGCGACATCTCCGCCAAGGCCCAGAAGGTCGAGGTCGACAGCGAGCCGCGTGACCAGATCATCGAGGCCGAACAGCATCTGTACAAACTGGGTGAACAAGGCGTCGCAGAGCGCGGATTTCAAAGCTTTCTCAAAGCGGTGACCGACGCCGTGAACATGGCCAACGCCGCCTATCAACGCGACGGCGGGCTGGCTGGCATCTCGACTGGTCTGATTGACCTCGATAAGAAACTCGGCGGCCTCCAACCCTCCGATCTCCTCATCCTGGCCGGCCGCCCGTCGATGGGCAAAACCGCCCTCGCCACCAACATCGCCTTCAACATCGCCAAAGCTTACAAGCGCGGTCTGACTCATGAAGGCATCGAAGGTGCCGTCGAAGGCGGCGTCGTCGGCTTCTTCTCGCTCGAAATGTCCGCCGAACAGCTTGCCGCCCGCATCCTGTCCGAGGCGTCCGAAGTGCCTTCCGAACAGATCCGCCGCGGCGACATGACCGAACAGGAATTCCGCCGCTTCGTCGAGGCTGCCAAGGCCCTGGAATCCTGCCCCCTCTATATCGACGACACCCCCGCCTTGCCGATCTCCCAGGTTGCAGCCCGCGCCCGCCGCCTCAAACGCACGCAAGGGCTCGACGTGCTGATCATCGACTACTTGCAACTCCTCAAGGGCACCTCCAAGGAAAACCGTGTGCAAGAGGTGTCCGAAATCACCCAAGCCCTGAAGGCCATCGCCAAAGAGTTGAACATCCCCGTCATCGCCCTGTCGCAGCTGTCCCGCCAGGTCGAAAGCCGCGACGACAAACGCCCGCAACTCAGCGACCTGCGCGAATCCGGCTCGATCGAGCAGGACGCCGACGTCGTCATGTTCGTTTACCGCGACGAATACTACAAGGAACGCGAAAAGCCCGGCGACCACGAGTTGGAAAAGATGGCCGCGTGGCAAGCCCTGATGGAACAGGTCCACGGCAAGGCCGAGGTCATCATCGGCAAACAGCGCCACGGCCCCATCGGCACCGTCGAACTGGCCTTCGAGGGCCGCTTCACCCGCTTCTCCAACCTCGCCCGCGCTTGGCAAGCAGACCGCGAACCGGGCTACTGACCCCTCTGCCCCTTCACTTTGACCCAAATATCCAAATGATCTGGCCGGGCGCCAGTTGGCTTGCCCCACGCAGCCCCGCTCCAATCTGCGCCCCCTGATGAAGGCGTCCCGCAACTCCTTCGGTCAACCCCCCCGAGGCAAGGACGACGGTGGCACGGCCTTCGCGGGTCAGGGCCTCGATGGTCAGGAAATGGCCGGAGGCGTCCAGAAAACTGTGCCCCGGCGTGGTGACCAACTCCCGCGCTTCACCGCCCTCGGTCCAGCGCAGGCGCAGCCATTCGGCCGTGGTGTTGTGGTACAGTCGAGTAACCCGGCGGGGGACGAGGACACCCCGGCCAAGCGAGCGTAGGGTGGGTAAAACCCACCATCCTCGCCGAGCCACCCTTACTTTGCCACTTTGATCTCCACGCACCCTAAGCATCGTCTTTAGCCTCTGCTGCTTCGTAAGTGCATCGCAAGTTCATCTCGACACAGGTTGTGCGAGAAGGAAGGAAGCAGAAATGATGGGCTGGAGCGCGGCGGTTGCGGCGAACTTGCCTGAAAATCCCACCACCCGAATCGGGCAAGACCCACACCCCCTAACATCCGACGGACAAAAATTAACAGACGCTTGCGATTCCGTTGATTTCCAAAGCGCCCGCGCGTGAACACTTCGCGCGGGTCTGCGCCGATCCATCCCGGACCGACCTCGACGCGCCACCGTACTCATACCAACCCCCCCAAATTCCCCAAACCCGTAGCACCCGCGGCGAGGACGACGGTGGCGCGGCCTTCGCGGGTCAAGGCCTGGATGGTCGGAAAGTGGCCGGACGCCTCCAGACCTTGGTGCCCCGGCGTGGGGGCCAGACCACGTCCGACGCCCTCGTCCAGCGAGCGCACCCGAACCCCCTCCGTCGTCGCAGTCCGGCCCAGGCGCTTGCCCTGCCTGAGCCTTGCAGTACCGCAACCAAACCCGGTAGCACGATCAAAGGCTCTCACGCCGTCGCCGGGACTGTGCGGGCATCGTCTGCCCGCGCTGCGCGGGGTCAAGTTGGCGCTGTGGGTGGGCAAGCCGGTCACACGGCCGGGGCCAGCGGCAAGATCCGGGGTGCAGAGGATGGGTTGAGCGGTCACGCGGGCCACCCTCCGCTGCGGCAGGATGACCGGGCTGCACGACGGCCCCGAACCCCGACCTGCGGCACCCAGACCCCCGCTTTACGCCCGAAGCCGCCGCACTGCTGGCCGCCGCACCCCCGGTTTCGCAGGCGCAAGACCACCCTCCGACGCGCCCTCAATCCAGTCATTTCTTGTTCATTTCTGAAACCATACTTTTCAATAGCTAAGACCCCATCCCACGCGTGGGCGCCCCCCAAACCCGTCCATTGCCCTCATCAACCCCGAACACCTCTCACCCCGCCCACAGATCAACTTGCAGCCACCCCGGTCAAGCAAACTCACAAACGCCGCCACGATCGACCTTTCAATGCCCCCCTTGGCAAACCCCCAGCCTCACGTCATCTTACCGTAGACCTGACCGGAGGAAACCATGGACCTCGCCCTGCAAGACAAAGTCATCGTCGTGACCGGCGGCGGCTCGGGAATCGGTGCCGCGATATCCCTGACCTTGGCCGAAGAGGGCGCGATCCCGGTCATCCTGGCCCGCCGCCCGCCCGACCCCGATTTCCTGACCCGCCTGAAAGCCCTGTCACCGCAAGCAGGCTGGATCCAGGCCGACCTGTCGCAAGACAAGGATTGCGCCCGCGCGACATCCGAAACCCGCGCGACATGGGGCCAGGTTTACGGCCTCGTCAACAACGCCGGCCGCAACGACGGCGTCGGCCTTGATGCGGGCCCCTCAGCCTTCCGCACGTCGCTCGACCAGAACCTGATGCATTATTACAGCCTGCTGCACCACTTGCAGGACGACATCAAGGCCAGCACCGGCGCCGTCGTCAACATCTCCTCCAAAACCGCCATCACGGGGCAGGGCCAGACCTCGGCCTATGTCGCCGCCAAGGCCGCCCAGCTTGGCCTGACCCGCGAATGGGCCGCAGCCCTTGCCCCCTGGGGTGTCCGCGTCAACGCCGTCATTCCGGCCGAGGTGATGACCCCCATGTACGCCGCCTGGCTGCAATCTTTCCCCGTCCCCGACGCCCAGTTGCAAACCATAAATGATCGCATCCCGCTCGGCCACCGCATGACAACGGACCGCGAGATTGCGGCGATGGTCGTCTTTGCCCTCTCGCCCCGGTCGGCCCACACGACCGGCCAATGGCTGTTCGTCGACGGCGGCTATACCCATCTCGATCGCGCGTTGGGCCATTAGCTCCGGGGCCCATCGCAAGTCTTTCAACGTTACGTCGATGTCACGCCCGGTGCCAAGGCAAGCCTGTCGCTGCCAAATTGATCCACCGCAGGTCTCGCCCACCCGCGACACTTGGCCGATTTTGCGCCGCGCCAATTCCCGCCGCATTCACACTGACCCAAATACTCCCGCCGGAGGCTCCGGCCGGCACAAACTGCATCCACACTGTCATTCTAGCTGATAGAATATAGCAAAACGTTCCTCATCTTCCCGCGCGACATCAAACCGCGTCCGCAGACTTTTCAGAAGATCTGAATTTGTGGCCATCACGCCATAAGCGGATCTTGCACAAAATCTGAAAACGCCGAACTTGTCTTCTTCCTCACACCGATCAGATCAAATCTCCCCGCCGCAGCCTTTTTTAAGCACTGCACCAAACCATCATGACGCGGGCAGACCCAACCAACCTTGGCAATCGCATGCCAAAGCGGTCGGCAGGGGCTCGAAGCCCTTGCCGACCGCCCCCGTTCTCAAGATTGCCCCTTGACCCCGCGCGCATCGCTGTCAAAACCGCCAGCATGGCTTCACCCATCCTCTCCATCGACCTGGACGCGATCGCCATCAACTGGCGCGCTTTGGACCGAGCTTCGGCGTCGGGCGTGCAGACGGCTGCCGTGGTCAAGGCGGCCGCTTACGGTCTTGGCCTTGACCCGGTCGTGCAATGCCTCGCCCGCGCCGGTGCCCGCCGTTTTTTCGTCGCCACCGCCGAAGAGGGGGGCGAGGCGCGCAGCGCTCTTGGCTCTGGCCCTCAGATCAACATCCTGTCCGGCCATATGCCAGGCGATACCGCCATGATCCGGGACGCGGACCTGACGCCCATGCTGAACTCGCTGGATCAGGTGACCCGGCATCTGGAGGCCCTGCCCGGCCTGCCGTTTGGCGTGCAACTGGATACCGGCATGAACCGGCTGGGGATGGAGGAACAGGAATGGGAGGCCCTGGCCCCCTTCATCCTGGACGCCGGACCGGAACTGCTGATGTCGCATCTGGCCTGCGCCGATGACCCGGACCATGGGCTGAACACCCTGCAACTGGCCAATTTTCACGCCATGACCGACGGCACCGGCCTGCCTCGCTCGCTTGCGGCCACGGGCGGCATCCTGCTCGGTCCTGCCTACCATTTCGACCTGACCCGCCCCGGCATCGGCCTGTTCGGCGGCCGTCCGTATGAGGGGGCCGCCCGCGTCGTGACCCTGCAACTGCCTGTGATCCAGACCCGGCTGGTCGCGGCGGGCGAGCCTGTCGGATATTCCTGCACCTGGATTGCCGAAAAACCCTCGCTGATCGCCACCGTTCAAGGCGGCTATGCCGATGGTTTCCTGCGCACCCTGTCCAACACCGCCCTGCTTTGGGCGGGCGAGGACCCCTGCCCCATTGTAGGCCGCATCTCGATGGACATGATCACCGTCGATGTGACGCACCTTGCGGCAGTGCCCGAGGCGCTGACCCTGATCGGTCCGCAACAATCCGTGGATCAGCTGGCGGACTCTGCCGCAACCATCGGGTATGAGATTCTGACCGGCCTCGGCACCCGCCTGAAACGCCGCTATCTGGAGTCGCGCCCGTGATTGCTCGTTTTCTTGCCGCTTTGGGCCGCCCGGTGCTGGCCCTGCTCGCCGCCCTTGGCCGAATCACGATCTTTGCCCTGCAAACTTTGCGCCATCTGGTCACCCCGCCGTTCTATGCGCGCGAGTTTGGCCACGCCCTGTTACAGATCGGCTGGTTCTCGCTGCCCGTGGTCGGCATGACCGCCCTGTTCACCGGCGGCGCGCTGGCCTTGCAAATCTTCTCCGGCGGCTCGCGTTTCAATGCCGAGGCTGTCGTGCCGCAGATCGTCGCCATCGGCATGGCGCGTGAACTGGGGCCAGTGCTGGGCGGCCTGATGGTCGCTGCCCGCGTCGCCTCGTCGATTGCAGCCGAGATCGGCACCATGAAGGTCACCGAACAGGTCGACGCCCTGGTGACACTGTCCACCAACCCCATGAAGTATCTGACCGTTCCACGTGTCCTGGCCGCGACACTGTCGGTGCCAGTGCTGGTCGCTGTCGGGGACAGCATCGGCATTGCGGGCGGCTGGCTGGTCGGGATCAGCACATTGGACTTCAACTCTGCCACCTATCTGAAAAACACCACCGACTTTCTGGAGGTCTGGGATGTCGGGTCGGGTCTGGTCAAGGGCGCGGTGTTCGGCTTTATCGTGGCGCTGATGGGCTGCTACTATGGGCTGAACTCGGGGCGTGGCGCGCAGGGCGTGGGGGCTGCGACGAAATCTGCCGTGGTCGCGGCATCCGTCGCCATTCTGGCAGCCAATTACGCACTGACCGGGTTGTTTTTCACATCATGATCACCCTGACCGATGTTTACAAAACCTTTGGTACAAACCGCGTGCTGCGCGGCGTCAACCTGACCATTCCCAAGGGCGAGAGCATGGTCATCATCGGCGGGTCAGGCACCGGAAAGTCGGTATTACTGAAATCGGTGCTGGGTCTTGTCAACCCGGATGCAGGCACGATCACGCTCGACGGCGTGGACGTGACAAAGACGGAACGTGACGGCTTTCTCGCCCGGTTCGGAATGCTGTTTCAGGGTGGCGCATTGTTCGACTCGATGCGGGTGTGGGAGAATGTCGCCTTCCGCCTGATGCGCGGCAAGTCGCCCCTGCCCCCGGATCAGGCGCGGGTCATCGCGCTGGAAAAACTGCGCCGCGTCGGCCTGACAGCCGATAAGGCCGACCTGTTCCCTGCCGAACTGTCGGGCGGCATGCAAAAGCGTGTCGGCCTTGCCCGGGCGATTGCGGCAGAGCCTGAGATCATCTTTTTTGACGAGCCGACCACCGGACTTGACCCGATCATGTCCGGCGTCATCAATGCCCTGATCCGCGAGATTGTGGTCGAGATGGGGGTGACTGCCATGACGATCACCCACGACATGTCATCCGTCCGCGCCATTGCAGACCGGGTGGCGATGCTGCATGACGGGTTGATCCGCTGGACCGGGCCGATCGGGGACATGGACGCCGCGGCAGACCCCTACCTGCAACAGTTCATCCATGGCCGCGCCGAGGGCCCAATCGCCGCCATCCGCTAGCCAGTACCGACCTCTTGACCTGTCCGGTCAGCCACCCCTAAGTGAGGGGGTGAAATACGCCAACCTCGCCCTGCTGATCCTGTTCCCGATTGCCTGGTTCGCGCCTTTGATGCGCGCGGCGATCCTGCCGTGGTTTGGGATGAATGAAATCTCGGTCATTTCGGGGTTGCAGTCGTTGTGGGGCACGGATGCCGCGCTGGCCTTGCTGGTCACATTTCTGGCAATCTTTGCGCCGTTTTTGAAAACCATCGGCATCGCTTTGCTGGACTGGAATTTGCTGGATTCCCGCGTTTTGCCCGTGCTCCAGATATTGGGAAAGCTGGCCATGGCGGATGTGTTTTTGCTGGCGCTGTATATCGTGATTGGAAAAGGCGTCGGCCATGCCACGATCGAGGTGGCCTGGGGGTTATATCTGTTCTCGGGCTGTATCCTCGCCTCGGTCCTGCTGTCGAGCCTGCGGAAAAGGGTGTGAGGCTGGGCAGGCGCCCACGCGTGGGAGGTCGCCTGGACGGGCTTTGGGACAATGGATGGCGGCAGTCCTCTTGAATTTGACAAGGTTGGGATGGCCGCCCCAACCTGTCACCCGGGGGTTTGGGGCGCGGTCCGGGTCATCATCCTTGGCTTGCCGTGGCGCGGGAATATGGGCACAAAGCGCCATGGCAAAATCATCATCGAGCTTTACCTGCACGGCCTGTGGCGCCGCCCATTCCAAATGGATCGGACGGTGCGAGGCCTGTGCCGCCTGGAACACCATTGTCGAAGAGGTTCCGTTGTCGGCGGGGCCAAAGGCGATGGGGGGCAAGGGCAAAAGCATCCCTTTGACCGATCTGGCCACGCAAGAGGCCGCGCCGCCGCGTGCGTCCAGCGGGATTAACGAGTTGGACCGGGTGCTGGGGGGCGGTTTGGTGCCAGCCTCGGCCATTCTGGTCGGCGGTGATCCCGGCATAGGCAAGTCGACGCTGTTGTTGCAGGCCACGGCGGCGTTTGCGCGCAAGGGGTTGGCGTGCATGTACATCTCGGGCGAGGAGGCTGCGGCACAGGTGCAGATGCGCGCGCAACGGTTGGGGTTGTCGGATGCCAGGGTCGCCTTGGGGGCCGAGACGAACCTGCGCGATATCCTGACGACGCTGGACACCCACAGGCCGGGGCTGGTCGTGATCGATTCCATTCAGACGATGTGGCTGGATACTGTCGACAGCGCGCCGGGGTCGGTGTCGCAAGTCAGGGCTGCGTCGCATGAACTGGTGACATTCGCCAAGCGGCGGGGGGTGTCGGTCATTCTGGTGGGCCATGTGACCAAGGAAGGGCAGATTGCGGGGCCCCGCGTCGTTGAACACATGGTCGATACCGTGCTGTATTTCGAGGGTGAGCGCGGGCATCAATTCCGCATTTTAAGGGCGGTCAAGAACCGCTTTGGCCCGGCGGATGAAATTGGCGTGTTCGAGATGACCGGGGACGGGCTGGCCGAGGTCACCAACCCCTCGGCCCTGTTCCTGTCGGACCGGGAAAAGGCCACGGCCGGGTCGGCGGTGTTCGCAGGGATCGAGGGGACGCGGCCGGTTCTGACCGAGATTCAGGCCTTTGTGGCACCCTCGACCTTGGGCACGCCACGGCGGACGGTGGTGGGGATTGATGGCGGGCGGCTGAGCACGATTCTGGCGGTGCTGGAGGCGCGGTGCGGGATTACCTATGCGGGCTTGGACGTGTTCCTGAACGTCGCGGGGGGGATGCGGGTCAACGAGCCTGCGGCAGACCTTGCGATTGCGGGTGCGATCCTGTCGGCGCGGGAAGATGTGGCAATTCCGCCAGATATGGTGCTATTCGGTGAGATATCCCTGTCGGGTGCCCTGCGTCCGGTCGGGCAGACCGAAAACAGGTTGAAAGAAGCCTCGAAACTTGGTTTTACGCAGGCGATTGCGCCGACCCGGTCCAAGCTGGGGCAGGATACAGGCATGCGGGTGCGTCAGATGCCCGACCTGACGGCGTTTGTGGGCGATATGTTCGGCGCAGGCTGACAAAGGTGGGGTGATGGACGGCTTTACGGTGATCGACGGAGTTTCGGCGGGGGTGATCGTGCTGTCCGCCATTCTGGCCTATTCGCGTGGCTTTGTGCGCGAGGCGATGGCGATTGCGGGTTGGGTCGGCGCGGCGGTGCTGGCCTTTGTCTTTGCGGCCACGGTCCAGCCGTTGATCAAGGAAGTGCCGGTTCTGAACACCTTCATTGCCGACAATTGCGAGTTGTCGATCGTGGCGGCCTTTGCCGGGGTGTTTGCGGTCGGGCTGATCCTGGCGTCTTTGTTCACGCCGCTGTTCTCGTCGGTCGTGCAAAGGTCGGCGCTGGGCGGCCTGGATCAGGCGTTGGGGTTCTTGTTCGGGGTCGCAAGGGGCGTGGTGCTGATCGCGGTGGCGTTCTTTGTCTATGACAAGGCCAGCCTGACCAATTCGGTGGCGATGGTGGACCAATCCCGCTCGGCCAAGGTCTATGCGTCGTTTCAGGACAAGATCACGGCGACGGTGCCCGAGAATGTGCCGGGCTGGATCATCGGGCG
>JBBQGU010000065.1:0-13915 GCA_038323315.1 Rhodobacterales bacterium | reverse complement strand
GTGCGTCTGGCCGCCGGTCGTGTGCCGGTGATTGCCGGGGCCGGGTCGAACAACACCGCCGAGGGCATCGACCTGATCCGTCACGCCGAAAAGGTCGGTGCGACGGCAGCCCTGGTCGTGACGCCTTATTACAACAAGCCGACCCAGGCCGGTCTGGTCGCGCATTACACGGCGCTGCATGATTGCTGCAACCTGCCGATCATCATCTATAACATCCCCGGCCGGTCGGTGGTCGATATGTCGCCCGAGACGATGGGCTTGCTGGCTCGGTTGCCCCGGATCATCGGCGTCAAGGATGCGACCGGCAAGATCGAGCGCGTGTCGATGCAGCGCGCCACGTGTGGTGCGGAATTCATCCAGCTGTCGGGCGAGGATGCCACGGCGCTGGGCTTTAACGCGCATGGTGGGGTCGGCTGCATTTCGGTGACGGCTAACGTCGCCCCGCGCCTGTGCGCCGAGTTTCAGGCGGCGACGCTGGCCGGCGACTACGCCAAGGCGCTGGAGTATCAGGACCGGTTGATGCCGCTGCACGAGGCGATCTTCATCGAGCCGGGGCTGGTTGGCGCGAAATATGGGCTGTCGTTGCTGGGGCTTTGCGCGACCGATGTCCGGCTGCCCTTGGTCGGGTTGACCGAGGGCACCAAGGCGCGGATCAAGGCAGCGATGGAGTTTGCGGGTATCCTGTAAGTAGGCGGGTATCCTGTAGGTAGGCGGGTATCCTGTAGGCAGGCGGGTATCCTGTAAGCAGATTGCATGCGGAAACGCCGGCCTCCGGCGGGGATATTTAAGTCAGAATGAAAGCGCAGAGAGGTTCGGCGTGACGGCTAATCTGCGCGGGTCTTTGTTCATGACGGGGTCGATGGCGGGGTTCGCCGTCGAGGATGCGTTTTTGAAACAGATCGTTGCGTCGATGGCGATCGGGCAGGCCATTGCCGTGATAGGCGTGATCGGGATTGCGGTGTTTGCCTTGGTTGCGCTGCGGGCGGGGGATGCGCCCCTGCCTCGCGCGGCGTTGACCCGGACCATGGCGCTGCGATCGGGATTCGAGATTGTCGGGCGGTTGTTCTATTCGCTGGCAATTGCGCTGACGCCGATTTCGTCGGCATCGGCCATCTTGCAGGCCACGCCGCTGGTGGTGGTGCTGGGTGCGGCGCTGATCTTTGGCGAGCGGGTGACGGCCGGGCGCTGGACCCTGATTCTGATCGGATTTCTGGGTGTGCTGGTGATCTTGCGCCCGGGGATGGTGGGGTTTTCGCCGCTGTCGCTGTTTGCGCTGGTGGCGATGGTGGGCTTTGCCGGGCGCGACCTTGCCACGCGGGCGGCACCGCTGGGCCTGTCCAACGCGCAATTGGGGGTGGCGGGGTATATCATGCTGACGCTGTCGGGGGTGATCATTCTGACGGTGACCGGTGGGGCGAGTCTGCCAGACGCGCGGGATGTGGTGCTGATCTTGCTGGCCTCGGGCTTTGGGATTTCCGCCTATGCCGCGCTGACCACGGCGATGCGGTCGGGGGAGGTAGGGGTGGTGACCCCGTTCCGCTATACAAGGCTGGTCTTTGCCATGGCCTTCGGCGTCATGTTCTTTGGCGAGCGTCCCGATACGGCCACCTTGATCGGGGCGGCCATCATCGTCGGGTGCGGGGTCGTGCTGTTGGCGCCCCGGCGGATGTTCCGCCGGAACTGACACCTGCAAAGGTTGCCCCCCACAGGTGCCTTGCCCTCATCTGCCGACATTACATTCCATTTCCCGATTTCGCCGTAGCTTGCAGTGGAAAAGGAGCCGGCGACGGTCTGTCGCGCCAAATTTCGAACATCGACACAATCACCCCCGCTGCCGGCAACAAAATTCCCGATCCGGAGACCGATCGAGTTGTTCCGCATGTCCAAGCCGTTGTCCCCTCCACTTGCACTGTCAAGTTCATGAGAGAGCAGCGTTCCAGGGGCATCCGAGCCATACTTAAAAGCCAGTGTAGCGGAGACGAGCAAGTGACGGCAAGCATCCGCTGGCGCCCGTTTTGCCGGCTTGGCAACTGAAGGCGGAGCCATGCAGTGGTGGTGTTGCGATAAAGCCGGGTGACGCGGCGGGGGATCAAGGCACCCCGGCCAAGATCGGCGCTGGCGTCATGGGCCAACATGGCCCTCATATCCGGTCAGAACAGGAAGTCGGTCGCCACGACGGTCGGCGCGCCGTTCAGGTAGAACTGGAAATCCGCCACGCCGTCGCCGTTCGCATCGCCGTACATCATGGCGTTGGCCTTGTCATAGGTGACCTGCGGCCCCTGCCCGGCCACAAGGGGCGCAGTCCCGTTGAATTGACCGCCGGCCATGAAGGCACGCATGTCGATCTTGTCAGAGCCGGTCTGGAAATCGGTGATCCGGTCGTACAGGTTGGCATTGCCCGCCTCGGCACCCGAATTGAACACGAAAGTATCATCGCCGCTGCCACCGCGCAGGATATCGTCGCCGTTGCCGCCGATCAGCGTGTCCTTGCCGCTGCCGCCCTCCAGCACGTCCGAGCCATTGCCGCCAGAGATGTAATCGGCACCCTGAGCGCCATCAAAACGGTCGGCAAAGTTGGTGCCGATGAAGACATCGGCCTTGTCTGTGCCGCGTTCGGTCCCGGTCTGATGGGGCCCCGGCAAAATCCCGGCGCTGCGCTGCAATGTTGCGTGTTTCATGTCCAGTCTCCCTGAAATGTGCGGTCCATCCGTCAGATTGCCGTCACTTTTTAGCCGTTATGATGCCACAATCAATGAAGCCAATTTTTACGAAAAGCAAGCGGCGGATTTGACATCGGCGGCGTCCCTGGATTGCAATATGGATGTTTTGCAACCTGGGCGTGCATTTGGATATTGTTCACGGGTGGATCAGCGTGCTGACCTAACCCGAATTTCTACCTATCCATCTGTTTTTATGAAAAATTTTCGAAATTAGTTTACTTCCCCAATGCCAAGTCGGGCTTCGGGTGTCTATCTGCGCCAGACGGCACGGTTTGCGTCCGATGCCCCATCGCGACTCACTTTGCCATCATTGCGACGGCCTCAGGTATTAAAATCCATAATGTGATGCGAATCGCTTGAGGCAGCTCGTTGACCAATGAATTGTTGTTTAATGAAATACTAATACGTCGATCATTCAGCCAATTAGCGATCGTATTGCGAGATACTGTAAACCAAATCGAAACAATGCCGCAACCTTGTCACGCGCAAGTCGAAAAAATGGCGAAATTCGGGTGTGAATTGGACCCATGGCCAGATCGGCCGCCACACCTCTTAATCAAAGGAATAAGCCCATGTTTATGCAGGACATTACCAAATTGAAGACCGCCTTCACCCGGGTTGCACCGCGCGCGGCCCCTGTGGTTCCGGCCCCGATTTTGGGCGGGATTGTGGCGGGCACGATGATCGAGGGGGAATGTGGCTGGATCGCCGCCGAGGCCCTGCAGATCGGCGACCGGTTGCAGACGCTGGATGGCGGGTTGGCCCGCATCCACGCGCTTGACCGGCGCAAGTTGCAGCCGGCGGCGGAGACGTCGCTGATCCATCTGCCCGGTGGGCTGTACGATGCCTGCAGCGATCTTTGGCTGGTGCCCGGCCAGCATGTGCTGATCGACACGGTCCATGATCACACCGCGCCCTATCTGCTGGTGCCCGCTATCGCCCTGACCGGCGACACCATCCGCCACAGCTTTCCCCAGGCTGAAATCGAGGTCATCACGCCGCTGTTTGCCGATGAGGAGGTGATCTTTGCCAATTCGGGCGTGCTGTTGCATTGCCCCTCGGTCATAGACGGGGCCGGGCGCTATCCCGACAACAGCTTTTTCCCGCGGCTGGATGCCGCCACTGCCCGCGCTTTTCTGCAGCGTCGCGCCGACCGCCTTGGCGCGTGACCGCCGGGCGGGATGCTGCATGCCGCAAACATCCCGCCCCGTCATCTGGACTTTTGCCGCCCTCTCGCCTATCTCGGGCGGGTCATGGTAGAAAAATCCGATCCCAATTCGAAACTTATCGCCGAAAACCGCCGCGCCAGGTTCGATTACTTTATCGAAAGCGATCTGGAGGCTGGCATCATGCTGTTCGGGTCCGAGGTGAAATCGCTGCGGCAGGGCGGCAGCAACATCGCCGAAAGCTATGCCTCGGTCGAGGGGGGGGAGTTATGGCTGATCAACAGCTATGTCGCACCGTATATGCAGGCCAAGCTGTTCCCGCATGACGAACGCCGCCGCCGCAAGCTGCTGGTAAACAAGAAGGAACTGTCCCGCCTTTGGAACGCCGTTGGGCGCGAAGGCATGACGCTGGTGCCGATCAAGCTGTATTTCAACGACAAAGGCATGGTGAAGCTGAAGCTGGGCGTGGCCAAGGGCAAGAAACAGGGCGACAAGCGGGAAACCTCGGCCAAGCGCGACTGGGGCATTCAGCAGGCACGGATTTTGAAGCACGGGCACCGCGAATAGCACCTCGGCCTTCTGGCGTTCGGCGGCAACGGCCTGACGGATGTCGATGGCACTGGCGGACCCGGTTGCAGCGGCACTTGCCGAAAGGCACCCCTTGGCGTGGCGGGATCGGCAAACCGACGGGCCGTTTCGATCAGCCGGCAGTGCAGGTGCAGGGCAACCTTGCAGCCGCCGAAATCCGCCCGACCGACGATCAGACGGCAAGGTCGACCGAGGCCAGTACGGCACCGGCCAGTTTCAGCGCGTCGCTGACGTCTCCAATGATCCGCAAGATGGTCCATGGCGGTCAGAGTGTGACCGGTTGGGGTGAGTGAGGCCCAAGCGGCCCTGTGATCTTCAAGGGCACGGTTCGCGTGCCCTCGAAGCAGCTAGCGTGCGATCAACGCCCCCGTCAGGGCCCGGTCGATCAGCGCCACCGTCTCCTCGACCCCGTACAGCGCCACGAACCCGCCGAACCTCGGCCCGTCCGAAGCCCCCAACAGCACCTCATACAGCGCCTTGAACCAGTCGCGCAGCGGCTCGAACCCATGCTCCTTGCCGACCGCAAAGACCATGGTCTGCAAGCTTTCATCGTCGCGCGGGCCGTCCCATGCGATCAACCGCCCGCGCAGGTCCTGGATCGCCGCCAGTTCCCTGTCAGATGGCACGCGGAACACCCGCATGGGCGCGATCTTGTCGGCAAAGTAGCGCACGGCAAAGCCAGCCGCCGCGTCCAGATCCGGGTTCGCTTCGGGCGAGGCATCCGGCGCGTATTTACGGATGAACCCCCACAGCCCCTTGGCATCCGTGGCCCCTGCGACCGAGGCGAGGTTCAGCAGCATCCCGAAACTGACCACCATGTGGCTGGCCGGAACCTGCCCCGCATGGATATGCCAGACCGGGTTGTTCGCCTGCGCCTCGACATCTTGCCCGGCATACGCTCGCAACTGCTGGTGATATTCGTCCACCGCCCGCGGAATCACGTCGAAATGCATCCGCTTGGCCGTCTTGGGCTTTTGGTACATGAAGTAGGACAGGCTTTCGGTCGACGCATAGGTCAACCATTCGTCGATGGTCAGGCCGTTGCCTTTCGACTTCGAAATCTTCTGCCCGCTTTCGTCAAGGAACAACTCATAAGCAAAGTGGTTCGGCTTGCGCCCGCCCAGCACCTCGCAAATCCCGTCATAGATTGGCGTGTTGGTCGAGTGGTCCTTGCCGTACATCTCGAAATCGACATCCAGCGCGGCCCAGCGCGCGCCGAAATCCGGCTTCCACTGCAGCTTTACATGGCCACCGGTCACCGGCAGGGTCCATTCGCGGCCGGTCTCGTCGTCAAACGTGATGGTGTGGTTGACGGCATCCACGTTCTTCATGGGCACATACATCACGCGGCCGGTTTCAGGGTGGATCGGCAGAAAGCAGGAATAAGTCTGCTGCCGCTCCTCACGCAAGGACGCAAGCATGATCTTCATGATCCCGTCATAGCGTTCCGTCGCCAGCCGGAGCGTGTCGTCGAACCTGCCCGAGGCATAAAATTCGGTCGCCGAGATAAACTCGTACTCGAACCCGAAGGTATCAAGAAACCGCCGCAGCATCGCGTTGTTGTGCGCGCCAAAGCTGGAATATTCGCCGTAGGGGTCGGGGACGCTGGTCAGCGGCATCTGCATATATTGTCGCAGCATGTCCTGTTGGGGTACATTCTCGGGCACCTTGCGCATCCCGTCGACATCGTCGGAAAAGCAGATCAGCCGCGTGGGGATATCCGACATCACCTCGAACGCGCGGCGGATCATCGTTGTCCGCGCCACCTCGCCAAAGGTGCCGATATGCGGCAGGCCGGAGGGACCGTAGCCGGTTTCGAACAGGACATAGCCCTTTTCCGGTGCCTTCTTGTCATACCGCTTCATCAGCGCGCGCGCTTCTTCAAAGGGCCAGCCCTTGGACTTCATCGCAGCGTCGCGCAAAGCCGTCATCATATTCTCCATCTCGCCCGCATCGGGCGCCCCGTTCCTCTATTGCCGCGCGGGTCCGGGGTCAATATTCTGCCGCAAACACAAGGAGCCTCCATGTCCGATCCCCTGCCCTCGCTGTCGCCCCAGGATGCCCTGGTCGCCGTCATGATCGCCGTTTCGGCCTCGGATGAACAGATGCGCACCGCCGAGCTGGTTGCAATCCAGCGGCTGGTCAATCACATGCCGGTCTTTGCGGGCTATGACAGCGACCGCATCCGTATCATCGCCCAGACCGTGATTGACCTGTTCGAGGAGGAGGACGGCCTTGCCGCGCTGTTTGGCCTGATCCGTGACGGGCTGCCCGAACGGCTGCATGAGACGGCCTATGCCTTGGCCTGCGACATTGCCACCGCGGACGGGATGCTGCGCGAGGTGGAGTTGCGGATGCTGGAGGAGATCCGCGAAGAGCTGCAGATCGACCGCCTGCACGCTGCGGCGATTGAATGGGGCGCGAGGGTACGGCACTTGCGGCCGTGAGGCAAAAGAGGGCAACGGAACAGCACTCGACTATAGCCGTTCCAATGCCCCCGCAGACAACGGTTGAAATCAGGTTAGCAGAAATCGTTAACCCATTGACAAAGTTCTAGTTTATGGCATGGTCTGAAAAAAGACATCTTACGGCATCACCTCGAACTTATCCACATCCACCATCCCAAGATCGGTGATTTTCAGGTGCGGGATGACGGGCAGGCACAGGAAGGCCAGTTGCAAAAAGGGTTCCTGCAGCGTGACGCCCAGTGACCTTGCGGCGGTGCGCAGCGCGATCAGGTCGCGGCGCACGACCTCGAACGGTTCCAGCGACATCAGGCCCGCCAGGGGCAAGGCCAGTTCGGCGAGGATGCGGCCGCCATCGACCACAACGAAGCCGCCCTCGATCTGGCCCAGACGATTGGCGGCAAGGGCCATGTCGTCATAGTCGGCACCCACAACCACGATGTTGTGGTGGTCGTGGCACAGGGTGGAGGCGATGGCACCGCGGGTCAGGCCAAAGCCTTTGACAAAACCAGTCGTGCGGTTGCCGTTTTTGCCGTGGCGTTCCAGCACGGCGATTTTGACCAGATCGCGGGCAATGTCGGGGCGTTTGTCGCCATCGGTGGGCGCGATGTCACAGGTCAGGTGCCGGGTGATGATCTTGCCCGGAATGATGCCGATGACCGGGGTTTCGGTGCGGTTGCCGGTGGTGCGGAAGTGGTGGCCATGGGCGGGCGGGGCTTTGACCGAGCGCCGGGCGACGGGCGGGATGGTCTGGCGGGCGGCAAAGGCAGCATCGGTGATGCGGGTGCCGCCGGTGAAGACGGCTTGGACGTTGCAGGCCTCAAGTGTGTCGATCACCACGATATCGGCGCGTTTGCCGGGCGCGATCAGGCCGCGATCCTTGAGCCCGAACGCCTCGGCGGCGGACAGGCTGGCCATGCGGTAGGCGGTCAGGGGGGTGGCACCCAACGCAATGGCGGTGCGGATGATGTAGTCCAGATGGCCGTGCTCGCCGATATCCAGCGGGTTACGGTCATCGGTGCAGAAACACAGATAGGGGGCGTGGCGTTCGGTCATGAGGGGGGCGAGGGCGTGCAGGTCTTTGCTGACCGACCCTTCGCGGACCAGAATGCGCATGCCTTTGCGTAGTTTCTCCAGGGCTTCCTCGGCAGAGGTCGCCTCGTGTTCGGTCATGATGCCGGCGGCGATATAGGCATTCAGGTCGTTGCCCGACAGGAGGGGGGCGTGGCCGTCGATGTGGCGGCCCTTGAACGCCTGCAGTTTCGCCATGCAGCCCGGGTCGCGGTGGATGACACCGGGATAGTTCATGAATTCGGCCAGACCGATGACGCGGGGGTGGTGCATCAGAGGGGTCAGGTCGGCGGCCTGAAGCACCGCGCCGGTGGTTTCCATATGGGAGGACGGGACGCAGGACGACAGTTGGACGCGGATGTCCATCAGGGTCAGGGCGGAGGCTTCGAGGAAGTAGTTGATGCCGATCAGACCGCAAACATTGGCGATTTCGTGGGGGTCGCAGATGGCGGTGGTGACGCCGTGGGGGCTGACGCAGCGGTCAAACTCGAACGGGGTGACGAGGGAGGATTCGATATGCAGGTGAGTGTCGATGAAGCCGGGCACGAGGATTCTGCCGCTAAAATCCAGTTCCTGACGGCCGTGATAGGTGCCGAAGACGCCGACGATGGTGTCGCCGCAGATGGCGACGTCGGTTTGGATCAGGTCGCCGGTGATCAGGTCGAAGACGCGTGCGCCTTTCAGAACCAGATCGGCGGGGGTGATGCCGCGGCCTTGGTCGATGCGGTCGGCTAGGGTGGCTTGGGTCATGGCAGTCTCCTTCGCTGCGCAGGAAAGCTGAAGCAGGGGGCACAGTCAAATGGGTTGCGTCTGGCCGGCAAGGGTGGTTGGTTGCGCGGAAAGGAGCCCTGACATGCGCCCGCTTCTTGGCATCGGTTTCAAGGTCGGCTCGGTGCTGATCTTTATCGTCATGGCCAGTCTGATCAAGGCAGCGGATGTGCCGCCGGGCGAGGCGGTGTTTTTCCGGTCGTTCTTTGCCATTCCGGTTATCCTTATCTGGCTGGCCATGCAGGGCGAGTTGGCCACCGGGTTCCGCACCGCCAATCCGATGGGGCATGTCTGGCGCGGGCTGGTCGGCACGACGGCGATGGGGATGGGTTTTGCGGGTTTGGGATACCTGCCGCTGCCCGAGGTGACGGCGATCGGCTATGCCTCGCCGCTGATCGTGGTCATTCTGGCCGCGATGTTTCTGGGTGAGACAGTGCGGGCATTTCGGATCGGGTCGGTCGTGCTGGGCCTGACCGGGGTTTTGATCGTGCTGAGCCCGCGCCTGACCATCACTTCCGGCGGGCCGGTGGGCACTGCCGAGGCGTTCGGGGCGATGATCGTGCTGTGTGGGGCGGTGTTTGCGGCGCTGGCGCAGGTGTTTGTCCGCAAGCTGATCCTGACCGAAACGACGGCGACGATCGTGTTCTATTTCTCGACCACCTCGACCCTGTTGTCGCTGATCACGATCCCGTTCGGCTGGGTCATGCCGAGCCTGACGCAGGCCGCTTTGCTGATCACGGCGGGGCTGTTGGGGGGGATGGGGCAGATCCTGCTGACCGCAAGCTACCGCGAGGCGGATGCCTCGCTGGTCGCACCGTTCGACTATGCGTCCATGCTGTTTGCGCTGGTGATCGGGTATTTTGTCTTTGATGAAGTCCCGACCCTGACCATGCTGGCGGGGGCCGTGCTGATCATCGCAGCGGGGATCCTGATCATCTGGCGGGAGAGGAAGCTGGGATTGGAGCGGGCCAAGAGCCGGATCGGGATGACACCGGAGGGGTGAGGGTACGGAAATGTCGCCGAAAATGACATTTGGTTTAAGTGTTTTTTATCAAAATGTTATGAGTTTTCGTTATCCAGATCGAAACTCTTTGCCGATGCCAGACCAACCGCGCGCATGCAACCTTTCGGACGCTGGCATTGCCGAGAAAATCAGGCGTCCATCCAAGCGGCGCCGCTTTGACGTCAACTATCCGACCAAGAGTGAGGCTGATTGCCGGGCGTTTCCTGGCGTGGATCAGCAGCCTTTGGTCAAAGAACCTCGGATACCTTGACCAAGCGACCCTCGGCCACCGATTTCAGGGCGGCTTCGGCGAGGGCGAGCGCGGCCAGACCGTCTTCGCCCGACGGCGAGGCCGTGGCCGTGCCCGATGCGGCAAGGATGAACGCGGCGATTTCGGCGGCGTAGGCTTCGGTGTAGCGGGTCATGAAGAAATCGTGCAGGGGTGGGCGGGTGTAGCCTGCGGCAGACGCGACCTCGATGCTGACGGGGCGCTGGTTTTCGGCGGTGACGGCTCCCAATGCGCCGTGAACCTCGATCCGCTGGTCGTAGCCGTAGGTGGCGCGGCGCGAGTTGGAGATGAGGGCCATCTTGCCCGACGCCGTTTTCAGCATGACCTGAACGCTGTCGCTGTCGCCAGCCACGCCGATCGCAGGGTCGACCAGAACGGCGGCCATGGCGGCAACCTCGGTCACTTCCTCGCCCAGCAGGAACCGGGCCATGTCGAAATCGTGGATCGTCATGTCGCGGAAGATGCCGCCCGAGCGTTTGATATAGTCGACGCCCGGCGCGCCGGGATCGCGCGAGGTGATCGTGACCATCTCGACCGCGCCCACGGTGCCCTTGGTGATCTCGGCCTTGACGGCGGCGAAATGGGGGTCGAAGCGGCGGTTGAAGCCGACCATCAGCACGGCTTTGGTGTCTCGTACAACCTTCAGGCAGGCTTTGACGCGGGCCAGCGACAGGTCGATGGGCTTTTCGCAGAATATGGCTTTGCCGGCGCGGGCAAAGGCCTCGATCAGGTCGGCATGGGTGTCGGTGGGGGTGCAGATCACCACGGCGTCGATATCGGCGGCGGCAAGAATGGCGTCGATGCTGCGGACCTCGCAGCCGTATTGGGCGGCAATCGCCTCGGCGGCGGGGGCCATGGCGTCGGCCACGGCGACCAGTAAGGCCCCGGCATCCGCCGAGATCGCCTTGGCATGGACCTTGCCGATCCGCCCGGCCCCCAGCAATCCAAAACGCAGTACCATGTCGCAGTCTCCCTGAAGCAACCCGTGATCGGGTGTTGCTGGCACCTGTAGTCCAGTTTGCGCCGCGTTCAACCGGAAACTCTATTCCTGCGAGCGCAGAACCTGTGCGGGCCGTGCGGCGAGCGGTGCCCAGGCGAAGGCGAGGCCCGCGAGCAAGGTGGCGACGATACCGCCAAGGATGATGGCGAGGGCCGAGACAGGCTCGAACACATAGGTGCTGTCCATGACATAAACCATCACAAGGGCAGCCGAAACTGATCCGGCCAGCAGGGCGACCACGCCCGCCGCCGCCCCCATCAGCCCGGCCCGCAAGGCAAAGCTGAACAGGATGCGCGCACGGGAGGCACCAACCACCTTCAACAAGGCGGCCTCATACAGGCGCCCTTTGGTGCCTGCGGCTGCCGCGCCGATCAGCACGACAAAGCCGGTCAGCAGGGTGGCACCCGCAGCCCAGGCGGTGGCGGTTGCGATGGCCGACAGCGCCTCGGACGCGCGGGCGATGGCCTCTTTCACGGCGATGGCGGTGATGTTGGGATAGGCCCGGGACAGGTCGCGCAGGATCTTGGCCTCTGCCTCCGGGGCGGCGTAGACGGTCGAGATCGAGGTGTGGGGCGCGCCTGCGACGGCGGCGGGATCGACGGCCATGACAAAGCCCATCCCGGCGTTGGAAAAGTCGACATTGCGGAACGAGGTGATCGTCGCCTCGATATCGCGCCCAAGGATGTTCAGGGTCAGTAGGGTGCCAAGGGGCAGCTTCATCTCGGCGGCCTCTTCGGCGGCGAAAGAGACTTGGGCGGGGCCGGTATAGTCGGCTGGCCACCAGACTCCCTCGGTCAGGGTGGTGCCTTCGGGCTTTTCGGCGGAAAAGGTGATGCCACGGTCGCCGGTGACCATCCAGTGATCGCCCACAACCTCACGCGCGGGGCGGCCGTTGATGCGGGATATGATGCCGCGCAACATGGGGGCGGTTTCGACTTGGCCCACGGCGGGGTCAGATTGCAGGCGCGACAGGTAGCCCGGCAACTGGTCATTCTGAATGTCCATGAAGAAGAACGACGGCGCCTTGGCCGGCAGATCGCGGGCGATGGCGCTGCGCAGATTGCTGTCGATCTGCCCCACGGTCGCCAGCACCGACAGGCCAAGGCCCAGCGACAGGATCACCGGCAGCGTCTCGGCCCGTGGACCGCCGATGGCCGCCAAGGCCAGCCGCCAGCCGACACGACCGCGCAGCCATTGGCCCCGTGCTGCGCGCCGCGCCACCAGTTGCAACCCCGTGGCGGCCAGGGCCAGCACCAGCAGCGACGCCGCCACGCCACCGGTTGTGCCCAACGACAGTTCGACCGTGCCCGAGAACCACACCGCCCCGCCAACCAGCAACAAGGCCAACCCGCCCAGCGCCGCCAGGTGCCACGGCCCCGGCCAGATCCGCCCGACGGCACCCCGGTACAACGCCGCCGCCCGCTGCCGCTGCGCCACGGCGAGCGGCCAGACCGAGAACAACAAGGCCGTCACCGCGCCATAAAATGCCGCCTCGATCAAGGGCACCGGATACACCGCAAAGGCGGCCGGAAACGGCAGTGACGCCGAGATGACCGGTGCCAGCGCCAAAGGCACCCCGGCCCCCAGGACCAACCCCGCCGCCACCCCGGCCAAAGCCAACACCCCGATCTGCAAAAGATAGATCCGAAAGATCAGCCCGCCCTCGGCCCCCAGCACCTTCATCGTTGCAATCGTCGCAACCTTCCCCTCCAGATAGGCTCGGACCGCCGATGCGACACCGACCCCGCCGACCGCAAGCCCTGCAAGCCCGACCAGAATCAGAAACGACCCGATTCGGTCGACAAACCGCTGCACACCGGGCGAGGCATTGCGGCGATCCTGCCAGCGCATGCCGCCATCGGGGAACTGCGCCTGCATGTCGGCCCTGACGGCGTCCAGATCGGTGCCGGGCGCAAAGACCAGCCGGTAATCCGTCTCGAACATCGACCCCGGCTCCAGCAATCCCGACGCGGCCAGCGCATCCCGCCGCACGATCGTGCGCGGCCCCAGCGAAAACCCGCCCGAGGCCGAATCGCTCTCGCGCAGCAACAGCGCGCCCAGCCGAAACTCCTGCGTGCCCAGACGGAACCGCGCGCCCTGAACCAGCCCCAACCGGTCCGCCAGAATCTTTTCGATCACCGCGCCCGGAATGCCATCCTGCACGGCCAGCGCCTCGGTCAGGGTGCCCTGATCCAGCACCGGCGCGCCCAGCAGCGGGTAGGCGTCATCCACCGCCTTGACCTGCGTCAGCGCCGTTTCATCGCCCACCACGGCCATCGACCGGAAATCCACGATGCCCGACACCTCCGCCGCACGGCCCTTCATCCAGTCCAGTTCGGCATCGGTCGCAAAGCGGTAGGCCATGCGTATCTCGGCGTCGCCGCCCAGCAACACCGCCCCCTGCTCGGTCAACCCCGCCGCGATCGCCGACCGCACCATCCCCACCCCGGCAATCGCAGCCACGCCCAGCGCCAGACAGACCAGAAATATCCAGAACCCGCGCAATCCCCCCCGCAACTCCCGCCGCGCCAGCGCCCAAGCCAACCTCATCCCATTGATCCCTTCATTCCGGCACAAATACTCCACGGGGGCCCGGGGGTGTGAAACCCCCGGTGCGGCGCGTCAAACAATCCGGCCATCGGCCAGCCTGACGATCCGGTCGCAGCGCGCCGCCAGTTCCGGCGCATGGGTCACCATCACCAAGGTCGCGCCATACTGGTCGCGCAGCGCAAACAGCAGGTCCATGATCGCCTCGCCATTTGCCCCGTCCAGATTGCCGGTCGGCTCATCGGCCAACAAGATCGCCGGCCGCCCGACCACCGCCCGCGCCAAAGCGACCCTTTGC
>JBBQGU010000064.1:0-14031 GCA_038323315.1 Rhodobacterales bacterium | reverse complement strand
GGCACGGCATCGATGGCGGGGTCAAACTTGGCAACCTCGACATATTTGCTGGTGGCGGGGTCCAGCTTTTGCAACACCACCTGCGACGACGCCACGCCGATGATAAAGTTGACCTCCTCGCCGCAGGTCGAGGCACCACCGCCGGTCAACAAACTGACCACCGACTGCATCGAGGACCCGGCATCCACCAGATACGACCCGAATTTCAGCCTGGCCCCCTGCCCTGAATAATTCGCACCAATCCGGAACACGCGGGCGTCACTGATCGCCCCCTGTTGCAACAGGCCCTGACTGACGGCGCTCAGGCTCGCGCCCCGGTCCACCTTGAAACACACGGCCTGGGTCAGCGGCCCCGGCTGTTGATACATCTGCCGCCCCATCGTCAGCAGGCCCGACATCATCAGCAGCCCCACAATGAACAAGGTCAGCGCATTCGAGGCGATGTTGCGCCACATCAGCCCGCCACCCCACCCGACACTCCGCCTGCCACCCGTCCCAGAACCAGACTGGCATTGGTGCCGCCAAAGCCGAACGAGTTCGACAGCGCCACATCGATCCGCCGCTTGACCGGGTGGTTGGCCGCCAGATCCAGTCGCGGCGTCACCGCCGGATTGTCCAGATTGATCGTCGGCGGTGCGATCTGATCCCGGATCGCCAGCACGCAGAAAATCGCCTCGACCGCGCCCGCAGCGCCCAGCAGATGCCCGATCGAGGATTTGGTGGATGACATCACCACCCCCTCCGCCGCATCGCCCAACAACCGCTCGACCGCGCCCAGTTCAATCGTATCTGCCATCGTCGATGTGCCATGCGCGTTGATGTAATCGATCTGCGACGGTTGCAGGCCCGCCCGCTTCAGCGCCATCTGCATCGACCGGAACCCACCCTCGCCATCTTCGGAAGGCGCGGTGATGTGGTGCGCATCGCCGGACAGGCCATAACCCAGCACCTCGGCGTAAATCTTGGCCCCCCGCGCGACCGCATGCTCATACTCCTCCAGCACGACGACGCCTGCGCCCTCGCCCATGACAAAGCCGTCGCGGTCAGCGTCATAGGGGCGGCTGGCCTTGGTCGGATCATCGGCGCGCCTGGTGGACAGGGCCTTGCAGGCGTTGAACCCGGCAATGCCGATCTCGCAGATCGGGCTTTCCGCGCCACCTGCAATCATCACATCCGCGTCGCCCCACTGGATCAGCCGCGCCGCATCGCCGATGGCATGGGCCCCGGTCGAACACGCCGTGACCACCGCATGGTTCGGCCCCTTGAACCCGAACCGGATCGACACCTGACCCGAAATCAGGTTGATCAGACTGCCGGGGATAAAGAACGGCGATACCCGCCTCGCCCCCTTCTCCTTGATCAGCAGCGCGGTTTCCGCAATCGACTGCAACCCGCCGATGCCTGACCCGATCATCACGCCGGTCCGGCAGCGCTGTTCCTCATTCGCAGGCACCCAGCCCGCATCCGCCACCGCCTGCACCGCCGCCGTCATGCCATAGATGATGAAGTCGTCAACCTTGCGCTGGTCCTTCGGCTCCATCCACATATCGGGATTGAACGTGCCGCCCGTGCCATCGCCCCGTTTCACCTCGCAGGCGTATTGCGTCAGCACGCCCGAGGCGTCAAACCGCGTGATCGGCCCCGCCCCCGACTGGCCCGCCAGCAGGCGCGTCCAGGTCTCATCCACACCACAAGCCAGCGGCGTGACCATTCCAAGACCCGTAACAACAACTCGACGCATCATTCCGTGGCTCCCGACGCCCATCCAACATCAACGCGGTGATATACCGCCGCGCCGCGCACTGCAACAATCGCGACCCCGGGGGCAACCCGTACATACCGGTTTCTCATACGAACAGAATTTGCATCATCCGCGCCGCACCGCAGCAAAAACGCGAGGCCGATGGGCGATGTGAACAAACTTTACATGTCTTTTCACATTGGCCCTTGACTCATCCACGTTTTATTATACTTGAGAATGAACGTTCATTCCCGCCCCATCACACCCCGGAACCCGCCCTGATGCAACTCGCCGTCCCGCCCTCTGCCGACCAACGCAGCGCCGAAATTCTGGCGCGGGTGCGGCAGGCCTTTGTCGAAAAGGGCTTTGACGGTGCCTCGATGCAGGACCTTGCCCGCGCAGCGGGGATGAGTGTCGGCAATTTCTACCGTTATTTCCCCTCAAAAGCCGCGATCATTCAAGCACTTATCGACGCCGACCACGCCGAACTGCGCAGCGACTTCGCCGTCATCCAGCAATCGCCCCACCCAATGGCGGCCCTGCGTCAGATGATGCGGATGCGGCTGGACACCGACTGTATGGGCCATGACACCAACCTGTGGACCGAGATCGAGGCTGCCGCCCACCGCAACCCCGATATCGGTGCCGCAGTGCAGCAGATGGAGGGGGCGGTGGCTTCCTGCCTGTTCGGCGTCTTTGCCGTCGAAACAGGTCTGACGGAACAACAGGCGCAGGCGCGGTTTTCTGCGCAGGCGGGCTTCATGATGTTGCTGTTCAAGGCCGCATCGTGCCTGAAATCAAACCAGACCCCCGATCAGAGTGAACTGAAAGCCCTGATCATCCGTACCATTGATCAGACGTTGGATGACGTCGCCCATTCCTCCCTGAAAGCCTGAACCATGCGCATTGCCTCGCCTGCCAATCTTACAATGGCCGCCCTTTTGATCGCGGTTGCGCTGCCAGTTTCGGCCCAGACCGCTGCGCCCGCAGCAGCACCCGCGATCACGACCGAGGCTGCCGCACCGGTTCTGCCTGCCATCACCGTGGTTCAGGTCACCCAGCGCAAGATCGAGGATCACGTGCTGGCCTCGGGCCTGATCGGTCCGGTCGAAAGGGTTCTGGTGCCGCCGCTGATCGAAGGTCAGCCGATCGAATCCCTCGCCGTTGATGTCGGCGACATGGTGACGGCGGGTCAGGTTCTGGCCACTCTGTCCACCGCCACCCTGACCTTGCAGAAAAGCCAGGTCATCGCCAATGACGCCGTGGTCAAAGCCGCGATTGCGCAGGCCGAGGCGCAGATAGCCAGCGCCCAGTCCAGCGCCGACGACGCCAACAGGACCGCCCAGCGGTCTGCCGCCTTGTTCAAGCAGGGGTCGCTGTCTGCGGCGGCCAATGACTCTGCGCAAACCGCCGCCTCGTCTGCCGCAGCGGGCCTCGCAGTCGCGGTACAAGGCGTGAAATCCGCTCAGGCGCAGTTGGAGGTGCAGTCGGCCCAGATGGCCAACATCGACCTGCAACTGCGGCGCACCGAAATTGTCGCCCCGGTGTCCGGCCTGATCTCGGCCCGCAACGCCGAGGTGGGCGGCATCGCGTCGGCCGCGGGCCTGCCATTGTTCACCATCATCAAGGATGGCGCGCTGGAACTGTCCGCCGGGATTGCCGAGGCTGATCTGGCCCGCATCTCGGCCGGCCTGCCCGCCACGCTCACGCTTGCGGCGGGCACCCGGTTGACCGGTAAAATCCGCCTCGTCGCGCCGACCATCGACATCACCACCCGCCTCGGCAATGCCCGCATCACGCTGGACGCCAACCCCATGGTCCGCGACGGCATGTTCGCCGAAGCGGACATTCTGGTCGCAACCCATGACGCGATTGCCGTGCCCGTCTCCGCCATCGGGCAATCGGGCACCGACACCACCATCAAACGCGTCAAGGACGGTGTCGTGACCGAGGTTGTGGTGACCACCGGCATCCGTCAGGGCGACTGGGTCGAGGTTCTGACCGGTGCCGTTGTCGGCGACACCATCGTCGCCAAAGCCGGGGCCTTTGTATCTGACGGCGACAAGATCAATCCCATCCCCTCTGAAACCAACTAGGCGGAGCCACGACATGAACTTTTCCAGTTGGTCCATTCGCAACCCCGTCGCACCGATCCTGGCCTTTGTCATCCTGATGGTGCTGGGTTGGCAGGCGTTCAACGCCATGCCGATCACCCGCTTTCCCAACATCGACGTGCCCATCGTCGCAGTCAGCGTCAGCCAACCCGGCGCCGCCCCGGCCGAGATGGAAACCCAGGTCACCAAGGTCATCGAAGATGCTGTTGCAGGGATCAACGGCGTCAAGAATGTGTCCTCCTCGGTGCTGGACGGCAATTCGACCACCGCGATCGAGTTTCGGATGGACGTCTCGACCGACAAGGCCGTGCAGGACACCAAGGATGTCATCGACCGCCTCGGCTCCGAACTGCCCGCCGATGTGGACGCACCGAACGTCACCCGCATCGACGTCGAAGGCGGGGCGATCCTGACCTATGCCATCAACGCGCCCTCCATGACCTTCGAAGAGATGTCCTGGTTCGTCGATGACGTCATCAAGCGCGCCTTGCAGGGGCGTCCCGGTGTCGGCCGCATCGACCGCTACGGCGGCTCCGACCGCGAGATCCGGATCGAACTGGACGCCGTCAAGCTTGACAGTTTTGGCATCACGGCGCAGGCCGTCTCGCAGCAGTTGCAATTGACCAACACCAATCAGGGTGCCGGCCGCGCCGATTTCGGCGGCGGCGAACAGGCGATCCGCACCATGGGCGACGCCGCCACCGTGGCCAAACTGGCGGCGACACCCATCGCCCTGTCGTCGGGCCGCTATGTCGTGCTGTCCGATCTGGGCGTGGTCAATGACACCTTCGAAGAACTGCGCAGCTTTTCGCGGCTCGGCGACAAGCAGAATGTGACCTTCGGCGTCTTCCGCTCCAAAGGCGCGTCCGAGGTGTCGGTGGCCAACACCGTCAACGCGGCCATCGACGAGATCCGCAAGGACCACCCCGAGGTGTCGATCGACCTGATCAACGACTCGGTCTTCTTCACCATCGGCAACTACGAGGCCGCCATCGACACCCTGCTGGAAGGGGCGTTGCTGGCCGTGATCGTGGTGTTCATCTTTCTGCGCAACTGGCGCGCCACCCTGATTGCCGCCGTCGCCCTGCCTTTGTCCGCCATTCCGACCTTTTGGGTGATGGATATGCTGGGCTTCTCGCTGAACCTGATCAGCTTTCTGTCGCTGACACTGGCGACCGGTATTCTGGTCGACGACGCCATCGTGGAAATCGAGAATATCGCCCGACATATCAGGATGGGCAAAACTCCTTATCGCGCCGCCATCGACGCCGCAGATGAAATCGGCCTCGCCGTCATCGCGACTTCGGCCACGATCATCGCCGTCTTTGTCCCGGTCAGCTTCATGCCCGGAATTCCTGGTCAGTATTTCCGGCAATTCGGCATCACCGTCGCCGTGGCCGTGATGTTTTCGCTGCTGGTTGCCCGCCTCGTCACGCCGATGATGGCCGCCTATTTCATGCGCGCATCGGATGCGGGCACGGAACACGACCACAAGGACGGCTGGATGATGCGCAGCTATTTGCGGTTCGTCAGCGCCTCGACCGGCACGTGGAAGATCGGTTGGTTCCATTTCGGTCGCTATTACATCACCCTGGTCGTCGCCATCGTCGCGGTGATCTATTCTGTCATCGCCTTGCTGGGCGTCCCCGGTTCGTTCATCCCGCCCGATGACAGCAGCCGCATCACCGTGTCGGTCGAACTGCCGCCCGGCTCGACGCTGGACGACACCGATGTCGCCACCCAAGGCATCTATGCCAAGATCCGCGATATTCCCTACGTCGAAAACATCGTCATCCTCGGCGGCACCTCGCCCACCGGCGATCTGGACGTGCGGCGGGCGACTGTCACGGTTCTGCTGGACAAGCTGGATCACGGCCTGCTGCTCAAGGCGTCGCAGGTCGGCCAAAAGCTGCCCCTGATCGGCTGGCTGGTGCCAACGGTCGAGAACAAGGGCCGCCCCGTCCCGCAAAACCAGATCGAGGCCGAGGTATTCCGCCGTCTCGCCACCGTCCCCGACATCCGCGCCCTGAAACTGGACGAGCGTGGGTCGCGCGAAATCAGCTTTTCGCTGCTGGCGGACAACGAGGCTGACCTGAACGGCGCTGCCAAGATGATCATCGACGCCCTGCGCGGCGAGCCGACCCTGTCTGACGTCACGGCCGACGGCGCCCTGCCCCGGCCCGAACTGCAGATCACCCCCCGCGCCGATGAGGCCGCACGTCTGGGCATCACCGCCCAACAGATCGCCTCGGTCGTCCGCGTGGCCACCATCGGCGATTACGATGGCGCCTTGGCCAAGGTGTCACTGGACAGTCGCCTGATCCCGATCCGGGTCCGGTTGAACGACGCCACGCGCGACAACATCACCCGCATCGCGGCGCTGAAGCTGACCACCTCCACCGGTGCCACCGTGCCACTGTCTGCGGTGGCCGATGTGCGCTTAGGCAATGGCCCCTCCTCGGTCAAACGTCTGAACCGCGAGCGGCTGGCCGTGATCGGGGCCAACCTGCCCGTCGGTGTCGCCCTCGGCACCGCGACCGAGCGGTTCAAGGAGATCACCGCAGGTCTGAAACTGCCCGGCACCGCGCATCTGAAGGAATCCGGCGACGCCGAGGTGCAGACCGAGTTGACGGCCAGCTTCCTTCAATCCATGATTTTGGGTCTGATGTTGATGCTGTCGGTGCTGATCTTGCTGTTCCGCTCGGCGATCCAGCCGTTCACCATCCTGTTCTCGCTGCCGCTCGCCATCGGCGGGGTGGCTGCGGCGCTGATCATCACAGGCTCGGCCCTGTCGATGCCGGTGCTGATCGGCATCCTGATGCTGATGGGCATCGTGTCCAAGAACGCGATCCTGTTGATCGACTTTGCCATCGAGATGCGGGCACGCGGCATGGAGCGCCTGCAAGCGGTGGTCGAGGCCGGTCACAAGCGCGCCCAGCCCATCGTGATGACCTCGATCGCCATGTCGGCAGGGATGCTGCCCTCGGCTTTGGGCGTGGGTGAGGGCGGCAGCTTCCGCGCACCGATGGCCACAGCCGTGATCGGCGGCATCATCGTGTCAACGATCCTGTCGCTGGTCGTGGTGCCCGCCTTCTACCTGATCATGGATGACCTCAGCTGGCTGCTGGGCAAGGTTCTGGGCGGCGTTGTCGGCAAGAAGGACGTCGAGCCCGACGCCCCCGAAAACGCCATCCTTGCCGAGCGTATCGCCTTGCTGGCCGCCGAACAGGCCGATCTGCGCGAGCGCATGGCGGTGATATCCGAGGATCAGCAGGCCAATGACCGCCTGATCCGTCCGGGCCTGGCCGCCGAGTAACCATCGCCAGACTGTTTGATACAAATGCCGCCACCCTGCACGGGTGGCGGCTTTTTGCTGACCGGCGTTGCCAAAGCAGACCATGGCACGACGTCAACGCTGCCATCCCACACCCCGCGCAAACAAAAAGGCACCCCGAAGGGTGCCTTTCCTCCAAGCCCGAAGGCGTGGCAGATATCAGGAGGCTTTGGTGATGAAGGACACCGCGTCGCCGAAGGTCTGGATGGTTTCGGCGGCGTCGTCGGGGATCTCGATCCCGAATTCTTCCTCGAAGGCCATGACCAATTCCACCGTATCAAGGCTGTCTGCGCCCAGGTCGTCGATGAACGAGGCATTCTCGGTCACTTTCTCCCCTTCGACACCCAGATGCTCGACGACGATCTTCTTCACACGATCAGCGATGTCGCTCATTTTAGTCCTCTATCGTTGCGGGCTTTGCCCGACCAAAATTCCACGCGTCCCAAGGGTCCGGCAAAGGAGCCTCGACGTCAGCGGGCCTATAACAAGGCACAGGCCGCATGGCAACAGGGCAATGCAGCGCCCCGGCCCACATTGACCACCCTATCCTGCCGCCAGCAAATTTCAAGATGGATCAAACTTGCACGGTTTCCTCAACCGGGGGGAAACCCGCACCGCCTAGCCTTCCGCCATCGTCAGGTCAGGAGGCCGCAATGGTCGTCGCAGCGCGCTCAATTCCCATCATCGTCCTTGCCGGGCAAAGTAACGCAAACTCTGCGGGCATCGGCATGTCGGTCTTTGATCAGGTCAGGGCCGAGGGGGGGCTGTATGTCCATGTCGCGGTCAATGGCAGTTCGCTCGGCCCCGACCCCTATCAACTCAAGGGCGATTGGAACCCCTTTGGCGGGGGCACCGCCACGGCCGGTGCCAATCTTGACAGCCTGATCAACCAGATCAGCGCGATGCTGGACCCTGCTTCGCCCTTTTATGTTCCGGGTGCCTATCTTGACAAGATGGTCTGGGTTCAGGGCGAAGCGGATGCGTGGTTCAGTGCGTTGGCGGCCAGCTATCAGCGCAATCTGACGGCCTTGCGTGCGGCGATGAC
Organism: Rhodobacterales bacterium; assembly: GCA_038323315.1. Lineage (GTDB taxonomy): Bacteria > Pseudomonadota > Alphaproteobacteria > Rhodobacterales > Rhodobacteraceae > Stagnihabitans. The sequence goes on along the minus strand of JBBQGU010000064.1, from coordinate 5,797 downwards.
GGACCAGTTCGGCGCGCATGACATGGTGATTTCCGCGCTGTCCGATGCCGCAATCGACGCGGCCAATCCCACCGATATCCGCCGCGCCAATTATCAGGCGGTCCAGCAGGCGCAACTGGCCGTGGCTGCGGGCGATGCCGGTGTCTATCTGGTCGACCCCGATTCTGTGGCGGCCGCGAACGGCTATACGCGCAGCACGATGTTGTTCGGCGACATGGTGCATTACAACGTCCCCACCGGCTTTGCCGCCACCCTCGGCCGCGCCCTGATGCAGGCCGGGCCTTCTGTGAACAACCCAGCCGCACCCAGTTCTGGCGAGACCGATCTGCAGTATGTCACGGGATCGCTGCTGAACGACAGCCTCAGCATGGCTGCGGTCGGCCTTGGTCAAGCCTATGGTGCCGCCGGGATCGACCTGATGACCCTGACCGGGCGCAGCGATGGCGTCCGGGTTCAGTCTGGTGGCATGGACGCCATCCTTGTCACCGCAAATGGCGGTGAAGCCTTTCACCTCGATCTGGTATCGATCGAGCAACTGGTTCTGACGGCCGGGTCCGATCGGGTGGTCATGGCCGCCAGCCTTGCCATGGTGGATACCGGGCGCGGCAGTGATCAGGTCATCGGGCGCGCGCTGAATGACGTGATCTATCTGCGCGGCGGTTGGGACATGGCCGATGGCGGCATGGGCCACGACTTTGTCTTTGGCGGTGCCGGATCAGATCTGGTAAGCGGCGGCGACGGCAACGATCTTTTGTGGGGTGGCAACGGCAGCGACCAGTTATCTGGCGGTGCGGGCGCCGACACCTTGTCGGGCGGCGCGGGCGATGACCGTCTGACCGGCGGCGACGGCCCGGATGTCTTTGTGTTCGGCCCCGGTGGCGGGTCCGACCGCATCACCGATTTCGCCGACGGCGCCGACCTGATCGCGGTGCAAGGGCTGCCCCAAACCCTGTCCATCAGCGGCACGGCGTTCTCAACCACAGTAACCGTCGGCGATATAACCCTTGTGATCGATGGGGTAGACAGCACCCTGATCACATCCGCCGATTTCATCTTTACCTAAGCCGTGCCGCCCGCTTTGCCAGCGCCTCCCGCAGCTTCTGCTGATACACCGGCGACCCGGCCCGCGCCGCGACATGCAGCACCCGGTACTGCGCTGGGTTCGCGTTGCCGGCCAGTGCCAGATCGCGAAACTGCCGCGCAGCGGGCATCCCGCCCATCGCGATGGTGGCCGGATGACCGCCAAAGGCCATGGCCACCCCGGACATGTTCGGCGCCTGTTGCAGGATCAGCCGTGCATGGGCGCGGTCCAGCGGGTTGCCAAGCGGATCGTACACCACCACCCCACGCAGCCTCCGCGCCACCACCCCGGCCAGATCACCCACGGCAGGGTCCAACGTCTTGGCATAGCGCGCATAGCGCGGATCGCCCGGCGGCAGCCCCGGAAACATGCAGTATTGCGGCGACACCAGCACCGCCTGCCGCAACCGCAGCGCCTTTGACAACAGCAGCGCCCCATAGCCGCCCATCGAATAGGCAATGCACCGCACCGTCCTGTAGCGGCCCGTCATCCCCCGCAACACGCCCCGCAACGCGTCCAGATCCGGGTTCAGATACCAGTCGTTCCGCGCCGTCACGACGCTCAACTCGGCCATGCCCCGCGCAGCCACCTTGTCCGAGGGTTCAAAGGCGGGAAACCCGTCGCGGTCCAGCCTCAGATTGTCAAACCTGACGAACAAGACCTCCCGGTCCGGGTTATGCACCTCGGCCCGCAAATGGCTGCCATCAAACAGGATTTCGCGGCCAGTCATCGCCGCCTCACCGCCCGCCTGTCGCGCATCGGTCCCCTGCCCCTGCGGGCATCGCCCGACCAAATCCCAAGGCCATGCAGCGCCCCGCCCCAGCCTAACCTGCCACCCGCAAATTTCAAGATGGATCAAACGCGCCCTATTTCCTCAACCATTCCGAAACCAGCGCCGCCATACCCTGCCCCCGTATCAAGGTCAGGAGGTTGCCATCGTCATCGCCGCACGCACCATTCCCATCATCGTGCTGGCTGGCCAAAGCAATGCCAATGCGGTGGGCATCGGTCAGGCCGTATTCGACCAGGTTACGGCGGCTGGCGGGTTGTACATGCATGTCGCGGTCAATGGCAGCCCGCTGGCCCCGGGCCTTGACATGGGCGGCGGCGATTGGGGCGCGGGCGGCGAGTTGCGGGGCAGCCTGATGGCCCAGATCGCCGCCATGGTCGACCCCGCCTCGCCAACATATGTGCCGGGCGCCTATCTGCAAAAAGTCGTCTGGGTCCAGGGTGAGGCGGACACCTGGCTGACCTCGGCCGCCGCGAACTATGGGCGCGACCTCAAGGCCCTGCATGCCGCGATGACCGCCCGGTTCGGCGCCTATGATCTGGTGATCTCGGCCCTGTCCGACGCCGCGATCGACGGCAAGCCGACCTCGGACAACCACCGCACCAACTGGGCCACGGTGCAGCGGGCGCAACTGGCCCTGGCCGCCGCCGATGACACAATCCACCTGATCGACCCCGATGCCATCGCCGTCAAGGGCGGCTATACCCCCGATACCATGCTGGTATGGGACAAGCTGCACTACAACTCGGCCAACGGCTATGCCGAGGCGCTGGGCCGCGCGCTGGCGCAGGCGGGTGGCAGCGCGGCGCAGGCCGCCCCGTCCCAAGGCACCCCGACCGGCCCGCATTATGCCACCGGGACCGAAGGCCACGACACCTTATACGTCGCGGCCACGGGGCTTGGTCAGGCATACGGCTCGGCCGGGTTCGACACGCTGACGCTGACCGGCCGGGCCGAGGGGGTCAAGATCGCGGCCGGCGGCCTTGATGCCTTGCGCGTCACCGCCCATGGCGGGGACGCGTTCTACCTCGACATCGTGTCCATTGAATCGCTGGTGCTGACCAACGGGGCCGACAAGGTGGTGATGGCGGCCGGTCTGACGCGGGTTGTGTCGGGGGCCGGGAACGACTGGATCAACGGACTGACCAACAACGACGTCATCTATCTCGGCACCGGCAATGACATGGGCCATGGTGGCGGCGGCAATGACAGCATCTTTGCCGGTGACGGCAATGACCTCATGTTCGGCAGCGACGGCAATGACGCCCTGTCCGGCGACAGCGGCAGCGACCGCCTGTATGGCGGCGCAGGGTCCGACCGGCTGACAGGCGGCACCGGCAATGACCTGTTGTCGGGCGGGACCGCGCGCGACACCTTTGTGTTCCGCCCGGGGTCTGGCACCGACCACATCCTCGACTTTGAAAACGGCCTCGACCGGATTCAGATGATCGGCACCGCGCGCAGCCTGACCATCACCGCGTCGGGGTCAGACACCATTGTCAAATGCGGCGACGTGACCATCGTGATCGACGACGTGTCAGCCTCCCTGATCACCGCCGCAGATTTCACCTTCACCTGACACGCCGCGCCAATCGTTCCGACAACCGCGCCTTGTACAGGGGCGAGGTCCTGCGCGCCTGCACATGCAGCGCGTGATACAACGCCGGGTCCCTCTCGGCCGCAAAGGCCAGCGCGCGCAGCTTGCCATATTCCGTGGTCTCCAGCAGAACCTGCGTCGCCGGATGCCCCGCCAGCGGCATCGCGATGCCCACCATGCGCGGAACCTGCGCCAGGATCAGCCGCGCATGGGCCCGGTCGACCGGGTTGCCCAAGGGATCGAACAACACCACGCCGCGCAGCTTTGGCGCAACGACCTCTGCCAGATCGCCCAAAGCCATGTCCAGCCCCTGGACCTCGCGCCGATAACGCGTATCGCCCGGCGGCAGATCCGGAAACGGTGTGTATTGCGGCGACACCAGCACGGCATGGCGCAGCCGCAGCGACCGCGACAGCAACAGGGCCGCATAGGCCCCCATCGAAAAGGCAAAGCTGCGCACGGTCCGAAACCGCCCGGTATGATCCTTCAATACCCGCCGCAGCGGGGTCAGATCGGGGTTCAGATACCAGTCGTTCTGCGCCGTCTTGATGATCAACTCGGCAAAGCCATAAGCGGCCACCTTGGTCGAGGGGGCCCAGGCCGCAAAGCCGTTGCGGTCACGCCGCCAGCGGTCAAAGGTCACGAACAACACCTCGGCGTCCGGGTTGTGCATCTCGGCCCGCAGATGGTCGCCCGCAAACAGGACCGTAGAGGTCACAGCATCGCGCCGCCGCCATTCACATGCAGCGTCGATCCGGTGACATAGCCCGCCTCGGGGCTGGCCAGGTACAGGACCGCCGCCGCAATCTCGGCCGCCGTGCCCATCCGGCCCATCGGCACCGACCCCAGAATGGCCGCCTTCTGCGCATCGGTCAGCTTGGCGGTCATCGCGGTTTCAATCATCCCCGGTGCCACGCAGTTGACGGTGATGTTGCGGCTGGCCACCTCGGCGGCCAGGCTTTTGCTCATCCCCACCATCCCCGCCTTGCTGGCCGCATAGTTCGCCTGCCCCGGATTGCCCGTCGCGCCCACGACCGAGGATATGTTGATGATTCGCCCCCACCGCGCCTTCATCATGCCGCGCAAGACGCCCCGGCACAGCCGAAAGGTGCTGGTCAGGTTGATGTCGATGACCGAGGACCATTCCTCATCCGACATCCGCATGAACAGATTGTCGCGCGTCACCCCGGCATTGTTGACCAGAATGTCCACCGCCCCCATCGCCGCCATCGCGGCCTTCGGCAAAGCCTCGACCGAGGCCGCATCGCCCAGATTGCAGGTCACCACAAAGGCCCGGTCGCCCAATTCGGCGGCAAGGGCCTCCAACGGCTCGACCCTCGTGCCCGACAGCGCCACCGTCGCCCCCGCCTGATGCAGGACCCGCGCGATCTCGCCACCAATTCCACCCGAAGCGCCCGTAACCAAAGCGCATTTTCCCGTCAGATCAAACATCACCTATCCTATCATAGCGGCCGCCCGACCGGTTCATCCGGCAGCCGAATTGCCCAGAGCATCATGATCCTGCCCGACTTGAATCGCCATAGCCAGATCAAATGCCGCTCGGCAATGGATTGCAACTGTGTCATAGACCGGCACCGCGACATTTCTTTGGTCCAGCAACATCCCGACTTCTGTGCAGCCAGGTATCAGAAAATCGGCCCCCCGCCCGATCAGACCCGCCGCGATGGCTTCAAAGCGGGTCCGACCGTCTGCCAGGACCATGCCCCGGCACAGTTCTACATAGATGATGCGGTGGGTGTCAGCCCGGCCCTTGGCGTGCGTCACCAGCCCGTCCAGCCCGCCCAGCCCCACGACAGCAAGCCTGCTCAGGTAAAAACCCTGTTCCATCGTATAGGCGGTGGCCATCAAACCGGGCCTGCGCTGCCCACCCGCGACAATGGCCGCCGCCGTCGCATCGGCGATATTGACAAAAGGGATCTGCAAGGGCTGCCGCAATCTGACCGGCCACCTTGTGCATGGTGTTGGTCGCGAGGACCAACAAATCGGCACCCCCCGCCTGCAAGGCCTGCGCCCCCGCGGGCAAGACGCAAGGCCGGCAGCGCCCCAAACCCCCGCCGCCTGCAACGCGGCAATCGGCGCGAAATCGACCGAGCGCACCACTATCCCGGCCGAATGCAGGCCCGCCAGACGCTGCTGAACCAGCGCGTTCAACTGGGTATCATACAGCGCCGTCGCGGCAGCCGACATGCCGCCCAGAATTCCTGTTGTCTTCATCGTCCGGCTCCTCGCGCCCGATTGGCGCGTTGCACCCTGTCGACGAGAACGCCTTAAACTTTCGCCGCAATCACATCCTCAGGCGTGCCAATCG
>JBBQGU010000063.1:0-14198 GCA_038323315.1 Rhodobacterales bacterium | reverse complement strand
GCTGAAAAACTTCCCCGCCGAAACCGCCGTGACCGCCCTGCGCCCCTTGGTGGCCAGCTTTGGTTATATCGAGGCGGTGGCCGGCACCAACTCTCTCGTCATCACCGACACCGCCGAGAATGTCCGCCGGATCGAGACCATCGCGCAGAATCTGGACACCGGCAGCCAGATGAAAACCTACACCATTCGCCTGCAAAACGCCGACGCGATCGAGGTGGGGTCGGCTATCGCGTCCGTCCTCGGCGTCCCCGGCGGTTCCAACGCGCCCCGTATCGGGGTCGAGGCGGGGTCGAACCTGCTGCTGCTGACCTCGGACGAGGCGACCTTCCGCATGGTCAGCGTCTTGGTGACCGAGATGGACGTGCCGGGCCGCAGCATCGCCACCAGCGACCTCGTCACCCGCGTGTACCGCCTGAAATTCGGCGACGCCGTTGCGATGGCCGAGGTGCTGCGCGGTCTGGTCACCGGCCAGACCACTGGGCCCGCGGCTGCCGTCACCAATCCCGTCGCCGCCGCCCTGCAAGACGATGCCACGGATACCACTGCGTTTGCCGCGGCCATACCCGAAGCGGCCCTGATCCAATCCGGCAACATCACCATTCAGGCCTCGCCCGACACCAACGCAGTCGTCGTCCGCGCGCCGCTGTCCGATCAGGCCGACATCGCCGACCTGATCGCCCAACTGGACACCCGCCGCCCGCAAGTCCTGATCGAAGCCGCCATCGTCGAGGTTTCCGGCGACATCTCCGAAGCGCTCGGAATACAGTTGGGCTTGGGCTCCGCCGCGCCCCAGGGCAACTTTGCCGCCACCTCCTTCTCGGCGGGCGGCCAATCGCTGAAAAACATCCTCGCCCTGCTCGGTGGCCCCGCTGCCAACCGTGTGAACGCCGAGGGCCTTAGCATCGGCCTGTCGCGCGGTGACGATTTCGGCCTGCTGATCCAGGCGTTGGCCCTGTCGACCAAGGCCAACCTGCTGTCCACCCCCAGCATCACCACCGTCGACAACCAACCGGCCGAGATTGTCGTGGGCCAGAACGTCCCCTTCCGCACCGGATCGTTCGCCACCGACGGCAACACCACCACCCCCTTCACCACCATCGAACGGCAGGATGTCGGTTTGACGATGAAGGTCACGCCCCGCGTCAATCAGGGCGATGTGGTGCAGTTGGAAATCAGTCAGGAAGTCTCTTCCCTCGCCAATTCCGCCGTGGCGGGGGCTGCCGATCTGATCACCAACCGCCGCAGCATCAAGACCACCGTACTGGCCGACAATGGCGGCACCATCGTGCTGGGCGGCCTGATCACCGATGACCGCCAGCAGTTGAACTCCCGCGTGCCCGGCCTGTCCAACGTGCCGCTGTTTGGCCCGCTGTTCCGGTCGCGCAACGCCAACAACCGCACGCAAACCCTGTTCATCTTCCTGCGCCCAACGATCCTGCGCAGCCGCAGCGACACCGCTGTCGTGACCGGCGACCGTGTGTTGCGCCTGAACGCGATCAACGTCGACACCACCCGGCTGCTGCCGCCCCTGACCCGCCCCGGCGCGCCCATCACCGCGATCCCCCTGACCACGACCCGTCCCGCCGCCCCGCGCAAGGCAACCGTGCAAAAGGTCGAAATCGGCGGTGTCTATTGACAGTCGCTGCCACCACCGCCTCGACCCGCACCGGGTTTGCCATGATCCTGATCATCGCCGTCGCCGTGGTGGTGCTGGGCGTGATCTGGAACCCCACGCAGGACGGCGTCCTGAAAGGCACCAGCCTGACCCCCGAAACCGTCGTCGCCCGCGTCCAGTCCGACCAGACCTATCCGGATGCCCTGCGCACTCTGCTGCAAACCACCCGCGCCAACCCCGGCGATCTGGCCGCCGCCAAAGCCGCCGCCCGCGCCACCATCAACGCCGGCCGCGACGCGGGCGACAGCCGGATGGTCGGCGCCTCGCTCGGCATCCTGCGCCCGTTCCTGGCCACCCCCGACAGCGAGACACTGTATCTCGCCGCCACCGCCCGCCAATACCAGCACGACTTTCCGGGCGCCCTCAAACTCCTCGATCAGGCGCTCGAACGCGACCCCGGCGACGTGAACGCCCGCCTTACCCGCGCCACCATCCAGACCGTCGAGGGCCGCTTCACGACAGCCGAGGCCGAGTGCCGCGCCCTGAACGCCGCCCCCGGCGTCGCGTTCCTGTGTCAGGCCACCGCCCTGTTGATGACCGCCGAGGCCCCCGCCCTTGAACAACGCCTGACCCTGATCCTGCAACAACCCGGCCTGATGGACCCCGGACTGCAACCCTGGGCCATCGGCCTGCTGGGCGAGTTGGCCCAGCTGAACAACGAAAACCCCAAGGCCCGCGACTACTTTCAGCAAGTCCTTGCCGCCAGCCCCAAATCGCTCCGCGACCGCCTGATCCTCGCCGACCTGATGCTGCAAGACGGCCTCGCCGATCAGGTCGCCCCCCTGCTGAAAGACGCGCCCGCGACCGATGGCGTCCTGATCCGCCGCGTCCTCGCCGCCATGTCCCTGAACACCGACAGCACCACCGACCGCGAAGATCTGGCCAAACGCTTCCAGCTGAACCTCGACCTCGGCCTGACCGCCCATGCCCGCGAAGAAGCCCGCTACTTCCTTGAAATCGCCCGCGACCCCGCACTGGCTCTGCACCGCGCCCAGGTCAACTGGGCGATGCAGCATGAATTCGAGGATGCCCAACTGCTGATCGCCGCTGCCATGGCCGCAGGCCAACCCGCCGCCGCCCAACCGGTACTTGACTGGGCCGCCGACCAAAAGGTCACAGCACCCGCACTGCAACTGGACGACCTCAAGAAACGGCTGGCCCCATGATCCGCCTCCTTGCCCTGTTCTTGCTCCTCCTTGCCACCACCGCCGCCTCAGCCCATGAAACCACCCGCAGCTATGTCCGCCTCGACCGCAGCGAGGCCGCGATTGACCTGCGCATCCGCGTCGCCTTTCGCGACATCGAGGTGGCGGTCTGGATCGATGAGGATCTTGACGGTGCCATCACTTGGGCCGAGGTACAGCGCCGCATCGACCCTATCTCGGATTACCTCCTCGCAGGCTTCACGCTGGATGCAGGCGGTCCCTGCCAACTGACCCGCACCACCACCGACGTCTCGAACTCGGGTGGCATCGCCTATCTGGACGTCTATTTCCAAGGCACCTGTCCCGACGCCGCCCTACCCGTCCAAGCCCGCTCGCGCCTGTTCACCGAGATCGACCCCGACCACCGCATGTTCCTGTCGGCCATGGTGGATGGCGGCCTGACCACGACCCTCCTCAGCAAGGCCAGCCCTGCAGCCACCCTGTCTGGCAACTCGGGAGACTATCTCGCCTCGCTCTGGACCTATTTCCTTGCCGGCGTCGAACACCTGATCGGCGGCCCCGATCACCTCGCCTTTCTGTTGGTCCTGATCCTGCCCGCCGTCTGCAACCGCGCCAACCGCCGCGCGGCCGTCATGGGCGTGGTGGCCGCCGTCACCGGCTTTACCCTCGCCCACGCCCTGACCCTGACCGCCGTCCTGACCAACCTGCTCAGACCGCCGTCCGGCCTGATCGAAGCCCTGATCGCCCTGACCATCATCGTCACGGCGTTGGACAATATCCGTCCCTTCATCCCAGCCCCCCGCGCCGCCATGGCCGCCGCCTTCGGCATCATCCACGGCTGCGGCTTTGCAACGGCGCTCGGTTCGCTGGACCTTGACGGCGCCAGCTTTGCCGTGGCCCTGATCGGTTTCAATCTGGGGATCGAGGTTGCGCAGATCGGTTTCGTCCTGCTGACCATGCCGCTCTTTTACTATTTCGGCGCAGGTCGGCTTACCCTGTGGCTCGGCAGCGGCCTTGCGGGGCTGGCGGGCCTGTGGTGGCTGTGGCTGCGCGCCGCCCCCTTGCTGACCTGACCTGTCGGCCGGAACCAGGTTTCTGCCTGCGAACCTGGCACCGCCCCCGATCGGCGGGCCCGCGTTGTTATGACACATCCGCCCCGCCAACTGTCACCAAACCTTCACACAACTGACATTTGACCTTTACCATTGCCGCATATCCGAACCACTGACCCAAAGGTGGAGACGGCATGTGCTGCAACTGATCGACGTGACCCGCCGTTTCGGAACCCGAACCGCCGTTGACCGCGTCAGCTTCTCGCTCGACAAGGCTGGTTTCATCGGCATCATCGGACGGTCTGGTGCGGGCAAATCCACCCTTCTGCGCATGGTCAACCGCCTGACCGACGCCAGCGAAGGCCAGATCCTGTTCCAGGGCCGCGACGTCCTCGCCCTGAAAGGGGCCGAGGTGCGCGCCTGGCAAAGCCAATGCGCCATGATCTTTCAGCAGTTCAACCTCGTCCCGCGCATGGATGTCGTGTCCAACGTGCTGCACGGGCTCTTGAACCGCCGCTCGACGCTGGTCACAATGTTCAACCTGTGGCCGCAGGCCGATATCCTGCGCGCCTTGGCCATCCTCGACCGTCTCGGCATCGCCGATCAGGCCGCCAAACGGGCCGAGGCTTTGTCCGGCGGCCAGCAACAGCGCGTCGCCATCGCCCGCGCCCTGTGTCAGGACCCTGCCGTCATCCTTGCCGATGAACCCATCGCCAGTCTTGATCCGATGAATGCCCAGGTCGTGATGGACGCTCTGCGCCGGATACACGAGGAGGATGGCCGCATGGTCATCGCCAACCTGCACACCCTCGACACCGCACGCCGCTATTGCGACCGCGTGATCGGGATGCGCGATGGCAAGATCGTGTTCGACGGCACGCCCGACCAGCTGACCACCAGTGCTGCCCGCGAGATTTATGGCGCCGATGACAGCTTCAACGAGGCCGCCACATCAACCTCGATCGCCACACCCACCACAACTGCCACTGCAACTGCCACTACGGCGGATGACGCCTACGCGTCGCAGATGCTGGCCTGACTTTACCTGTGCCCCCTTTGGGCCCTCAACCGGAGACGACCATGAAAAAGCTGCTTGCCATTCTGGCTGCCACAACCACGCTTGCCTCGCCCGTTCTGGCGCAGGACGCGATCAAGGAATTCAACATCGGCATCCTTGGCGGTGAAAACGCCCAAGACCGCATGACCTCGAACGAATGCTTCCGCGCCAAGGTCGAAACCGCGCTGGGCGTTCCGGTCAAGCTGTTCACCCCCGCCGACTATGACGGCGTGATCCAGGGGCTGCTGGGCGGCACCATCGACTACGCCGGTTTGGGGGCCTCGTCCTATGCCAAGATCTACCTGACCGACCCCAAGGCAGTTGACGTGCAACTGACCACCCAGAACGTCGACGAGTCGACCGGCTACTATTCGATCGGCTTCGCCCGCAAGGACGCAAACATTGCCTCGATGGACGACGCCAAGGGCAAGGTCTTCGCCTTTGCCGACCCGAACTCGACTTCGGGTTATCTGGTCCCCGGCGCCGAGCTGTCCGCCAAGTATGGCAAGCTGGAAGACTACTTCTCGGAAGTCAAAATGTCGGGCGGCCATGAGCAGACCATCGTCGGCGTCGCCAATGGTGACTTCGCGGCGGGCGTATCCTGGGCTGACGGTCTGGGCAACTGGGAAGATGGCTATACCAATGGCGCGTTCCGCAAGGCTGCGGATGCGGGTCTGGTCGACATGAACGACATCGTCGAAATCTGGCGCTCCAAGCTGATCCCGAACGGCCCCTATGTCGTGCGCGCCTCGCTGCCGCAGGACGTCAAGGACAAGATGTACGCGCTGGTCGATACGATGTGGGCCGATGACAAGGAATGCGCCTACGCCGTGGCCGCTGGTGACGCGAAAGACTTCGTTCCGGTAACTCATGCTGATTTCGAAGGCGTCGTTGCGGCCCGCAAACTGCAAGAAGGCATGTAATTTCAACACGGTCTGCCGGGCCACCCCCCTTGGGTGGCCCGGTTATTTTTTGCCCCCCCCCCCCATGCTTCCTGCGCCCGGCTTACTGCGCCCGGTCACTTCCCCAAGGATCCGCCCCCTGGTTGACGCCAGCCTCAGCCCCGAACCGGCCCAGCGCCCTGGCATGGGCGACACCCGTGCGGCCTATCTGGAACTGACCCGCCGCAAGCGCATGTATGGCGGCATCCTGCTGGTGGTGTTTGTGGCCCTGATGGCCTCGGGCTTTCGCGTCGCCGAAGAGCGTAACGCCGGCGACTTCCTGCCCGGCCTCAGCCAACTGGCCGACTTTCCGTCCGAGGTGCTGTCCGAGGCCTGGACCAACCGCGCCAACCTGCCCGGCCTGTTCATCGAACACATTCCCTCGCTGATCGAGACGCTGAACATCGCCGCCGTCGCCACCCTGCTGGGCGGCCTTGCGGCAGCCTCGTTGTCACTGCTGGCGACACGCGGCCTGTCGATCTGGCCCCGCGCCATCCCCCTGTTTCGCCGCAGCATGGACGCCCTGCGCGCCATCCCCGAAATCGTCGTGGCCCTCGTGCTGATCTACATCCTCGGCGGCGGTCCGGTCCCCGCCGTCATCGCCATCGCCCTGCACACCGGCGGCGCCTTGGGCAAACTGTTCTCCGAAGTCGCCGAAAACGCCGATCTGAAACCCATCGAGGGCCTCGCCTCGGTTGGAGCCAACTGGGGCCAGCGGATGTGGCTGGGCGTGATACCGCAGGTCGCGCCCAACTGGCTGTCCTATGCGCTGCTGCGCTTTGAAATCAACGTCCGCGCATCGGCCATCCTGGGCTTTGTCGGCGAGGGCGGCATCGGCCATGACCTGAAACTGGCGATGCAATGGGGGCAGGGGCGGTATGACAAGGTCGTGGCGATCTTCCTTCTGCTGTTCCTGACCATCGTGATCATCGACCGCCTGTCCGACCGCTACCGGATGCTTTTGGTGAAAGGCGCCAAGTCATGACCGCCACCCTGTCCCAGACTGGCCTCGCCGACACCGTCACCCGCGGCTTTGCCCGCAAACGCCTGACCGCCATCGCCGTGCCTGTGGTGATCCTGGCCTACCTGATCTACACCGCTTTCGCCTTTGATCTGGCGGGCCTTGCCCAACGCGCCCGGATGGACAATGCCGCGATCCTGTTGTCGGATTTCTGGTCCTACAAAACCCATGTTTCCCGCGACAACCGCTCCGGCGAAACCACCGTCGCGATCGAGGGCGAGAACAAAGGCAAATACCCGCCCGGCCTGCTGCCCGACTGGGTCAAGATCAGCGGCGACGTGACCACCGTCGACCTTGGCACCGGTCACGTCGTCACCTATGACGCCGCCGGTGCCCGCTATGTCATCCCGGGCTACGGCACCGTCGACATCCGCCCCGATGACGGCAAACTGGCCCTGACCGCGCCCCAACCCCTGCCGGAATGGATCAACGCCGCCGACAACAAGGTCACCGTGACCACCGATGCCGGACGGTTCACCTACAGCCGGTCCAAGGTCGAAACCTTCAGATACCAACCGGGGTGGGAGTTGTTCTTCTTCACCCTCGACAGCCCGTTTTACGGCAAAGGCCCCTTGGAACTCGCCCGGCTGGCCCTGACCGGCGACCGCATCATCCCTGAAAGGTCCAACGCTGCCTATATCGTGTCCGAGGTCTGGACCAACAAGATGTGGCGTCATGCCGATGTGCTTTGGGCAATTGGCGAGACGATCCTGATGGCCTTCCTCGGCACGATGGGCGCGTTTCTGTTGGCGCTGCCGCTCGGCTTTGTGGCAGCCTCCAACATGATGCCTTTTGCCGCCGTGCGCTTTGCCATGCGCCGCGTGTTCGACTTCATCCGTGGGGTCGACGGGCTGATCTGGACCATCATCCTGTCCCGCGCCTTCGGCCCCGGCCCGATGACCGGCGCGTTGGCCCTCTTGATCACCGACACCGGCACCTTCGGCAAAACATTTTCGGAAGCTCTTGAAAATATAGACGAAAAACAGGTCGAGGGCATTCGTTCCACCGGCGCCAACCTGTTCCAGCGCGCCCGCTTCGGCGTGATCCCGCAGGTGACGCCGGTGCTGCTCAGCCAGGTCCTGTACTACCTCGAAAGCAACACCCGCAGCGCGACCGTCATCGGCGCGATTGTCGGCGGTGGCATCGGGTTGTTGCTGACCCAGGCGATCTCGACCCAGAAAGATTGGGAGGAGGTGGCCTATTACATCACCCTGATCGTGCTTATGGTGATGATGATGGACAGCCTGTCAGGCTGGCTGCGCGGTAAACTGATCAAGGGCCAATAATGCCGAAACTCTCTGCTGACGCGGCCCTGATACATGCTGGTTGCACGGTCCATCACAGCACATTCGGCGCATATTGCGAGGTGGGGCAGGGCAGCCGCATCCTGCATTCCAGCTTCCTCGACTATGCGTATTGCGACCAGGGGTCGGACATCGCCAACACAACGGTCGGCAAATTTGCCAACATCGCCGCGAACACCCGGATCGGCCCGACCGATCACCCGATGGGCAACGCCTCGCTGCACCATTTCTTGTACCGGTCCAGCTATTACTGGGACGATGCGACGGATGACGCCGAGTTCTTCGCCCGCCGTCAGGCCCGCCGCACCGTGATCGGCCCCGACACATGGATCGGACATGGCGCCATAATCAAGCCCGACGTGACCATCGGGGCAGGGGCGGTAATCGCCTCGGGTTCCGTGGTGACCAAGGACGTGCCGCCCTATATGATCATGGCCGGCATCCCCGCGACGCCCTTGCGCGAACGCTTTGCCAAAGGCATTGCCGACCGGATGCGGGCTTTGGCGTGGTGGGACTGGACCCATGCCGAATTGCGCGCTTCGCTGCCTGATTTCCGCGCGCTGCCAGCCGAAGCCTTCCTGGAAAAATACGAAGATCAGGCAGGCAGTGCCTAAGGGGCCACTCATCATTCCCATGCGGTCATTCTTCGTTGGCACCGCAAGGTCCTGATGCACTTTGCTGGAAACGCTGCCAATCCAGCGAAGAAGCCTGCGAAGGCTGATGAGCGGCCGCCAAGGTCAAAGACAAAGATTCCCGTTCTGGCCCATCCGGCTGCAATCCCTTGGGCCTTCAATCCGCCGGGTCAGACCGAGTCTGCGCACGTCTGGCGGCACGTCGCCAATCAATCCCGCCCACCCTCTCGGCAATTGACAGCAATCGCGTGCCGGACAACATCTGACAAATATGTCGACATTGATGGACCAGAGCAAGATCGACGTTCTGGCCGACACGGTTTTAAGATCAGGTTAACCACAAAACAATTTATTGTTTTAAATCTTATACTTCAGCTACTGCCCACGCTTTGGAGCCCCCCTATTCCGCAGCCATCCGGCCGACCTGCGACAGCGCCATGAACCGCCGCCCCGCCTCACCCGACAGATGCGACAGCCTGCCGCCAGCAATCGTAGCCTCGATCACCCGGTTCTCCTTGTTGACCACAACCAGATCGGCCCGCAACCCGACCTCCAGCCGTCCGCGATCCTTCAGCCGCAAAATCTCGGCAGGCTTCGTCGATATCATCCCCCAGGCCCGCGCCAGATCCATCATCCCCCGGTCAACCAGGGTCCAGGCCGCCAAAGCCATCGCCGGGACATGATAGTCCGACACCAAAGCATCGCAATGCCCCGCCGCGATCAGATCCAAAGCCGAGACGTTGCCCGCCTGCGACTGCCCCCGCACCACATTCGGCGCGCCCATGATGACCGGACACGACATCGCCCGCGCCCCCGCCGCCACCCGCGACGTCAGCGGAAACTCGGCCACGCTCGCCCCGATCATGCGGTACATCTCGCGCACCTCGACATCCGGGTCGTCATGGCTGCCAAAGATCACCCCGCTGTCATCAAAAGCACTGGCCAGACACCGCAGACTGCGCGGCACTTCATGCCTTGAATCACGGGCCAGTTGGATCGCCCCTGCCAACGCGTCAGCAGATTTGCCGACCTTGCGCGCCCAATGATGAAACCGATCCGGATCGGTGCGCGACATCTGAAACCCCTCGTCCAGATGATCGTTGAAGATGACATAACCGACCCCGAACCACCGCACCGCCGCGATCAGCCGCGCTGTTTCCTGCACCAGATGAGTCTCTGCCCGGATCTGGATGCGCAGATCGGTCAGGGCACGCGGCCGATAGGCCTGCAACCCGGCCATCACCGCTTCGGCATGGTCAGGGCCGCGCTGCCCACCCTCCCAACTCCAGCTTTGTGCCATATAGGCCGTGGTCACCCCATGCGCCGCCGCCTCGCGGTCAAAGGATGCGAACCCGCTGGCCATCGGAAAGGGTGCCGTCGGACGCGGGGCCATATGATGTTCAAACCCGTCGCCATGCAGGTCGATGATCCCCGGCAGAATGACAAAGCCCGACAGGTCCACCTCGGGCAACCGCGCGTCGGTGATCCGCCCCTCGGCCAGCCCCACGGCATCCCGTTGCATCGCGCCGTCCAGCAGAATTTCAGCGCCGGTCAGGCGCAGCGGGTGAAGAAGGCTCATGACATGCTCGATCTTTTTGTTTTGCAGACAGGATGGCACGAAAACGCAACGGCACTGTGACACTCAAGAGGCGACTGTCAGGGTAACCCGCTCACCTGCAAAGAAAGTCATACCAAATTCTACAGGCTGTCCCTGCGGATCGACATTGACCGACATGGATTGCAGCACTGGCGCGCCCGAGGTCAGGTTCAGATGCAGCGCCAGCACCGGATCGGCCGCAATCGCCGTGATCCGGGTCTGCGCGCGGGTATAATCCGGCACGCCCAATTCGCTCAGCGCGGCCGTGACCGAGGTCAACCGCGCCATCAGCTCTGGCAAGCCGTCAAACCGCGCCGCGGGAAACGTGGACCGGAACACCGCGATGGGCTGGCCATCGACCAGCGACAGCCCCTCGACCAGATGCACCAGATCGCCCGCCGCCAAGCTCAACGCCTCGGCCTCGGCAGCCAGTGCCACCCGCGTCTCCAGCCGCAGCATCTGTCG
This sequence comes from Rhodobacterales bacterium, assembly GCA_038323315.1. Lineage (GTDB taxonomy): Bacteria > Pseudomonadota > Alphaproteobacteria > Rhodobacterales > Rhodobacteraceae > Stagnihabitans. The sequence continues at coordinate 3,288 of JBBQGU010000063.1, read as the reverse complement.
TGACGGGGTCCGCCCCGAGGCCAGCACGTTCTGATGAAACCGCGTGCGCAGACTGATCGGATAGTCGGTCGGCACCTGCGTGACGAACACCCCTGCTCCCCGCCGCGCCCGCACTTCCCCCGCCTCGGCCAGATCGGCCAGGGCATGCCGCACGGTGTGCCGGTTGACGCCGAACCGTGCCGCCAGCAGCGCCTCGGTCGGCAAACGGCTGCCGGGGCCATAAGCACCGCCCGCAATCTCGTCTCGCAGCGTCGCGGCAATTGTTCGCCAGATAGGTGGTGCTGTCATCAAATCTTCACGTGCATCCGGGCCCAAGGGCAGCTAAGGTTTGTCTAGTTGTATAGGACTTTAGACAAGTCCGCAAGTTGTATGGATCGTCATGCTGGATTTGACCGTAACCCTCCGCCGCGACGCCATGGGACTGCTGGCCCGTGCCAAGCCGCAGGATCTGGCCACCCTGTTCCCCGGACCCGAGCCGGTGTTTACATGGGCGCGCAGTCCTGAAACCGGCCTCGTGATGGTGCAGGGCCGGATGGGGGGCGAGGGTGGTCCCTTCAATCTGGGGGAAATGACGGTTACCCGTTGCGTTCTGCAACTGGCGTCGGGCGCGGTCGGCCATGCCACGGTTCAGGGCCGCGACAAGGATCATGCCCGCCGCGCCGCCCTGATCGATGGCCTGTGGCAAATTGACCCTGCGGGGATCGAGGCGACCATCCTGACCCCGCTCCGTGCTGCCGAAACCACCCGTCGCGCCACCCGCGCCGCCAAGGCCGCTGCCACTCGGGTCGAATTCTTTACCCTTGTACGGGGAGAGGATAAATGACCGCCGATGCCCTGACAGGTGGTTTCGCCGACCCCGCCCGCCAGTCCGCCCGCGCCTTTCGCGCCGCCCTGACTGCCCTGTCGCAACCGGGCCGCATCGAAACCCTGACTGGGGCCCAGCCGCCGGCACCCCTGTCGGTGGCTGCGGGCACCCTGCTGCTGGTCCTCGCCGACACCACGACCGGCATCTGGCTGGCCGGCTCTCACGACGTAAAACCGTTGCGCGACTGGATCACCTTTCACACCGGAGCAGGCTTTGTGACTGCCGAAAAGGCCACGCTCGCCCTGGGCACCTGGGACCACCTCCAACCGTTAGACCGATTTGCAATCGGCCTGCCCGACTATCCCGACCGCGCTGCCACGCTGATCGTCGAGACGACTGCCCTGCATTCCCAAGGCGCCCGGCTGACCGGCCCCGGCATTGCCACATCGATCCATTTGAACCTGCCCGACATCGCCGCGTTTCAGGCCAACCGCCTGCTGTTCCCCCTCGGCCTCGATTTCTTCTTTACGGCCCAAGGCCGCGTCGCCGGCCTGCCGCGCTCAACCAAAGTGGAGGCACACTGATGTATGTCGCAGTCAAAGGCGGCGAGCGGGCGATTGATGCTGCCCATGAATGGCTGGCTGAGGAGCGGCGCGGCGATCCCGCCGTCGCCGAACTGTCCGTCCCGCAAATCCGCGAGCAACTGCGCCTCGCCGTCAACCGCGTGATGGCCGAAGGCTCGCTGTTTGACCCCGACCTCGCCGCCCTTGCCATCAAACAATCGCGCGGCGACCTGATCGAGGCGGTATTTCTGATACGTGCGTATCGCACGACCTTGGCCCGCTTTGGCACATCGCGCCCCTTGGACACTTCTGCGATGGCGATCAGCCGCCGCATTTCCGCGACCTTCAAGGACCTGCCCGGCGGCCAGGTCCTGGGACCGACCTTCGACTACACCCACCGCTTGCTGGACTTCAAACTGGCCGCCGAGGGGGGCACACATCAAGCCGCCACAGCGCCCGCCACCCTTGACCCCGTCCCGCATGTGACTGGCCTGTTGGACCGCGACGGCCTGATCGAAACCGCCCCAAGCGACGACACCCCCCCCCGCGACCTGACCCGGCAACCGATGGAACTGCCCGCCTCACGCGCGCTGCGCCTGCAAGCGATCACGCGCGGGGATGAGGGGTTCATCTTGTCGATGGCCTATTCAACCCAGCGTGGTTATGGCAAAACCCATGCCTTCGTCGGCGAATTGCGCATCGGTGCTGTTGCCGTTGAAGTCGACATTCCCGAATTGGGTTTCAGCGTCGATATCGGCGAGATCGAACTGACCGAATGCGAGACGGTCAATCAGTTCAAGGGCAGCAAAACCGAACCGCCGCAATTCACCCGTGGTTATGGTCTGGTCTTTGGCCAGAACGAACGCAAATCCATCGCCATGGCGCTTGTCGACCGCGCCCTGCGGTGGAAAGAACTGGGCGAGGATTTCACCGGCGCCCCCGCCCAGGACGAAGAATTTGTCCTGATGCACAGCGACAACGTGCAGGCCACCGGGTTTCTGGAGCATATCAAACTGCCCCATTACGTCGACTTTCAGGCCGAGTTGGAAATGGTCCGCAAGATGCGGCTAGAGGCGAAACGCGAGGCTGCGGAATGACCCTAATCGGACCCGCCATCACCCCCGCCATCACCCCCGTCGTCGCCATCCCCGCTGCTGGCGCCCTCACTGTCAGACCGGTGGTCGTTATCAGCGCTGACCGGATGATGCGACCGGACCAACCCCGTATCCGCCCCACCGTACCACACGCCGCCATCGTAACCGCCGCCGGCCCTCTTGCCTTTGGTTTGTCTGACCGATTGCACCACCACAAAGACGCCGATCCCTATGAAGGCGATCCACAGCCAGATGGGCATCCAAGCCTCCTGTCGATGACGTTCAAGGCCCCAGCATGACACAGGATTACAATTTCGCCTACCTTGATGAAGAAACCAAGCGCATGATCCGCCGCGCCATCCTCAAGGCGGTTGCAGTGCCCGGCTATCAGGTGCCCTTTGCCAGCCGCGAAATGCCGATGCCCTACGGCTGGGGCACCGGCGGCGTGCAGGTCACCGCCGCCTGCCTGACGCCCGAGGACCGGCTGAAGGTCATCGACCAGGGCGCCGACGACACCACCAACGCCGTTTCGATCCGCAAATTCTTTCAACGCACAGCCGGGGTCGCGGTGACCGAGATCACGACCGAGGCCACGGTGATCCAGACCCGCCACCGCATCCCGGAAACCCCGCTGACCGAAGGGCAGATCCTCGTCTATCAGGTGCCGATCCCGGAGCCTTTGCGGTTTCTGGAACCGCGCGAGACCGAGACGCGCAAGATGCATGAGCTGGAGGAATACGGCCTGATGCATGTAAAATTGTACGAGGATATCGCGCGCCACGGTCAGATCGCCACCGCCTATGACTATCCGGTCAAGGTCGAGGGG
>JBBQGU010000062.1:0-14213 GCA_038323315.1 Rhodobacterales bacterium | reverse complement strand
AGGGGCCGCTTGTTGTGGGGGGGGTGCGGCCGGGGGGGGTTTGTGTGGTCCTGAACAGCCGGGTGGGGTGGGGGCGGGTGCACGGGGCTGGGCGGTATTTTCGGTGGGTGTCGGGGGATGGGCGGGCGGTTCAGGGGTGGTTGTATGAGCCGGAGGGTGTTTCGAAGGGGTTCATTTGTCATGCCCATGGCGGGCCGACCTCGCATTCCGAGGATTGGGTCAACCCCGAGATCGGGTTCTGGGTGCAGGCGGGATATGCGGTGCTGGACCCGAACTATCGCGGCTCGACCGGGTTCGGCCATGACTGGCGCGAGGCGGTGAAGGAGGATGGTTGGGGCGGGCGGGAGCAGGCGGATATTCGGGCGGGGATTGAGGCTTGTGTGGCTTTGGGGATTGCCGTGCGGGGGCGGATTGCGGTCGCGGGGAGTTGTTATGGCGGGTTCTCAAGCTGGTATGCCATCACGCGGTTTGCGGATTTGGTGGATGCCGCCATTCCGATGTGCGGGATGTACCGCCTGGAAATCGACTATGATCAGACGGGTATGGCCCATTGCCGGGATTCCGCGCGTAAGATGATGGGGGGCACGCCCGAGGAGGTGCCGAAGAAATATGCGACGGCCAGTCCGGGGAATTACATCAGCCAGATCAGGGGGGCGGTGATGATCGTGCACGGCATGGCAGACAGGATGGTGGTGCCGGAGAATAGTCTGGTCGCTGTGCAGGAGTTGACGGCGGCGGGGATCGCGCATCAGGCGGTGTTTTATCACGATGAGGGGCATGGCGTGTTCCGGCGGGGGAATGTGGCGGACTATCTCTCTCGGTCGGTGGTGTTTTTGGAGAGGGCTTTTGCGTGAGCTTTTTTGTTGGCGGGCCTTTTGATGATGGCGATGCGGTTACCGGGCATTATTATGAGATGGCCGGGGGGCCCGAGAAGGCTCAGGTTTGGGGGTACACAGCGGGGCTTTCCTTTGCTGAAGGCGATGAGGTTGTGCTGCATGGGATGAGCATCCGGCCTTTAGCGCGGGTCACCGTGGCGCGGGATGGTTTGGTGCCGCAGGTGGTCTTGCGGGCTGAGGTCGGGATGACTTGGGCCGACACGCCGCTGGATTGCTCGGTTCGCGGCTGTGATTGGCCGGAGGTTTGGCGCTTTGCGGTGCCGGGGGATTGGGCCTCGGGCGATTATACGGTGATGCTGGTGGTGCAGGGGCATTCCAGCCAGCACATGTTTGTGGTGCGGGCCTTGCAGCCGCGGAACCGATTGGTGATGGTTTTGGCGACGGGGACGTGGTGCGCCTATAATGATTGGGGTGGGTCGAACCACTATCAGGGGCTGGTGGGCGACAGGCAGACGGATGCGGCGCAAGATGTGTCGTTGCTGCGGCCTTGGGCGCGGGGGTTTGTGGAGTGGCCCGTGGGGGCGCCGAGGATACCGCACGCATCGCCGTTGCTGACGCGGCCCCGATATCCGCATATGGAATTTGCGCAGGCACGGGGGGTGTCGAAAAAATATGCCTCGTCTATCAGACGGTATTAAAAGAAATTGGCGGGGGGGACCCTTGTTTTTCGCCAATTCTGCCATGCGCGGTCGGCTGTTTTCATCGCCTCGTCGGTTTGTGGAGGGTATTGAGTGCAATGAATTCAAGTCTTTACCCGGCAACCCCTGTGTGATTGATCTTGCAATTGCAAAGGGGTTGCCGGGATGAAGTCGATTGAAGGTGGCGAATTGCGGTAAAGCCCGATAAGGGGCAGAACCATGGGGCCTGCTTAATATCGGACCAAAGGGCTTTTATTAGAGCGACCAAGAGCTGGCGCTCAACCCGCCGGCAGGATCCTCGCCCGCGATGACATCAAAGGCCGTTACATCACCGTAGAAATTCCGGGCACCCCATTGGTTGCCGAAGGTCATGTCCAGAGTGCCGTAACTTTTAAGGTTGCCCGCAAAAGCTTCACGGTCTGCGACCTTGCCATCGATCAGCAGTTGCAGGACGCCGTCGTGCAGCTGGATGTCGATGTCATGGCTTTTGAGATCGGTCACGGACTTGCCGGTCGAGATCAGCTGAACCTCGCTGCCGGCGTTCGGAAAGGCGCGCACCAACACCTCGCCCTTGCTGGTCACCGAGGTGATGAGGCTGCCGTTCAGACGGAATACCTCGCCATAGGAGGTTCGTTTGTCGGCATCGAGGGTCAGGGAGATTTCGAAATCCTGGGCCTGGATGATGTCGACAACATGAGAACGTGCCACGCTGGCCGAGACGCCGGAACTGTTCAGCTGAATGCCTGCGGTCGAGGCAGCGGCACTTTTGGCCAGGTCGATCATGACGCCATTGATGCTGGCGTCAAAGGCACCGTCACTGCCCAGCGACAGGATATGGGCGTCTTGGACGGCGACAACCGCATGGGTCACATCCGATTGGCCGGTGGGCAGGCGAACGGTCAGGCTGACGTCATAGGACCCGCCCGACGCAAAATTATGCCCGACCTTCAACCCGGTGGCCGTGGTGCCATCGCCAAACGACCATAGAAAGGTCGTGCCCTGCGGCAGGCTGCCCAGATCGCTGATGCTTTGGCTGGCGTCAAAGAACCGGGTTTGCACATAGCCGTCCACATCCGTAGTGGTCTGGAACAGGGCATGAACCGCACCGCTGCCATCCGTCAACAGGGTGGCGTCGGCGCCGGCATCCAGCGAGTCCAGAAGTCCCCCCTTCACTGCGATGAATTCATGCACGCCATCGGGCGCATTCAGTGAAGAGGTGACGAAGACTTTGCCGTAATAGTTGGAGAGGTCAGGGTTTTGGTCCTGGACAACGGCATTGCGATTGACGGTCCAGCCTGATTGGCCCGACCAGCCATAAAGGCCACCGGTGGCGTTGTTGGTGATCACGACCGAGGTTGAGCCCTGAGCGACCAGAATGGCCGGAATCTCCACCCCGGAGTCGACGCCGTCAACCTTGGCGCCATCCGAATGCAGGACCGAATTGTTCCGGATGTTCAAACCGGTGGTCTGGCCGACCGAGATGCCGTTCATATGCGCGTTGGTGATGACATTCTGTTCAATTGTCACATTGCGGTAATTCATCTCGGACCCGGCCAGGCCCGAAGCCACCACTTCGTTGCCCATGAAGATCGAGTGGGTCGGCGTGCCGTTCCCGATATCCAGGATATTGCCGCGAATCACGATATCGGTCGAAGGTGTGGTGGTGGTGCCGGTAAAGAATTGAATCATGTCACAGTGATCGCCCGACGTCGGCGAGGCTCGGAAATCATGCAGCGTGTTGCCCTCGATCAGGACACCTTTGACGCGGCTGAAATCCATGCCATCCGACCGTATGCCCGAGATGTCATTGCCGGTGATCTTGACGCCCGTGGAGTCGTCGACGACCAGACCTCGCATGAAATTGTGCATCTCGTTGTTGGAGACGGTGACATTCGTGGTGCCGCGGACGAACAAGGCGTATCCCGAGCCATAGCCATTCGCCGCCACCGAAATTCCCGAGGCGACATCCCCGTCAAAGGTCGAGTTGGTCACAGTGACCCGGTCGCCGCCCGTGATGGTGAACGGGGCCCTGAAGGTCGGATCCCCGGCCTTGAAATCATAATCGAAGACCACCTTGTCCAGCGTCAGGTTTGCCACAGAATTCAGGCTTACAGCACTGAAGGTGGCCGGACGCAGCGGGTCGGCCGATGTGATGGTGACATTCGATGGAAAAGTGACATCGAAGCCCGATTTCGGACCGAGATCCAGTGCGCCATAAGATCCGGCCGTCAGTTGGATGACCTCGCCGCCTGTGGCCTTTGCAAGTGCCGCATAAAGCGCCGCTGTCGAAGATACCGTGATTGTCGTAGCCATTTGTCCACCTTTTGTTGCTCAAGCATCGACATGCTGCCCAATTGCTCCCTCTCGACATGAGAGTGGCTTGTGGCCAAAAGAGGCCACGATCTGGGCGAATTCACGCTTTGCGTTTCGTTGGTTGATAGCACTCGCTAAAATCACAGACCGGGTGATGCTATTGCGTCCTGGTCAATAACGCCGTCTTACATGCAGCGCTGCAGAGCTTGAACCCTTTGAATTAGCCGGCTCTGTTGGTATTTGGCCTTGTGAGCCAGTTCCTGCTTGCCAATCAAGGCGTGATTGGCGGTTATATGTTCGCTGGATAATCGGATCGTTGAACAGCAAGTTGAAGAACTGTTCGACCATCTGATATGCGGGGGGCTGGTTGTTCATCAATCCTCGCGGAAAGCCAGGGCGATCTGGGACGTCATGGGCTGCACCAGATAGGCCAGAACGGAACGGCTGGAGGTGGCAAGGTAGGCCGTCACCGGCATTCCTGGCATCATCTCCTGGCCCTTGAGGCGGGTCAGTTCGGCGGGCGGCACGGTCAGCATCACCCGGTAAAAGTTGCGGCCGGTATGGGGGTCGACCACCGCGTCGGGCGAGATGCCCGAAACCTGTGCGTTAAGGCGGGGGGTGCTGCGCGGATCAAAGGATGTCAGCGCCAGTTCGGCTGTCTGTCCCTGATGCACCTGATCGATGCCGCGCGGGTCGACCTGAACCTCGAAGTTGAAATCGCCGCTTTGCGGGATCACGGCCAGCATGGTGGCGCCGGGGGCCACGATGCCGCCCACGGTCGCGACCTTGACCTCATGCACGACGCCGTCCATCGGGGCGCGCAGTTCCATCTGGGCCAGCTGGTTGCGCCGGGTGAGGATTTCCAGGCTGAGTTCCTGCACCTTGGTGCTGGCCTCGCCCAGGTCGGTCGAGACCTTTTCCTGAAAACTGCGCTCGCCTTGCAGGGTTTCAAGGCGGCTGTCAGCCTTGGCATTGGCCAGACGCGCCTGATCGGCCTGCAAGGCGGCGAGGCTGCCCAAATATTCGGCACGGGAACTGCGCATCTCGGACAGGGTGCCTTGGCGGGTCAGACCCTTGGCCAGCAGCCGTTCCTGATCGGCGATCAACGCGTCGATCAGGCTGATCTGTTCCTGTTTGGCGGTGATCTGGGCGGCGGCACCCTGCAACTGGCTGTCATATTGCGCCAGCGTTTCGGTCAGACGGTCGCGCTGCCCCCGCAAGACGGCGGCGCGGGCGGCAAAGACGCGGGCCTGAGCCTGGGCCTGCACCGTCAGGTCAGGGGCGGGGAAGGGCAAGGCGGCGGGGGTGAAATCGGGGGCCGGCAGGTTTTGTTGCTCGGCCTGAAGGCGGGATTGCAGGGTCAGTGCATCGGCCAGTTTGGCCATCGCGATGTCCAGATTGGTGCGCGTCAGGGTCGGATCAAAGCGCACCATGACCTGCCCCGCGCGGACATGATCGCCGTTCTTGACCATAATCGCCGTGACAGTGCCGCCTTCCAGACTTTGGATCTGCTGAGGCTGCGCCTGCGTCACGATCTGGCCCTGGGCGACGACGGCCCCGTTGATCATGGTGAACCCTGCCCATAGGCCAAAGACACCCACCAGCACCGCCGATGATACCACGGCCAGCAGGGTCGGGCCGCGCAGGCTGACTTGCGGTTTGTGGTGCAGGGCAACCTGCGTGGACACCGCCGAGGGCATTGGGTTTACAATGAGGGCTGTCATCAATGCCTCCCTTGGGTTGCGGTGTGATCGGTGGCGGGGCGGATACGGCGCATCATCTCGGGCGAGGCACCGGGTGGGCGGCTGCGCGCCGAGACGTCGGTAATCTGTGTCGCCGCGACAGGGGCGGTGATGGTATTGGCGGGGGCGATCAGATCATCACGCAGGCCGAATTGCAGCAGGCGTCCGCCCTCCAACACCAGCAGTTTGTTGGTGGCCAGCAGAACGTTGGCCCTATGCGCCATGACGATGATCACTGATCCCGCAGCACGCAGCGCCAGGATGGCTGCGGTCAGGCACGCCTCGCCCGTGCTGTCGAGGTTGGAATTGGGTTCATCCAGCACCACCAGACGCGGCATGCCACAGACGGCGCGGGCGAGGCCAATGCGCTGAACCTGACCGCCTGACAGATTGGCCCCTTCGCCCAAGATGCCGACGCGGGTGGCGTAGCCTTCGGGCAGATGCAGTATCATGTCATGGATGCCAACCATGCGGGCGGCGTCCATCACGTCGGCATCTGACATGGTGGGGTCAAAGCGGGCGATATTGTCGCGCAAGGTTCCCGGCAGAAGGTCGACCTGTTGCGGCAGATAGCCGACATGGCGGCCCAGAACGGCAGGATCCCACTGGTCGCGCGTCGCACCGTCCAGCCGGATCTCGCCCGCATCGACAGTCCAGGACCCGGCCAAAACCCGTGCCAGAGTGGATTTGCCACTGGCCGAGGCACCGATCACGCCCAAGGCGTCGCCGGGGACCAGATCAAAGCTGATATCGTCCAGCAGGCGCGGCCGGTCGGCCAAGGCGATGCCTGTCCAGTTGGGCGCGTATTTCACAACATTGGCAAAGCTGATCTGGCCGGTGGGAGCAGGCAGCGCGATCACGGGGACATGGCGATGAGGTGCCGCGAAATAGGCCTTCAACCGGCGATGCGCTTCGGTCGCCTTGGCGATGCTGCGCCACTGGGCGATGACCTGATCGACCGGCGCCAAGGCGCGGCCCGTCAGGATCGACGAGGCGATGATCATGCCGCCCGACATCTGGCCCTGGATGACCAGATAAGCGCCCAAGGTCAGGATGCCCGATTGCATCAGCATGCGGAAGGCGCGGCTGATGGCGCCGATCACCTCGCCCGGATTGCCGGCCTGCTGGCCTGAAATCATGGCGGCATCCTGCAGGCGACGCCACTCGGCACCGACCCGGCCCTGCATCCCCATGGAAACGATCATTTCGGCATTGCGCTGACTGCGGTCGGCGAAATCGCGGGCCAGGTTGTCGCCGGTCAGGCTGTGCTGCAGGGCAGCCTTGCTGAGCCGGTGACCAAGCCAGGCCAAGGCCGCCACGACACCGGCGCCGCCAATGGTCAGCCAGCCAAGCCAGGGATGGATGATGAACAGCACGGCCAGATACAAGGGCACCCAGGGCAGATCGAACAGGCCCGACAGAACCGGGCCGCCTACAAAGCTGCGCACCGTATCCAGATCGCGCAGGGGCTGGCCGTTTTGCGCCCCCACGATCCAGCGGTGAAACGCCTGGGGGCCAAGCTGCCCGTCCAGTTGCAGCGCCAGACGCGACAGCATGCGGCTGCGCAGAAAGTCGTAAAGGCCAAGGAAGCTGTACAGCACCACCACGATGACAAACAGCCCGACCAGCGTCGGCACCGACCCCGAGGACAGGACCCGGTCATAGACCTGCAACATGTACAGCGAACCGGTCAGCATCAGCACCGAAATCACCGCGCTGATCCCGGCCGCTGCCAGCACGCCCGGCCGCAAGCGGCGCAGGGTCAGTCTGTAGGGATCGGCGTTATAATTCTGATCGGCGACGGATATGGTCAAGGTTTGGCGGCTTTCATTTGTGGCCCAAAGTGGGCGCATTGGGGAACACTACCTACCTAACCGGGCGATCTTATGGAGTGAGGGTGCAGAATTGTGGCTAAAGGTTGAATTTTATGCTGCAAGCGTCTGCTTGGGCCCCTGACGGGCACGGACAATCCAACCTTTCCACGCCAACCTGTCCACAGGGGAACGGGTCTCGGCCATGTTTGACAATGGCGGGACGGGTCACAAATCACGCGGCGATGCGGACTTGGCTGATTTACGTTAGCTACGCTGTTGGGCTGATCCAAGCCCTTTGTCAGCGCAGGGGTGGTTCACCGGCAAAAGCCCGCTTGGCTGCCTCGGGCGACAGGCGGGTGCGGATCTCGGCAGCCGGTGGACGGCCGAAGGTGGCACCCAGCAGGGTGGCCGCCTCCTTGGGATAGCCTTTCAGGCCGAGTTGTGCTGCCTTGGCCAGGGAATAGGCATAGGCCATCGGCAGCGATGCCGGAAAATAACGCCGCACGAAACGTATCCGCGCGCGATGCTTGAAATACAACGAAAACGGTGAGGCGGGGCGACCCAGGCCGGCCGAGCCGATGGCGGTTCCCGCCCGATGATAGACCACTGCATCCGGGCAATAGACAATCGGCAGGTCGCCGCGCCGCATCGCCCAATCGACCTCTTCGTAATACAGAAAATAGTCCTCGGGCATGGGGCCGGCGCGGTCCTGAAAGCGGCGCGATACAACCATGCTGGCGCCGGTAATGAAATCCATCTGCTCGGGATGCGGTGCGGGGGTGGCGGGGTGGGAGGCGTGTTGATGCAGGTTGCCGGTCACGCCGGTCTTGCGGTTGATCGTGCCGCCATCGATCTGGATGACGTCGTCGGACGGGCAGTACAACACCCGCCCCCCCATCAGACCAAACCCCCCGGCAGGTTCCGGTTGCATGGCAAAGGCCGATGCTGTTTCAGGCCGTGCAATGCTGTCGGGGTTCAAGATCCAGAACCGGTCCAACTCGGTCACCCCGGCCAGCAGGGCAAGGCCGCGATTGACCCCGGCCGCAAATCCCGCATTCAACCCGGTTTCCAGCAGGACGATTCTGTGGCCCGGCCCCGCGGCGCGCCCGTCGGATTGCGGGAAAGCCGACAGCAGGGACAGGGGTTTGGCCGCCCCCGCGATTGCAAAGGGCACATCGGGCGCAGGCTTGAAGGGCACGCGTCCGGCGGCCCAGTCCCTGATCACCTGACAGGTGTTGTCGGTCGACGCATTGTCGACCAGAACCACGTCAAGGCGGACATTTCTGCTGGCCAGAAGGCTTTCGACACAGTCGAGGATGACATCGGCCGAATTGTACAGGACGATGACGACGCCCAATGAGGGAAGCTGCATGGGGGATGCCTTATGATTGCACAGGGCGGCGCGTCGGTTTCTGGGGAAACCTTGTATAGGCCGATCCGTGAGAGGGCAGGATGTTCCCTGCGGTATCGTCAGAGACGGGCGGGGCGTCTGCGGGGCCGCCAGTATTTTCTGACTTCGCCGTGATCATCCACAGTCCGGCGGCGAAGATGAAAAAGACGAAGGAATAGATGTTCGTCCAGACATGCACGGTTGTCAGAGTAAATGTCAGGCCGCAAAAGCTGAACATCCAGGCCCGGCGCAGGTTGCTTAAACCGGGGTTTGCGGTGAAATCGCGCCGACCGATTTTCCACAACGCCATGCCATAACCGACGACCAGGCACAGAAAGCTGGGGATGCCATAGCGCACCGCCATCACCAACCAAAAGTTGTCCATGCTGCCCGAATACATGTAATAGGGGCGCACCCAATCATTCAACCCGATGCCCAGCAACGGATGCGCCCAGACACTTTTCATGCCCCATTCGAAGATGATCGACCGCCAATAGGCCGTATGTGCCGAAAATGTTGCATACGACATGAAAACGTCGATAGGTGTACGATTGGACAGAATGTCGATCACCACATAAAGAAAGACAAACACGCCCAGCAGCAGCAGCCAGCGGCGACGGACCCGGTCAAAGGTCCACGCCCATGTGATCAGTCCGATTTGCAGCAGGACGGCCAGCAGGGCGCCGCTGGACAGGGCCAGAAAACCGCACAATCCCGTAATGATGCTGGTCAGATGGCGCAACCGGGTGCTGATAGTGCCCTTCAGCCCGACGAAGCCCAACGAGAATGCAACGGCACAGAACAGCCCGTAATGGATGGGATGGGCAAAGGTCATCTGCACCCGTTCAAGCCCCACGCGGCCAGCCTGAAAGTTGAACACGACTGTCGTGGCCCCCGGGATCATGCGGATCAGTTCCAAGATCAGGGGCCGCCCCGTCATGGTCTCAAAAAGTGCCAAGGGGAAACTCAGGCAGACAAGGACAATCAGAAGTTTCGACAGGGCCGCAAGATCGGCTTGCGTCCGGATATAGGCCCGCCCGATCAGATAGCCGCCAAAAAACTCGACCCCGACCGAACCTATCTGTTGCAAGACCTGACTGGGGTTGTTCACGCCAAGGGCGACCGTGGCCCATAAGATATGAAAGAAGAACAGGATGTCGATCACCATGACCTTGCCATAGCGCCCTGCAAGCAGGCGGAAGGTCAGGGGGATGACCATTACCATCAGGAACACCCGCAAGACCGACAACGACAGCGACCCTGCATCCGCGCCGATCGGAAGAACGATTCCGATGAGGAACAGCACGACGGGGATTGGCACGCGCGTGCGGGTGACAGACAAGGCCGGTGCCGCCTGCACAGGCTGTCTGCCCGAGAGGGCGCCAATGGCAATCGCGGATTTGAACAGGGGCCCACCAGATGATGGGCGGCCGTGGCCTGCGGGTCTGACCTTTGTCACCAGCAAATCGCGGCTGGGGTTCATTTCTGAACCCCGAGCATGTCTCGATTTGCCAGCAGTAATGGCAAAGTGGCGCCTTTCAGGGTATTGCGCGGCGCATCCAGCAGGGTGGCACCTATGCCGGTGCCATTCAGCGGCCCGCCGGGCAGATAGGCGAAACTGGACAAATCAGTCGGATCGCCCGACCGCGCAGCGACAAAGACCTTGTCGTAAAAGCCGGGTTGTCTTGGGCTGCTGTCCTGGATTTGCAGGTTGTCGGCCACGGTCCAATCGGTCTGAGCGTCATAACCTGCAAATTTGCGCGCCGCATTCTGGACCACCGTCACGCGGGTCGAAGCAGGTTTCACGCGGATCTGCGGGGTCCAGAGCCCGGGGTTATCCTCGGCCCCCTGCGAGGCGGCGTTGCGGATCACGGTGTTGTTGCGGATCGTCAGATCGTCGGTTTCGCCGATGGTTATGCCATGCAGATGGGCGTTGATGATGACATTCTGTTCGATGACAACGCGGCGGTAGAACATCTCGCGCCCCGCCTTGCCGGTATCCACCATGTCGTTGCGCATGAAGATCGACTGGGTGAACATGCCAGCGCCCGAGTTCAGGAGATTGCCGCGGATGGTGATGTCAGTGCTGGGGGTGCTGGTGCCCCTCGTCCAGAACTGGATCATGTCGGCATGGTCGGCCGAGGCCACCACGCGCCGGAAATCATGGATATGGTTGCCCTCGATCAAAACCCGGTCGACGTCGGCGAAATCCATGCCATCGGTGCGGATCGTATGCACATCGTTGCCGCGCACCGTGACATCGGAACTGTCGCTGACCACCACACCACGGAAGAAATTGCGGATTTCATTGCCGTCCAGTCGGATTTGGGTGCTCTTGTCCAAGGACAGGCCAAAGCCGGTCGGAAAACCGTCATCAGAGGCCGAGACGCCCTGGGCTGCATCCCCGTCGAACAGGTTGCCGGTCAGGGTGACGTTGTGGGCGGATGTGATAACAAAGGGCCGGAAACTGGATTTGTCGCCGGGTGAAAACCGGTAGTCAAAGGTCAGACCTTGCAGCACAAGATGACTGACGCCGCGCAGGTGCAGTTTGGAAAACCGGGCCGGATCGGCCGGATCGGCCGAGCGCAGGGTGATGGGTGCGCCAACGGCCCCCTGCAGGTCTTTCAGCGTTAACGCGCCGTAGTCGCCGCTGGCCAGTCGAAGCACAGCGCCCGGAACCGCAGTGGAAAGCGCCTCGGTCAAGGCAGCCGCCGTGGCGACCACGACCACGGGTTCAGCCCGCAGTGCGGTGGGTGCCATGGTGGCTGCGATGCCGGCGACCGTCAGTCCGGCCACGACAATCCTGGCGACCCCGGCCATCAGCCAGACCGCCGGGACCAGCACGCGACGCAAGGCGCGCTCTTGAACAGGATTGCCCAGTGAAATCATCGGCTGTGAAACTCGTCTGTGACTGATGATCCGAATAACTTCAACCAACGCACGCCGCCACAGATTTGTTCCAAAGGCAGTGCGAATGGGGGTTTTTAGCCAACACGGCTGTTCAGCCTTTGCGGAACGAAAACTGCCGCAACTGCGCCGCGAAAACGATCGACAGCGCCAAGGCGGCGGCGGCTGCCCAAAGGGGCCAGTTGGCCTGCGGGGCAAACAGGTCGATGACCGACAATCCCATCACGGCCAAGGTGGCGGCCAGCGTCAGGTAGATGTCTTTGCCCCCGATTCCAAGGCGCCACCACACCAGACCAAAGGCTACCAAAGCGCCAAGACTCTCGCCCAGAATCGCCAGATACAGCAGCAGCATGATGTCACCGTCCTGCACGATCACCCACCACGCCACGGGCAGCAGGGCGATGCGCAACAGGTTGGCGACCATGGCGTTTTCGGTCTGACCGCGGGCGAGGGCGACGGTGGACGGTCCGCCTTTGAACAGCCTTACGCCCTGCACGATGGCCAGCCAGACCAGAAGCGGCGCCAGCCCGGCATATTTTGCGCCCAGCAACAGATGGATCGCCCACTCACCCAGCACAGCCATCCCAAAGACCAGAAAACCCGCGAACAGGATGTGCAGCTGGAAAACCACAATTGCCAGTTGACGGAAACGCTGCGGGTCGGTGGCCCGGGTCAACAGCGGCAGGAACAGATTCGTGGCCGACTTTGCCAGCACCAGCGTCGGTGTCAGCGTCAGGGTCAGGCCCATCGAGAACATGGCCAGCATCACCATGCCAAGCTCGCGCCCCACGATCAGCCGCTCGGCATTGAAGACCAGAAACAGCAGCACCGCATTGGCCAGCAGCGGCCAGCCAAAGCGCAAAGAGGCGCGCATGATGGCCGCGTCAAGCACCAGGCGGTACGGGCGCTGCGCCACAAGATGCGACACCACGGCGGCGAACGCCGACTGGATCAGGATCGAATACAGCATCACACGCCAATCGCCGAACCAATACGCAAGGGGCCACAGGACCAGCACCGCGATCAAGGCCGGGACGGCGCCGGTCAGCAGCAGGGGCCAGAACACCATCTGGCGGTTCAGGCGGTGGATGTCGAAATGGGTCAACGCGGTCAGCACCGGCACCAGGGCCAGCAGTTGATAGGCCCAGGCGACCTGCGGTATCCCCATGAAATCGGCCATCGGCCCTGCGATCAGCAACAGGACCAGCCCGGACAGCACGCCGCGCAGCACCTGAAAACCTTGCAAGGCGGATTGGAAATGCGGGTCATCGCCGTCTTTGGCCTGCACGATCTGTTGTTGCAGGCCAAGGGCCGAGGCCATCTCGACCACCGCCATCGCGACGGCAAAGGTCGCGGCGACGCCGTAATCCGCGACCGGGATCAGGCGCGCGACCAGCAGGTTGCGCAAAAGCAGCAGCAAGGATGCCGTGGCGTTGCCGGACAGGATCAGCAGGGCAGAACGCAACATCGCCGGGCCGACCTTTTGTAAAAACCACGGCTGCCGTTCATTCACTTTTCCCCGCAATGGTCAAGGTGCCACGAAATTGCGCTGGCCAAAGGGTCCGAATTCGGCCTAGACGGAGGCACAATCCGTATCAGTGACCGGCACATGAGTGATGACTGACCCCAATCCTTTGACCCCCGCCCTGAGCCGGGTGGCGCGTGGCGATCTTTGCGCGGGCTGTGGCGCCTGTGCGGGTCTGTTCCCGGACAAGCTGACCATGCAGATGACCGCGCCGGGCTTTTTGCGGCCGGTGCAAGCGGCTGCGCTGACGGATGACGAGGACGCGATGATTGCCCGGATTTGTCCCGCTTTGGGGCAGGTTGTGGCGGCTGAGGAGCGGACGGACCCGGTTTTGTGGGGGCCCTATGTGGCGATGCAGACGGGGTGGGCGACGGATGGCGACCTGCGCTTTGCCGGGGCGTCGGGCGGGGCGCTGTCGATGCTGGCGCTGCATCTGGTGCAGGCGGGGGTGGTGGACGCGATCGTGCAGATCGCGGCGGACCCGGATCAGCCGGCCGGCAATGTGACGGTGATCAGCACGGACAAGTTGGGGATTCTGGCGGCGGCAGGATCACGCTATGCGCCGTCGGCCCCGTTGGAGCGGGTGGCGGCGTTGACGGCGGATGGGCGGCGGTTTGCCTTTGTCGGCAAGCCTTGTGATGCCGTCGCGCTGCGGGCGTTGTCGCAGGCCGATCCGGCAGTGGCGCGGGCGTTTCCGGTGATCTTGTCGTTCTTTTGCGCCGGTGTGCCCAGTCACACAGGGGGGCAGGCGGTGTTGGGGGCGTTGGGGGCTGATCCTGCTCAAGTGGACAGCTTTCGTTACCGGGGCAATGGCTGGCCGGGCGAGGCGCGGGCGGTGCTGAAGGACGGCACGTCGCGCGCGATGAGTTATCACGACAGTTGGGGCAAGATCCTGTCGAAACATGTGCAGCACAGGTGCAAGATCTGTGCGGATGGCACGGGGGTGGCTGCCGATATCGTCTGCGCCGATGCGTGGGAGGCCGATGCA
>JBBQGU010000061.1:0-14232 GCA_038323315.1 Rhodobacterales bacterium | reverse complement strand
ATTGCGGCGGGCGGGAATTTCGAGGCGTCCATCGCGCAGGATTTTGCCGGGATCGGCAAGGCCGCCGCCGCTGCTGCTGCCGATGCCATGGCGGGCAAACCTATGCTGGCCAAGGTGATCTATGTGCCGACCGTGCTGATCACAGCATCCAACGCCAAGTAAGACCGGGGCCGCCGAAATCCCATGCAGACGTTGGAATTCAGCGGCCTTACCAAGCGTTATGGCGCGGTCACGGTGCTGTCGGATGTGTCAGTTGTGCTGCAACCGGGCCGGGTTCATGCCTTGATGGGCGAGAATGGGGCGGGCAAATCGACCTTTATCAAGCTGTTGTCGGGGGTGGTTGCTGCCGACCAGATGCGGGTTCGCAGGGGCGACAGCGACGTCGCCCTGCGTAACCCGGCGGATGCGGCCAAGGCGGGGTTTCGGGTTATTCATCAAGAGCTGAACCTTGTGCCGCAGCTGTCGGTGGCCGAGAATATCCTGCTGGGGCAGCGGGTGCCGCAAAGGCTGGGGCTGTTCGTGCATTGGCGGGAATTGGCGCGGCGGGCGGAGGCTGCGTTGGCGCAGTTGGGCGTGACCGGGCTGGATGTGACGGCGCAGGCGGGCGGGCTGTCGCCGGGGGACCGGATGCTGGTCAAGATCGCCTCGGCCCTGGTGGCGGGTGAGGGGCAGGCGCCGTGTCTGTATGTGCTGGACGAGCCGACCGCCGCCTTGTCGCAGGCCGAATCGGCCAAGCTGTTTGCCGTGATCGCGCGGCTGAAGGAGCGGGCGGCGGTCCTGTATGTCTCGCACCGCTTGGCCGAGGTCATGGCGATTTGTGACGATGTAACGGTTCTGAGGAACGGGCGGCGGGTTTACAGCGGCGGCATCGTGGGCACCACCCGTGACGAGATCATCCTGCACATGACGGGCCGCGCCTTGACCGATACCTTTCCGTTGCGCGTGACGCCTGTCGGGACTGCTGTCGTGGCGCGGGCGGCTCGGCTGGCCACGCCCAGCCTGTCAAACCTGGATTTCACGTTGCATCAGGGCGAAATCCTTGGGGTGGCGGGGCTGGCGGGGTCTGGGCAGAGCGAGGTGTTAAACCTGTTTTTGGGACTGAATCGGGTTGTTGCGGGTCGTTTGACGCTGTTGGACCGCCTTGCCCCACAGAGCCCGGCTGAGGCATGGGCGCGGGGGGTGGCCTTTGTACCGCCCGAGCGGCGCAGTCAGGGATTGGCGATGCGGATGGGGGCGCGGCCGAATGCCTTGCTGCCGCATCACCGGGGGGTGCGGGCGCGGTTGCGTCTGGAGCAGGCGCGGACGGCCAGCCTTGCCACCCGCGTGAACCTGAAGGCCGCGAGCCATGAGCAAAGCCTGTGGCAGTTGTCGGGCGGCAATCAGCAGAAGGTGGTGTTTGCGCGCGCGATGGCGGAAACGCCGCGTCTGTTGTTGTTGGACGAACCAACGCGCGGTGTCGATATCGGGGCGCGGGCCGAGATTTACCGGATGATCCGCGACCTGAGCGCGCAGGGTTGTGCGGTGCTGATGGCATCCACCGATCTGCCCGAGATGCTGGGGCTGTGTGACCGGATTCTGGTGCTGCAGGCCGGGCGCCAGGTGCGGATTCTGGACGCCAAGGGGATGGGGCCGGCGGATTTGTTGCAAGCGTGCTATCCGGTGGAGCCTGCGCTGACATGAGCAATTTGCGGCAGATGGGCACCTTGTTGGGGCTGATTGCCATCATGGGGTTTTTCACCCTGAGACTGCCGGATACCTTTCTGACGGCGGGCAATCTGATCAACATCTCGCAGCAGGTTGCGATGTTGGCGGTGGTCGCCTTTACCATGACGGTGGTGATGGTGATGAATGATTTTGACCTGTCGGTAGGGTCTACCGCCAGTCTGGCCGGGATCGTGGCGGCGGTGCTGTTTCGCGAGCATTACCCGCTGTGGCTTGGCATCGTGGCCGCGCTTGGGGTGGGGGTGTTGGCGGGGGTGATCAACGGGGCTTTGGTCGCCTATGCCGGGATTTTGCCGTTTGTCGCCACGCTGGGGACGCTGACGGTGTTCAGCGGGCTGGCGTTTTACATCAGCGACGGGGCGACGATCTTTGGCCGGGACATTCCTAAACCGTTTGGCGACTTTGCGCGGGGCGGGGTGCTGTTGGCGGGGGTGAAGCTGCCCTATCTGTCGTGGCTGGCAGTGGCGGTGCTGGTGGTGGTGTGGGCGGTGTTGGAGCATACGACCTATGGACGCCGCCTGTATGCCATCGGCGGCAATGCCGAGGCGGCGCGGTTGGCGGGGATCCGGGTGGCGCGGTTGCGGTTAAGCGCCTTTGCCATCACCGGGTTTGGCGCGGCGGTGGCGG
Organism: Rhodobacterales bacterium; assembly: GCA_038323315.1. Lineage (GTDB taxonomy): Bacteria > Pseudomonadota > Alphaproteobacteria > Rhodobacterales > Rhodobacteraceae > Stagnihabitans. The sequence goes on along the minus strand of JBBQGU010000061.1, from coordinate 11,883 downwards.
GGTTGATGTATGCGTCGCGGGTCGCGTCCGCCAACCCGACGCAGGGGGCCGGTCTTATGCTGGACGCGATTGCGGCAGTGTTTCTGGGCATGACGATGGGGCGCGAGGGCGAGCCGCGGGTGCTGGCTACCCTCGTCGGTGTGTTGATCCTGGGGATTCTGGACAATGGGCTGACGCAGATGCAGGTCGACAGCTATGTGCGTGAGATGCTGGTGGGCAGCATCGTGATTGCTGCCGTTGCCATGTCATCCTTTGGCCGCAGGACCTGACGATCACTCCATCGCAAAGCCATTGGGGTTGACCTGCAACCCGTTGGTCCCGGACAGGGCTGCGACACGCTGGGTTGCGAAAATTTCGCCGGTGGCCGGGTCGCGCAGGTAGACGGTGTTGCCCGACACCTCGACCTTATAGGTCGCGGAACCGACCATGGCGGTGGGGCCGGCATCCGTGCTGCCCGCCATGCTGTCAGCGACGCCGCCAGAGGTGGTGGTGAACTCGACCTTGACGCCACCCATGGTATACATGACGCCGCCGGTGATGACGTCCCGATACATATAGTCGACAGGATGCAAGACCGAGATCACTATACCGTCGCTGTCGCGCGGGATCATGAGGGTGTTGACGGGTTGTGCCAGCACCGGTTGGGCCAGCATCAGCGCGCATCCGATCAGTAGGGTAGAAGTTTTCACTGCCATCTCCGTTTCATTGCCTGCGTGGGACGCCCTAGAACCGGGCCAGCGTCATGCCCACCGATCCTGTGAGGATCGGCCCGTTGGCCGAGAACCCGGTAAGGTTTGCGACCCCCAGTTTCATGGTCACGCCGGTCTGAGTCATGGTATAGCCCAGACCTGCGTTTAGATTGCGGCCATTCCATTCCGAAATCAGATTAAACTGCGGTGCAACCTGCCATGCCAGACTGCCGAAGATGGCGGTGGCGCGGGCGGATTTGCCTTCATAGATGTCGCGCGGGGTCTGGTCGGCAAATCGACCATTGCCGGCCCCAAGGGTCAGGACGCCGTCAAACGGCATCCGGGTGCGGCGGGTGTCGAAGGCCCAGCTGCCGGTCAGGTAGAAGCTGGCCTGACCATCGGTATAGCCGACGAAAAGATTTTCACCCCCCACCGAGACAGAAACGCCGTCTGACAGATAGTGGCTGACCGCCATGCCCCAGGAAATCCGCTGGCCGTTGCCAAGCTGGGTCAGGTCGTTGAACGACATGTTGACCGAGGCACCCAACCCGTCAAACGCATTGCCAAAGCTGAGGCCGAAGCCCAGTGCGCCGTCCGGCTGCGCGGTATAAGGCACCCGTGACACCCCCCCCAGGCTGGCCGACAGGGCGATCTTTGGGTCGGTCGCATGGAAATGCGCGGGGCCAAAGCCGGATGGCACGGTCAGCGCATGGGCCGCACCGTTGGGCAAGGCCACCTTGCTGGAGCGATAGAGGTCGCGCGGCGCAAGGGGTGATGTCAGCGGCAGTTGACGCAGGTTGGTGACGAACTGCGCCTCGCTGGTCACGCCCGCACCCAATGCGAAGCGTCGGGTGACGGGATCGAGGCGCAGCAAACCGGCGGCCAACAGTTGCTGGATGTCTTGCACCGGCAGCACGATGCCATTGATGGTGACCGCGTCATAGCGTCCGCCGCCGCTGAGCAGCGCCAGATCCGGTTGGGCGACCACGGGGGCCGCCATCCACACCATGAGAATCACCATGACCAGCCGCTGCACATCAACCTCCTTGGGGAATGCCATGGTTGACCGGCGCGGCCATTGTGGCAAGCAGTTCCACATAATCCTTTCGCTTAGGCTGCGGTTTGCATTGGTAAAACAGGCGGTTGGGGGTGTGTGGCGGCGCGTAAACCGGGCGCGCCGGGCGGTATTTAAACGAGAGCTTGGCGGAAGGGGTGCTGCAACCATTCTCTTTGCGGTGCGGGCGGCTGCACCTATCGTGCCGGACAACGGACAACGGACAACGGCCAGCGTGGAGGGGACGGATGGGAAAGCGGGACGAGTTGATCGCGGTCTATGCGCAGGATCTGCGCGACAAGTGCAAGGTGACGCCGGACATGGCCCTGTTGACCAAGGTCACTGTGGGATGCGGTCCGGCAATCTATGACAGGGATGCCAGCACCCTGGCAGCCAGCGGTGCCACCGAGATGGCGACGGTCAAGAAGAACTTTCTGATCCGCAAGCTGGGTTTGCCCGATGATGCCAAGCTGGACGCGGCCCTGGATGCCGTGTTCGAGACCTATGGAAAGTCGGAACGGCAAAAGTACCGCGCGGTGGTCTATTACATGCTGACCAGACATTTCGGCAAGGAAGCAGTCTATAAATAGGCCAGCGTCAGGCAGGTCGGCGAATGGTCGGGTTGTATGGACTTTGCCTTAACTTTTCAGGGCTTAGCTTTTGCATCATCCGTGGATTTGGTCTAGGGTGATGGCTAGGGCATCATGTCCGGGACCTTTATCAGAACACGTGTGGTGCTAAGGGAGCACGTGGGGTGGATGGAGGGTCCTTTAGGGGTATGGGGCCCTCCATTATCCCAATTTCAGGATAGCCTCTGTCAAAGCAGCGTCAGGATCACCCCGATGATGGTGCATCCGATCGTGGCGTAACCGCCGTCGATCAGGGTCAGGCGGAAGGGGCGCATGGCATAGGCGTTGTTCAGCAGGATCCACGGTGAGATGAACAGGGCACCGATACCTAACCCGCCCATCAGCCCCTCGGCCGCAGTATCCATCGCGGTCATGCTGAAGACAGACAGCCCCGATGTCCAAATGGAATTAGGGGTCAACTCCACCCAAGGCGCAAATGATCTGCCATTCGTCAGGCGAGACCGGTTGCACGGACAGGCGGGAGTTGTTGATCAGGATCATCTTTTCCAGCCCGGGTGTGTGTTTGCACATGTCCAGCGTCACAGGGCGATCAAATCCGCGCAGGGCGGTGATGCGGACGCAGTCCCAGCGGGGGTCATCGGTGGTGCTGTCGGGTTGCGACAGTCGGGTGACCTCGACGATGCCGACCATCTCTTTGCCGATGTTGGAATGGTAGAAGAAGCCGCGATCGCCCAGCACCATGGCGCGCATGTTGTTGCGCGCGGCATAGTTGCGGATACCGTGCCATTCCTCGCCCGCATCACCACGGTCGACCTGATTTTGCCAGCTGAAGACGTTCGGTTCGGATTTGAAAAGCCAGTACGTCATCAGCCGATCACCTTTTTCCATTCGGTGATGGTGACCTGTTCGAACAGCCAGGCCTTGGCATAGGGGTCGGATGCGGCCCAATCCTTTGCGGCTTGAAGGCTGTCCACCGACAGGATGATCAGCGATCCGGTCATCTGACCTGCGGCATCAAGGAAGGGTCCGGCCATCTCGACCACGCCGGTGTCGGCGATATAGGCCAGATGGGCGGGGCGGTTGTCGATGCGGGTCTGAAGCGCCCCGGCTTTGTCGGTGCAGATAAGGGCAGCGCGCATGGTCATTCCTGTTTCAAGGGCCGGGACATCAGGCTGGCAACGGCCTGTTCCAGCGTTACGGTTCGGTCGATCAGATCGGCGACCATCTGGGTGATCGGCATGGGGATCTGCTGGTTGCGGGCCAGACGGGCGACGGCTTTGGCGGTCGCCGTCCCCTCGACCGTGATGGTGGTATCAAAATCACTTCCCGCGCCCAAGGCAATGCCAAACTGCAGATTGCGCGATTGCAGCGAGGTGCAGGTCAGGACCAGATCGCCCAGGCCCGACAGCCCGGCCAGGGTTTCAGGTCGCGCACCCAAGGTCAGGGCGAGGCGCTGCATCTCGGCATAGCCGCGCGTCATCAGGGCGGCGCGGGCCGAAGAGCCCAAGGCCGCGCCGATGACCACGCCTGCGGCGATGGCGATGACGTTCTTCAGCGCGCCCCCCAGTTCGGCACCGATGACGTCGTCGGTGCGGTAGAGGCGGAGGGTGGGGGTGGAGAGGAGGTTTTGCAAAGGCTCGGCGTCGTTGCCGGCGAGAGTCAGGGCGGTGGGCAGGCCATGGGCAATGTCGGCGGCGAAGCTGGGGCCGGTCAGGATGGCGCTTGGCAGGTCAGGTCGGGCGGCGGTCAGGAGGGCGGTGGGGCCGCGCAGGGTCGCAAGGTCAATGCCCTTGCAGCAGGCGATGAGGGGGACTTTTGGCAGGCTCAGCGCGTGCTGGGTCAGGAAAGCGGCGAGGGATTGCATGGGAATGGCGAGGAGGAGGGCCTGGGCGTTGGACAGGTCGGCCAGATTGGCGGTCACTGTGATGGTGTCGGGCAGGGTGGTATTGGGGAGGCGGGGGTTTTGCCGGGTCGTGGCGACTTGGGCGGCGGTGGTTGGGTCGCGGAGCCATAGCGTGACGGGGCGTCCTTCGCGGGTGAAGGCGATGGCGAGGGCGGTGCCGAACGCGCCTGCACCCACGATACCGATCATGCCTTGGCACCCTTTTTGCCGGAGCCGATCATGGGGGCGGCGGTGGGGTCAAGCGGCCACCGGGGGCGGGCGATCAGGTCCATCCCGTCGGTTTGTCCGGCGGCAAGACGTTCGATCCCGGCCCAGGCGATCATGGCGGCGTTGTCGGTGCACAGTTTCAGGGGTGGGGCGGTGAACGAGGTGCCGGTCTGGGCGCAGGCGCGTTGCAGGGCGGTGCGCAGGGTGGTGTTGGCGGCGACGCCACCCGCGACGGCGAAGGCGTTCTGGCTGTGGGTTTCGTCGAGGTAGACCGCCAGGGCGCGACGGGCTTTTTCGGCCAGCACATCGGCGACGGCCATCTGGAAACTGGCGCAGAGGTCGCGGCGGTTTTGAACGGTGATGCCGCCTTGGCTGGCCACCAGTTCGTCGCGGGCGCGCAGGACGGCGGTTTTCAGGCCGGAGAAGGACAGGTCGCAGCCGGGGCGGTCGAGCAAGGGCCGGGGAAATCGAAAGCGGGTGGGGTCGCCGTGAAGTGCCTCGGCTTCGACCGAGGGGCCGCCGGGTTGGGGCAGGCCCAGCAATTTGGCGACCTTGTCGAAGGCCTCGCCGGGGGCGTCGTCGATCGTGCCGCCGAGCCGTTCAAAGCGGTCGGCGGCGTGGACGATCAGGAACTGGCAATGGCCGCCCGAGACCAGCAAAATCAGGTAGGGAAAGGCCAGCCCGTCGGTCAGGCGCGGGGTCAGGGCGTGACCGGCAAGGTGGTTGACGCCGATCAGGGGCTTTCCGGTTGCGCGCGCCAGACCCTTGGCCAGCATGACGCCGGACAGGACACCGCCGATCAGACCGGGGCCGGCGGTGACGGCGATGGCGTCGATCTGGGACAGTGTGGTGTTGGCCATGGCAAGCGCCCGTTCGACGCAATGATCCAGACGCTCGACATGCGCGCGGGCGGCGATCTCGGGGACAATGCCACCAAAGGCGGCGTGAAGATTGGTTTGACCCTGAACCTCGGACGACAGGATATGGCCGATGGGCAGCGTTTCAGACCGGACAACGGCGGCGGCGGTGTCGTCGCAACTGCTTTCTATGCCAAGAACGGTCAGCGGGTGGATCATTATCTGCTGTTGCCCCAAACTTGCCCCGCAGGTAACACCTGCGCCATGCTCCCGCAATCCCGCGCCTTGACTGTGCTGCTGACACGCCCCGAGGCGCAGTCGGAGCGCTTTGCTGTGGCGTTGCAGGCCCGGTTTGCGGGGGTCAGAGTTATAACCTCGCCCCTGATTGCACTGGAGTATTTGCGCCCTGTGGTGCCGGTGCGCGATTGGGCAGGGGTCATCTTTACATCCGAGACGGCGGTTATGGCGGCGAGGCGGATTGCCGCCGATGGAACCGCCCTGCCCCGGCTGGCGTTTTGTGTCGGCAATCAGACGGCGCGGGTGGCCCGGGCCGAGGGGTATGAGGCGGTTTCGGCGCAGGGGGATGGGCAGGCTTTGGTGCAGTTGGTGCAGGTTCTGGGTGTGGCGGGGCCGCTGTTGTACCTGCACGGGGCCGAGGTTCGGGTGAATGTGGCCGCCGCGCTGAATTCGGCTGGAATGGAGACCGTTTCGGTGGTTTGTTATGCGCAACAGCCGTACCCGATGACGCAAGAGGCGGTGGCGGTTTTGCGGCAGTGTGATGTGGTCGCAGCGCCGGTCTTCTCGGCGCGGACGGGGCAAGTCTTGGCGGCGGAGTATCGGCGGATTGCGGGGGTTGCGCCACTTCTGGTGGCGGCGATCAGTGGTGATGTGGCGGCGGAGGTGCCAGCCATGGAACGGCGGGTGGCCCCAAGGCCGGATGCGGCGGCGATGCTGGACGTTTTGGGCGTCTGGCTGGCTTGATCAGGGACGCCTGACAAGATTAGGTTGAAGAAACGCCGCAGCGTCGGCAAGGCTTTGTCTGGAAGGACTGACGATGAACGATACTCCAGATTCCACCCGCGAAACGGTACCGGGCGAAGGGACAGAGGCCGAGGTTTTGCCCGTAGACGTCATGCCGGTGGGGGTCGAGTTGACAAAGGTCGAGCCCGTCGGGGTTGACCGGGTCGAGAGCGATCCGGTTGATGATGTCGAACTGACAGAAGTCGGGGTTGACGGGATCGGGATGGTTCCGGTTGGTGTTGATCATCCAGAGGTAGAGCCTGTCGAAATGGCGCAGGCCGAGGTGGAGTTGGCAGAGACCGCCGCCGTCGAAACCCGTATCCCGACAGCCCGAGTCGAGGCTGAACGTTCCGACATACATTCGGACACCGTGCCCCCTGCCCAACGTCGGGGGTCAGTGGTGCCGATGGTCATCGGCGGCGTGCTGGCGGCGGCCGTAGGCTTTGGTTTGGCGCAGGTCGTGCCGCAGGGCTGGCCGATCATGGACAATTCCGGCGTGTCGGCCGAGGTCAAGGCGCAGGCCGCCACGATTGCCGGTCTGCAGACCAGGCTGGACGAATTGGCGCAGGCACCTGCACCCAAGGTCGACCCAGCGGTGTCCGACAGGCTGGCAGCGGTTGAGGCCACGGTGGCGAACTTGCCTGCGCCGGTCGGTGTGCCCGCCGATCTGACCGCACGGCTGGATGCGTTGGAACAACAGCTTGCGGCAGCGCCGGTGCAGCCGGAGGGGACGCCGGGTGTCGATCCGGGTGTCGATGCCGCCGCGATGGCGCAGTTGCAGGCCGAGATTGCAGCGCTGAAGAGCGGGGGTGCGGCGCTGGATACCAAGATGGCGGAGGCGGCGGGCAAGCTGGACAGCATCAAGGCCGAAGCCGAGGCGGTGGTGACTCAAGCGGCGGCGCGGGCGGCGTTGCATCAGTTGCAGGCGGCCTTGGACAGCGGCGCGCCCTATGGCTCGGCCCTTGCGGACTTGGCGGGGGCGAGTGTGCCCGAGGTTCTGACGGTCCATGCGGCAGCGGGGTTGCCGAGTTTGCAAAGCCTGCGCAGCAGTTTTCCGCAGGCGGCGCGGGCGGCTCTGGATGCCTCGTTGCAGGCGACGACGGCGGACACCTGGACGGACCGGGTTGGCACATTCCTGCGCGGTCAGACAGGCGCGCGGTCGCTGACCCCGCGTCAGGGGGCGGACCCGGACGCGGTTTTGTCGCGCGCCGAAGCGACGTTGGCGGCGGGCGATCTGACGGGGGCGCTGACCGAACTGGGCGGCCTGCCGGAGGTTGGCAAGGCCGCGATGGCGGATTGGCTGGCACAGGCGCAGCAGCGGCAGGATGCGGCCGCAGCGGTGCAGGTGCTGTCTGCCGGTCTTGGACAATAGGGGGTGATGATGCTGTGGTCCCTGTTGAAGATCGTGTTGTTTGTGGTGGTGGTCGCTGTGGCCACGGTGGCGACCGGGCTGTTGATCGACACTGGTGACGCCGTGCGGATTTCCTATGGCGGGTGGGAGTTTACGCTGGGTCCATTGCAGGCGTTTATCGTCGGAGTGCTGGCATTGGTGCTGGTGTGGCTGTTCATCAAGGCAGTGGGTCTGCTGTTTGCCGTGCTGCGGTTCCTGAACGGCGATGAAACCGCCATCTCGCGCTATTTCGACCGCAACCGGGCTGCGCGGGGCTATCAGGCGCTGTCGGATGGGATGCTGGCACTGGCCTCGGGCGAGGGGCGGTTGGCGCTGATCAAGGCGCAGCGGGCGGCGGGGTATCTGGATCAGCCGGAGCTGACCAATTTGCTGATCGCACAGGCGGCAGAGGTCGCGGGGGACACGAAAAAGGCCGAGGTGGCCTATAAGGCGATGCTGGCGGAACCTCGGACTCGGTTTGTGGGGATACGCGGCTTGTTGCAGCAAAAGCTGGCGCAGGGCGACCGCGAGACGGCGTTGAAGCTGGCCGAAAAGGCGTTCGCGATGAAGCCGCGGCATACCGAGACACAGAATACTCTGTTGAAATTGCAGTCGGAAAGCGCGGATTGGAAGGGTGCAAGGGCGACGCTGGACGCGCAGCGGAAATCTGGCGCGCTGCCCAAGGACGTGTTCAAACGCCGCGACGCGGTGATGGCGCTGCAAGAGGCCAAGGGGGTCGTCGACGAAGATGCCTCCATCGAGGCGCGCGAGGCGGCGATTGCAGCCAACCGGCTGTCACCGGATCTGATCCCGGCGGCCGTGATGGCGGCGCGGTCGTATTTGCAGAAGAGGGAAAAGAAGAACGCGGCGCGGGTCTTGAAAAAGGCATGGGACGCGCAACCTCATCCGGATATTGCGGCGGCATTCGCCGAGATCGAGCCGGAGGAAACCCCGGCGCAACGGGTCAAACGGTTCCGCCTGCTGACGACCATTCACCCGGAAAACCCCGAAACCCAGCAGTTGCAGGCCGAATTGCTGATCGCGGCCGAAGACTTTCCTGCGGCGCGTCGGGCGATTGGCGATTTGCCGGTCAAGCATCCGACGCAACGCGCGCTTGCGATCATGGCGGCAGTGGAGCGGGGCGAAGGGAGTGATGATGCAACAGTGCGGGCCTGGCTGGCCAAGGCCCTGACCTCGCCCCGCGGACCGCAATGGTGCTGCGACAAATGCCAGGCCATCCATGCGACCTGGGGCCCGATCTGCGAGAATTGTGGCGGGTTCGACACGCTGTCATGGCGCGAACCCGTCGAGGTCAGCGGGCCAAGTGCGACCGGCGCGGAGTTGATGTCGCTATATATCGCAGGGCCAAAATCGCCGTTGGCGGAGGTGGATGCAGAGTCGTCGTCAAGTGAGGACTCCTCGGCGCGCTGAAGCAAATGGCGACGCCAATGCCCCCTCACCCTGTCCCCTTGGGGAGAGGGGAGGTTCGTGCCGGACAGGCGGTGTGAATGGCCAGGTCGCATCAACCTTTGCCCTCTCTTTCATGCGGCCAAACCGACTGACTGCAATCAATGTTGCGCGTTTTGTGAGCGGGTTTGGTGGAAGTTTCGGCGGTTTTGGCCGAATTGCTTGCAGATTGCACAAAAGGGTAGAGGTAGCGGGTTCTCTGTGGAACAAAGACGGTCTGTTCTGAAAGTTTGAAATCATGTCCATCCTTGCCAGCATCTATCACCTGACCCATTACAAATACGATCGGCCCGTCACGCTCGGCCCCCAGATCATCCGTTTGCGCCCTGCCCCTCATAGCCGCACGCGGGTTGTATCGCATTCGTTGAAAGTCACCCCAGCCAATCATTTCGTGAATTATCAGCAGGATATGTATGGCAACTGGCTGGCGCGGTATATTTTCAACGAGCCGGTGACCGAGTTGAAGATCGAGGTCGACTTGACCGCCGATATGGCAGTCTATAACCCCTTCGACTTTTTCGTCGAGGCGAGTGCCGAGACCTTTCCCTTTGAATACCCTGCCGATATTGCCAATGATCTGGTGATCTATCGCAAGACCGAGGCACCGGGGCCGCTGTTGCAGGCCTTCCTGGATGCCGTCTCACGCGAGCCTTTGCGGACCATCGACTTTATCGTTGGTCTGAATGCGCGGATGGCGCGGCAGATCGGGTATGTCATCCGGATGGAGCCGGGCGTGCAGACGCCCGAGCAGACGTTGCAGATTGGGCTGGGGTCGTGCCGCGATACCAGTTGGCTGTTGGTGCAGGCGCTGCGGCATCTGGGTTTTGCGGCGCGGTTTGTCTCGGGCTATCTGATCCAGTTGAAGCCCGATCTGGTGGCGGTCGATGGGCCTGCGGGCACGGCCAATGACTTTACCGATCTGCATGCCTGGTGCGAGGTTTATCTGCCGGGCGCGGGGTGGGTCGGGTTGGACCCGACCTCGGGGCTGTTGACCGGGGAAAGCCATATCCCGCTGTCGGCCACCCCGCATTACGGCAATGCCGCACCGATATCGGGGCTGGCCAGCTATGCCGAGGTCGAGTTTGCCTTTGACATGCGGGTCACCCGGACGGCCGAGCATCCGCGCATCACAAAGCCATTTTCGGAGGAGTCGTGGGCCGATCTGAACGCGCTTGGCGAAAAGGTTGACGCGGCGTTGTTGGCCGGGGATGTGCGGCTGACGATGGGCGGGGAGCCGACCTTTGTTTCGATTGACGATTTCGAGGCGGGGGAATGGAATACCGATGCGGTTGGCCCGACCAAACGCATCTTTGCCGACACTCTGATCCGCCGGTTGCAGGCCAAATTCGCGCCGGGGGGGTTCCTGCATTACGGGCAGGGCAAGTGGTATCCGGGCGAAACCCTGCCGCGCTGGACGTTCAGCCTGTATTGGCGGCGGGATGGCAAACCGATCTGGAACGATCCGGCGCTGATCGCGTCCGAGATTGCCGAAGGCGCGACCAAGCAGCAGGCCGAGGCGTTGTTGCAGACGATAGCGGGCAATCTGGGGGTGCCGGCGGAGAATGTTCTGGCGGCCTTTGAGGACCCTGCGGACTGGATTATCAAGGAAGGCAACCTGCCGGAAAACGTGACGCCGGAAAATTCGAAGCTGAAAGACCCCGAGGAGCGGAACCGCATTGCGCGGGTCTTTGCGCGCGGGTTGACCGAGCCGTCGGGCTATGTGTTGCCGGTGCAGGCGTGGCAGTCGCGGGCCGGGAAAAGCTGGCTGTCCGAAAAGTGGCGGCTGCGGCGCGGGCATCTGTTCCTGGTCGCGGGGGATAGTCCGGTCGGCTACCGCCTGCCCCTGGGATCGTTGACCCATGTCTCGGCGATGAATTTCCCGAATATCAGCCCCGCCGATCCGATGCAGGACCGGGGGCCGTTGCCCGAGTTTACCCCCGCGCAATTCCGGCAGGAGCGGTCGCACTTCACCGCAGCCGAGGCGACACAAGACCGCCGTGAGCAGGTGATTTCCGACGTGGCGGGCACTGTGCGGACCGCGATTTCGGTCGAGGCGCGGGATGGGCGGTTGTGCGTCTTCATGCCGCCGGTGGAGCGGGTCGAGGATTATCTGGAACTGGTCGCCGCTGCCGAGGATGCTGCACGGCAATTGGCGCTGCCGGTGCATATCGAAGGCTATGCGCCGCCATTTGACCCGCGTCTGAACGTGATCCGGGTGGCACCTGATCCGGGGGTTATCGAGGTGAACATTCACCCCTCGCACAACTGGGCCGAGACGGTGGCCACGACGGAAGCCGTTTACGAGGAAGCCCGGCAGATGCGGTTGGGGGCCGACAAGTTCATGATCGACGGCAAGCATACCGGCACTGGCGGCGGCAATCATGTCATCGTGGGCGGGGTTACGCCGCAGGACAGCCCTTTCCTGCGCAGGCCGGATTTGCTGGCCAGTCTGATCCTGCACTGGCAGCGGCATCCGAGCTTGTCCTACCTGTTTTCGGGCCTGTTCATCGGGCCGACCAGTCAGGCACCGCGGATCGACGAGGCGCGGATGGATGCGCTGTATGAGTTGGAGATTGCGTTGGCGCAGATCCCGGCACCTGGGCAGGGCGTGGCTCCGCAGCCGTGGTTGGTGGACCGGCTGTTCCGCAATCTGTTGGTGGATGTGACCGGCAACACGCACCGGGCCGAGATTTGCATCGACAAGCT